>CAIUWH010000099.1 GCA_903902795.1 uncultured Bacteroidota bacterium
GAGGGATTTGTGAATGGCGAAGTGAATATCAAGCAAGATAAATCAGTTTATAAACCAACATCCAACCTACTGATTAATCAGCTAGAAATAAACGAAAATTTGTTGGGTGATATGACGCTTGAAATAGAAGGCGATGAAAACTTTAGAAAATTCTTAATCAATTCCAATATTGAAAACGAAAACGTAGAATCGTTTAACGCGCTCGGAAATCTAGAAATAGTAGGCGAAGAAGCTATGCTCGACGTAGTCCTGAAATTCAAAAAATTCAATTTAGGAGTACTTAGCAATTTAGGAGGTGACGCCTTTAATAACATTCGAGGTGACGTCACGGGTAGCGCTCGTTTGGATGGAAATGTCAAAAGCATCGATTACAACGGAAGGTTGTTTGTTGAAAATGCCGGATTGACGATTCCGTATTTGAATGTCGATTTGCAATTCGATGAGAATTCAATTATTGATGTCACTAGGGATAAATTCATTATACAAAAATCGGGTATTTTCGATACTAAATACAAATCAAAAGCCATTGTTGAAGGATTTATCAAGCATAATAATTTTGCGGATTGGGAATTAAAAATTGATATTGAAACCAATCGTTTTTTGGCGCTAAACACTAAAGACAGTGAAGATGCTGCTTATTTCGGAACTGCTTTTATAAGCGGAAATGCTTCTATTTACGGTCCAACCGACGGTTTGGTTATTGATGTTGAAGCCAAATCAGAAACAGGAACTGATATCAAAATACCAATTAACGATGCCGATGCTATAGATCAAAAAGCGTACATACATTTTCTTACCGATAACGAAAAGTATAATAAAGGTTTAGCCGCAATCGACAGAGGTAGAAGTTATAAAGGTTTAGAATTGAATTTTGAATTCGAAATTACACCCGATGCATCAATAGAAGTTATTTTAGATCGAGGCTCAGGTCATGGTATGAAGGGAACTGGAAAAGGTGGTTTACTATTCCGAATCAATACACTCGGGAAATTTGAAATGTATGGTGACTACGTGGTTGAAAAAGGAAGTTATAATTTCAAATATGGCGGCCTTTTTGATAAAAATTTAACGGTGAAAAAAAATGGCTACATTGCTTGGGAAGGTGATCCGTATCGAGCGATATTGGATTTACAAGCAGTTTACGAAACAACTGCAAATCCCGCTGTTTTAATTAACAACTCTTCTTTAAATAGAAAGATTCCCGTAGAAGTAATCATCGATTTAAAAGGAACGATTAGTAGTCCAGAGCCCGATTTCATCATTAGTTTTCCAACTGTCACTAGTACACTAAAATCAGAAATTCAAACGGTTCTAGACGATCCATCCATCCGACAAACGCAAGCTCTTGCGCTTTTATCTACAGGCTCATTTGTCACAGCCGAAAATGCTAGTAATGCGGCTTATGGTTCGCTATTCGAAACTGCTGGAAATATGTTCAGTCAGTTATTCGGAAATAATGATGATAAACTACAACTTGGAATTTCATATAACCAGGCTGATCGGACACCCGGACTCGAAACGGATGGTCGAGTGGTGGCCAATATTTCTACCAAAATTAATGAACGAATTACCATAAACGGTGTAGTCGGAGTGCCTGTCGGTGGTCTAAATGAATCGGCTGTTGTCGGTAATTTTGAATTATTATACCGCGTAAACGAAGATGGAACGCTCAATTTAAGGGTATTCAATCGCGAAAACGATATCAATTATATCGGTCAAGGTATTGGATATACTCAAGGCTTAGGTTTGAATTATGAAGTCGATTTTGATACCTTTAAAGAACTGATCAATAAGATTTTTACCAAACATAAAATTGACATTGAAAAACCAAAGAATGCGCAAGAAGAATCGGATCCGAATTTACTTCCCGACTATATCAATCTAAATAGTTCGGAATCTGAAAAGAATAAAAAATCAAAACCCGAGAATAATAAAGAAGCAGTTCCTGTAGAAGACTAACATCTTACGCTCTTTATTAACATTTTTACCTCTCTACAGAAACTTATCAACGAAAACGTTTGAATTTACAGCTATTTTAGGCGGTAGTATTAATTACTTAGTAAGTATGGGTATTGTTTGCTAATTTTACATAAAAATGTAACAAAAATGTCGAAAACAATAAAAAAGATAGGTGTTCTAACTTCAGGTGGTGATTCACCTGGAATGAATGCTGCCATTCGATCTGTTGTACGAACATGTGCTTTCCATTCTATTGAATGCATTGGTATTTACCGAGGATACCAAGGAATGATAGAAGGCGATTTCAAAGAAATGGGACCGCGTTCCGTAAACAACATCATCAACAAAGGTGGAACAATTCTTAAATCAGCGCGTTCGAAAGAATTCATGACCAAAGAAGGTCGAGAAAAAGCACATAAGCATTTAGTCAAAGCAGGAATTGATGGGCTGGTTGTAATTGGTGGTGACGGTTCATTTACAGGAGCTGAAGTTTTTAACGCTGAATACGATTTCCCTGTAATGGGAATACCCGGAACCATCGATAATGATATTTTTGGAACCAGTCATACACTCGGTTTTGATACGGCTTTAAATACGGTAGTAGAATGTATCGATAAAATTCGTGATACCGCTAGTTCGCACAACCGTCTGTTTTTAGTAGAAGTTATGGGTCGTGATGCAGGCCATATCGCATTGAACGCGGGAATAGGAGCAGGAGCAGAAGAAATTCTCATTCCAGAAGAAGATTTAGGTTTAGATCGTTTGCTGGATTCGTTGCGAAAAAGTAAAGCATCAGGGAAATCGTCTAGTATTGTTGTGATTGCAGAAGGCGATAAAATCGGTAAAAATGTATTCGAACTAAAAGATTACATCGAAGAAAATTTCCCCGAATACGATATACGTGTATCCGTTTTAGGACACATGCAACGCGGTGGCTCGCCCTCGTGTTTTGATCGCGTACTCGCCAGTCGCTTGGGCGTAAAAGCAGTAGAGTCAATTCTTGAAGGTAAATCCAATTTTATGGTAGGAATGCTCAACGACAAAGTTGCATTAACGCCGCTCGAACAAGCGATTAAAGGACACGCAGCCATCGACAGAGAATTATTACGCGTATCCGATATTATGACCACATAATTCAAAAACAATATCAATTTCAAAAATCAATAAAAAAATAAATTAAATACAATGTCAAAAGTAAAATTAGGAATCAACGGTTTTGGTAGAATTGGACGAATTGTCTTCAGAGAAACATACAATAGAGATAATGTAGAAGTAGTTGCCATAAATGATTTACTAGATGTAGACCATTTAGCGTACTTGTTAAAATACGATTCAGTTCACGGCCGTTTCAACGGAAAAGTAGAAGTAAAAGACGGACAATTATATGTAAACGATAAATTCATCCGAGTAACCGCAGAACGCGATCCAAAATTAATTAAATGGGATGATAAAGATGTAGATGTTGATGTCGTGGCAGAATGTACTGGAATTTTTACGACACTAGAAACGGCGCAATACCACATCGATGGTGGAGCACGAAAAGTTGTAATCTCAGCGCCTTCAGCAGACGCGCCAATGTTTGTAATGGGAGTTAACCATACCAAAGTGACAGCGGCCGATACTATCGTTTCCAACGCATCATGTACTACTAATTGCTTGGCTCCATTAGCTAAAGTAATCAATGATAACTTCGGAATCGTAGAAGGCTTAATGACCACCGTTCATGCTACAACAGCAACTCAATTAACAGCAGACGGACCATCGAAAAAAGATTGGAGAGGCGGAAGAGCAGCTAGTGTAAACATCATTCCATCTTCAACTGGTGCAGCAAAAGCAGTCGGAAAAGTAATTCCGGAATTGAACGGAAAACTAACGGGAATGTCATTCCGCGTACCAACCGTAGATGTTTCTGTAGTTGATTTAACCGTAAAAGTCGCTAAAGAAACTTCGTATGAAGAAATTATGGCGGTTTTGAAAAAAGCATCTGAAAACGAGTTAAAAGGAATCCTAGGTTATACAGAAGATGACGTGGTTTCTCAAGATTTCGTAGGCGATTCAAGAACTTCGATTGTTGATGCTAAAGCCGGAATCGGTTTAAATTCAACTTTCTTTAAATTAGTTTCTTGGTACGACAACGAATACGGATACTCAAGTAAATTAATCGATTTGTCGGTTCACGTTGCAGGTTTAAAATAATTCATACATTTACAAATCCTATCGACTTTTATGTTGGTAGGATTTGTTATTTTTGAATTAATTCTGATTTTTTTTAGGAGCCGTTTCCCGCTTTTCGCCTTTATCTTTTTATTGCTTGTCACCCTGAGAAGTTTATACTGAGCGAAGATGAAGTGCAATCGAAGGGCTTTTTCGTAAAGCAATAAAAAGGATACCGGCTGCAATCGGGGCTAGGGCAATCACTTCAAAATTGAACATTCGTTAATCAACATTGAAAATTGAACTACAAGAAATGTTGAACAATAGAATAACGAACAATGAATTTTGAAATTAAAACAAACTAAACCAACCAAACTAGAATAGAATGAAATTACTCGTAGACAGCGGTTCAACCAAAGCCGATTGGATTGCAATAGACGATAAAGGAAAAGTCCTTTTTACTACTCAAACACTCGGACTCAATCCGGAAGTGCTCGACAAAGAAGAAATCATCGCTCGTTTGGATGATAAATTCGACATCGCACACAACAAAGACAAAGCGTCGCATCTGTTCTTTTACGGCGCCGGTTGCGGAACCGACCGAATGAAAGGTTTTTTAACCGTTGTGTTCAAAGAATATTTTTCTAAAGCAGCTGTTACCGTTCACGAAGACACCTACGCGGCAGTATATGCCACAACACCCAAAGACGAACAAGCCATTGTTTGTATTTTAGGAACGGGTTCTAATTGCAGTTTCTTCGACGGAAAAGTATTGCATCAAAAAGTACAATCGCTGGGTTATATCGCTATGGATGATTGCTCGGGTAATCGTTTTGGGCGCCACTTGCTTCGAGGATATTACTTCAATAAAATGCCCAAACAACTGGCCAAAGAATTTGAAGAAGAATACAACGTCGATGCCGATTACATCAAGCACAATTTATATAAAGAACCAAATCCGAACGCCTATTTAGCGACGTTCGCAAAATTCCTGATCAAACACAAAGATGAACCTTTCTGCAAAGAAATCATCAAAGCCGAAATGAAGGATTTTGTAGAAAATTATATCATGCAGTTCGAAAACTGCCACGATGTACTTGTACATTTTGTAGGTTCGATTGCCTTCTACTTGAAAGAAGAATTAGAAATAGCATTAGACGCCTACGATATTAAAGTAGGCAATGTATTACGCCGACCCATTGACGGATTGATACAATACCACATTCTAAATAAATAAAAAGGAGCCTGAAGTGTAACATTTCAGGCTTTTTCTTTGCGAACTTTGCTGAAACATTGCGAACTTTGCGGTTAAAACAAATTTACTACATGGAAATAGCCATCATTGCACACGACGGAAAAAAAGCCGATATGGTACAGTTTTTAAACAAAAATAGGGAACTGCTTTTAAAAGAAAATATTAAAATCATTGCTACGGGAACCACTGGCGGAAAAGCAGAGGCAGCCGGATTTAAAGTAAAAAAGATGCTTTCGGGTCCGCAAGGCGGCGATGCTCAAATCGCAGCTCGTGTAGCAGAAGGTAAAACCAAAATGGTGTTATTTTTTAAAGATCCCAACTCAAGTCATGCACACGAACCCGACATAAGCATGCTCATCCGAATTTGTGATGTGCACAATATTCCACTAGCCACTAATGAAGCAACCGCACAATTGTTGCTGCTTGGATTAGATGAAATGCAGTAATGTTTTTCTTAGTTACTGAATACTGACCACTTATTTTACTGCGATCATCGAAATCTCGACATTCACTCCTTTGGGTAATCCGGCCACTTGAACTGTTTCGCGAGCTGGCGCAGTTTGCTCATCAAAATAACTACCGTAAACAGAATTGATCCGAGCGAAGTCGCCCATATCCATAATAAAAATTGTGGTTTTCACGACGTTGTCGAACGACATTTCTGCTGCTTCCAAGACCGCTTTCATGTTTTCCATGACTTGCTTGGTTTCTACTTCAATATCATCCATAATCAACTCCATTGTAGCAGGATGCAAAGCAATTTGACCAGATGTATACAACGTATTTCCAATCAAGACAGCTTGATTGTACGGACCAATCGGAGCTGGCGCTTTATCCGTAAAAATTATTTTCTTCATAGTAATTGTATTATTTAACAACTTCGTACATCCAACTTCGTACCTCGTACTTCTATCTAAGTGTTCTATCTGGTAACGAACGTCTATCCCATTTGATATCACTCAACACGCCCGATTTTATTCCGATAAAAAATCCCCAATTCGCTAAATCCCCAAAAGGCGACCAGTTAAAGTCCATTCTCCAACTCAATAAATCGCGCTCCATTCTAATTTGAGTAAACGTAACACCATTATTTATAAAGTCATATCCTGTCGAAACTCCCATTTTCCACATCGGGGTAACTTGAGAATTTGCCGATATCATGATACTACTGCTCGTGATTTTATCACCAAAATCGGTATCGTTGTAATTAATAGCAAAAGCAAGTGTAAGTTCCCAGGGAATTTCCGATTTATACAATTCAGTTTGTTTAACTTCTTCGCCTTCATTTTCAAACTGACTTTCACGTCGGTCACTAAAATCGACGTTGGTTCCAAATAAGTCATCTTCACGACCACCATTCAGCTCACCTCGTTTATTTTTCTTTTCTTTCTTAGTACCAAAACTATTACTTGCTAAAGCGTAATTCATCGATAAATTTGCATTAGATACAGTAAACGCTTTCCGAACGTAATTCGATTGTGTATTCACAAACTCATACGGCTCGATACTTCCTCCAAAATTCACCGCCATTTTTTCTTCAAAAAACGCGGTTCCTCCATTAAAGCTAATACTACTCCATTTTTTTATCTTGAAGTCATAGTTAGAACCTAAATTTAAACGCAACAACTGAATCTTTTTTGCTTCTGTAACCGTCGAATCTCGATCACGCACCTTGGCTTCGAATAAATTTCCCAACGAGACGCCAATACTATTGGCATCAACTAGATTTGGAGCCCCATAAATTCCGCCGTCAAAACGCGTATAATTGCGGAACTGACTATTGGTGTTTGGCCCAGTAAATCGATTGTAATTTCGGTCCGCTTCATATTGCTCCAAATACTGATCAAATTTGGGCGTATAACCATGCGAAATAGAAGGCAATATAGTATGTCGTATCGCTTTTACTTTTTTATCCTCTCCGAAGTCATAGGTTCCATATACCGTGGTAGAGATACCATTTGCAAACGAGTAGGTTCTGAACGAATCAAACCCGTTAACCCGATCATCAACGACCTTATTGTTCTCGAAATCGGTTCTCTTTTTTATGGTTTGTAAATACCAAACCTCTCTATAATTAATGGAGGTATTCACATTAAAAAATTTGAAAACTTTAAAATTGGTGCTAAGTGGAATATTGTGCTGAAAACCAGTTGTTCCTGTTTTGAACATTTCAGATTTAAAAAACAATGAATCGTTAGTGGTGTACGAATTACTTCCGGTCACGTCGTAACGCAGATTGATGTTTTGTATGATTCCCTTTTTTGGTTTTGAATCAGAGGCAAACGGAAATATACGATCAACATTTGCAGTAAAAGTTGGCAATGTCATGTTGATGCTTTCGGTGTTGGTGTTTTGAGAATGAGTGGCTGTAAGCGCAATATTGACTTGCGGAATCGAACTAAAGGTTCGATTGTAAGATATAGAAGAGTTTAACGTATTATTTAAGTTTGACCCCACATTTACTTGATTTAGAGTCTGTCTAAAGTACTTACTACTTCCTAAATTGACTGAAGATGAAAAACGTGAATTCGGATTGGATTTACCGTCTTTACTGTGCGTCCACTGAATATTATAGATACTGCTTTTCGCGTAGTTTGGAAATCCACGTTCACCATCAATTAGATTTTCATACCTAAAATTAAATAATCCATTAAATTTATACCGAATCGCATAATTGGTTTCAAAGCGAATTCCATAACTTCCGTTGGTATAATAATCGCCCAAAACTGCTAAATCATAATAATCACTTAAAGCAAAATAATATCCGCCATTTTGTAAGGTATAACCTCGTTGTTCCGTATAGTTGTAATTCGGAATGATAATTCCAGAACGCGCTTTTTCAGTCATAGGAAAGAATGCAAAAGGCAAGGCGAGTGGAGTGGGAACGTCATAAATCCACATATTGGTAAAACCAACCACTATCTTCTTTCCTGGCACAAACTTTACTTTATTCGTTAGAAAATAATATTCGGGATCGTCAACATTTACCGAGGTGGTAAATCGTGCTCCTTTCATAAAATACACCGAATCATTTTCTTTCTTGGTAATAGCCGCTTTCACTTTAAATTCGCCTTGATCGGTTCTAGAATTCCACACCAAAGCCTTTTTAGATTTAAAATTGAACCGAATCGAATCAGGTTCAATCACATTAGCGCCTTGTTTAAATACCGGATATTGGTAGTAGGTTCCAGTTGAATCTTTTAAACGGCCGGCATATACTTCATTCTTATTGCTATCAAAAACAATTCGGCCGGAAGTCAACTCATAATCCAAATAGTATAGTTCAGCTTTGTCGTGTAAGGTAAGTATTTTGCTTTTCTGATTAAATTGGGCGTATTCTTTGGCTTTGTATTTGACTTTTCCTTCTAAATAATTTTTTCCTTTTTTTATTGAATCTACTGAAATCGTGTCAACTTTTTGCTCCGAAACTACTTTAATCTTGGTAGTATCTGGTTGATTTATAGCAGGTAGTGAAGTACTTCTTTTTGGCAATTCTTGTGCGTAGACTTTTCCAGAACAAATTGTTAGGAAAGTTGCTAATAAAACGATATAAAATAAGTTTGTACGCAAAGGTTTAAATACTATTTTTGTAAAAATCGGCTTGATTTTTGAACTATCAAAGCTAGTTTTAATATGGGCCAAAAATAAGTAAATAATACTTTTATAAGTTAAACGTTTTAATTAAAATTAACTTTTGCAAATGAAATTCAGTACTGCACTATCACTTACATTCATATTTACTGCTTTATTACTCTGTGGTTCAGTGCTTTCGCAAAGTAAACAGCCGTTTATAATTCTACTGGATGCTGGTCATGGTGGAAAAGATCCTGGGAATTCTTATCACGGTTTTAAAGAAAAAGACATTGCGCTAAAAACCACTTTAAAGGTAGTTAAGTATTTAGAATCGCATAAAGACATCAAAGTTATTTATACTCGTACTAATGATGTTTTCATAGAGCTTGCTAATCGCCCAAAAATAGCCAATAAAGCCAATGCCAATTTATTTATTTCCATCCATTGCAATTCGGTGAAGAACTTCGGCCCAAAAGGAACTGAGACTTTTGTAATGGGTTTATCGCGAACTGACATGAATCTTGAAGTGGCCAAGGCCGAAAATTCAGTGATCTTGTTGGAAGATAATTATAAAGAAACATACAAGGGTTTCAATCCAAAAGAGCCAGAGACATTAATGGGTTTGACGATGATGCAAGAGGAAAATTTGAATAACAGTATAAACTTGGCTACCAAAATTCAGAATAATTTTACGATCAATGCCAACAGAAGTTCGAGAGGTGTTAAGCAACAACCCTTGTGGGTTTTAGATGCAGCGGGCATGCCTGGAATATTGATTGAGTTAGGGTTTCTGTCCAATAAAGAAGAAGGTGCATTTTTAAACTCCAATGAAGGTCAAGAAAAAATGGCTTTACAAATCGCTAATGCCATCATCGATTACAAAAAAGAATACTATGGTGATTCACAAAATGATGTGGCAAGTCATACTATAAATCAAACTTCGAATACTGAAAAACCTGCTAAAAGTGACGTTGATGACAATCAGACAATTTATAAAATACAACTTTCAGCGAGTTCTAAAAAAATAAAATTAACTTCTTCTAATTTTAAAGGATTGGATAAGTTATCAAAAACCTATAGTAATTCGGTGTACAAGTATATGTATGGAGAAACGAATGATTTGGAAGAAGCTAAAAAATTACAGGCATATGCTCGAAAAAAAGGTTTTTCGGATGCATTTATCATAACAATTCAAGGAAAGTAAAAGTCACCTAGAGCAGTTGTGGTTCAACAATAATGACTAAATTTGCAAAAAAAATTGAAATACAGATCAAAACATATACAAATGAATAAGCTCCTTTTATTTTTGTTGTTGTTTGCGTTTAGCAGCGCTTTCTCGCAAGAACAAAAATTCAAAGTCACTTTAGATGCAGGTCATGGAGCTCATGATTTTGGCGCGGTTTATCACGGTCATATTGAAAAAAATATATCACTTGCTGTCGTTTTAAAAGTTGGTAAAATTCTTGAGAAAAATCCGAATATCGATGTGATTTACACCCGAAAAACCGATGTGTTTATTGATTTAGTCGAACGTGCCAACATCGCAAACAGAGCCGAATCGAATGTTTTTGTTTCTATTCATTGCAACGCTAGCAAAAATAATAGCGCAGAAGGTTCTGAAACCTATGTAATGGGACTGAATAAAAATGCTTCCAATTTGGAAGTTGCTAAAAAGGAAAACTCGGTTATTACATTAGAAAAAGATTATAAAGAAAAATACGAAGGATTCGATCCAAATTCACCCGAATCGATGATTGGGGTTACTTTGATTCAAGAAGAATATCTAGAAAACAGTATCGCTTTAGCCGGAAAAGTACAGGAAAATTTCACTAATTACATTGGACAAAAGGACCGTGGAGTAAAACAAGCACCATTTATGGTATTGCATAAAGCTTTTATGCCTCGCGTTTTAATTGAGATGGGATTCATCTCTAATCCAACTGAAGGTGGACGACTAGATTCTGAAGAAGGACAACAAGAAGTGGCACAAAGCATTGCAGATGCCATTGTGATTTATAAAAAAGAATTTTTTGGCGAAGGATCAAACGAACCCGTGATTGACAAACCAACTCCGAGAAAAATTGAAAAAATAGCTGAAGTTCCTCTGAAAAACGAACCAGTTATTGTAGATTATTCAAAAGAAATTGTCGATGCTAAAGGAATCGTTTTTAAAGTTCAACTTTCAGTTAGCAGCAAGAAAATGGCCTTAATTCCGGCCAACTTTAAAGGATTGAACGACATCACAACTTCGTTTGAAAATAATCTTTACAAATATATGTATGGTGAAACGGCAAATTACGAAACAGCCAAAAAACTACTACAAGATGCTAAAAGCAAAGGCTTTGACACAGCATTTTTAATTGCTTTTAAAGATGGGAAAAGTATAACTATCAAAGACGCTATCAAATAATATACTATTTTTATAAAAAAAACATTTTGAGACTATCCAGAGAAATTAAAACCGCCATACTTGTCATTGCCTCCATCTTATTGTTTATTTGGGGATACAGCTTTTTGAAGGGAAAGGATTTATTTACCAATTACAAAACGTTCTTCGTTGAATACGAAAATGTAGAAGGATTAGTGATGTCGGCTCCCGTTACCATAAACGGCCTATCTATAGGTAAAGTGAATAGTATCGCAATCAATAATCAAACGGGCAAAATAAGAGTCGAATTGCAAATCAACTCTGATTTCCCAATTAAAAAATCAAGTAAGGCTGAAATTTATGCTCCAAATCCGATAGGTGGAAAACAAATTGCAATTTTGCCTGGTGTTGATGGTGGTGATGCAGTAGATGGTGATTTTTTGGTTTCTTCTAGTAAATTAGGATTAACTGACGAATTGGCTAAGCAAATCGAACCGCTAAAAGAAAAAATTACAAAATTACTCGACAATGCCAATGTGATGTTGGAAAACGTAAATGAAGTTTTGGATGCCAAATCGAAAGAGAATTTAAGAAATAGTTTAGCCAATTTAAACGAAACATTGGCTGAGTTTAAAGTTGCTTCCAAAGAAGTAAATACCATGTTGGCCGACAATAAAGCTAAAATAAGCGGCACGATGACTAATGTTGAAAAAGCATCTGCTAATTTTTCAAAAATTTCCGATTCATTGACCAAAGCAAACATCGGACAAACGGTCAAAAACCTGGAAAAAACATTGTCTAGCGTCGACAAAATGATGGCCGATATGAATGCCGGAAAAGGAACAATGGGCAAACTAATGAAAGACGATGCTTTGTATACTAATTTTTCGAAAACGTCAAAAGAGCTCGAATTGTTGCTTCAAGATCTCAGATTGAACCCAACTCGCTACGTGAACGTCTCTCTTTTTGGAAAGAAAAACAAACCCTATACAGCACCCACAAATGACACTATAAAATAGAGATTATGAGTATTTTATCTACCGTATTTTTTGCACTCATTTTAGTACTCGGATTTGGTTATTTTACTTTAAATGTAAAAAAACTCATCCGAAACATCAAATTAGGAAAAGACGTAAATCGTTCTGATAACGCTTCAGAACGATGGAAAAACATGGTTATGATTGCTCTTGGTCAATCTAAAATGGTGAAGCGTCCAATTTCTGGATTTCTACATATCATTGTTTATGTAGGTTTTGTGATCATCAATATTGAGTTACTCGAGATCATTATCGACGGACTTTTTGGAACGCATCGTGTTTTTGCGTTTATGGGTGGATTTTATGATTTCCTTATAGCTTCTTTTGAAATCTTAGCATTTCTCGTGTTAGTAGCGGTAGTTGTCTTTTGGATTCGAAGAAACGCCATCAAATTAAAACGTTTTGCAAGTACTGATTTGAATGGGAAACCACGAAATGATGCCAACTACATTTTGTACTTTGAAGTCGTATTGATGTCGTTGTTCCTATTAATGAATGCATCCGATTTTCACCTTCAAAATTTAAGCGAAGTATTCGGACATTACGAAAAAGCAGGTTCGTTTCCGGTTTCGCAATTCATAGCGCCCATCTTCGACGGAATGAGCAATGAAGCTGTATATATGTTAGAACGAACGTTTTGGTGGTTGCACATCATCATCATTCTGATTTTTCTAAACTATTTATACTATTCGAAACATTTGCATATTTTATTGGCTTTTCCCAATACGTATTTCGCTGATTTAAATGCTAAAGGTAAATTAGATAATCTAGAAAGTGTAACCAACGAAGTTAAATTGATGATGGATCCAAGTGCCGATCCGTATGCCGCGCCACCAGCTGATGCTGTTCCAAGTAAATTTGGTGCAAGTGATGTACAGGATTTGAATTGGGTGCAGTTGTTGAATGCGTACACATGTACCGAATGTGGTCGTTGTACTTCTGCCTGTCCAGCCAACCAAACGGGTAAAAAATTGTCTCCTCGTAAAATCATGATGGACACTCGTGATCGTTTAGAAGAAGTGGGACGAAACATTGACAAAAATAAAGGTGTGTTTATTCCAGATAATGTGTCGTTATTGAATGATTACATTACGTCAGAAGAATTATGGGCTTGTACGTCGTGTAATGCGTGCGTGGAAGAATGTCCGGTTAACATCAGTCCACTTTCTATCATAGTTGATATGAGAAGATATTTGGTAATGGAACAAAGTGCTGCTCCGCAATCGCTAAATGCGATGATGACCAATATTGAAAACAACGGCGCACCATGGCAATACAATCAAATGGATCGTCTAAACTGGAAAAACGAATAATCTCTGATGCGCAGCATCTGAATAAGGACGGACTTTAGTCCGTTTGTAGAAAGAGCAGCATCTGAATAAGAACGGACTTTAGTCCATTCATCATAAAAAAAATAATCTCCCATAAAAGTGAGGCTTGGGAAGTTATTAAAGTAGTAAAAACAAAAAATGTAAACAAAATGAAAGCAGACGAAATTGAAAAAAGCCTCCAAGAGCACAGCGAAAACGGACAAAAAGTAAGTCCAATTTTGCCAGAAGGAATTAAAAATTATCTAATTGATATCGACGGAACCATATGTGATGATATTCCGAACGAAGAACCCGAGCGCATGTTAACTGCAGAAGTATATCCAGACGCGTTGATTACCTTAAACAAATGGTTCGATGAAGGTCATATCATCTTCTTTTTTACATCACGAACCGAAGCGCACAGAGAATATACCGAGATTTGGTTAAAGAAGCACGGATTTAAGTACCACGGGATGGTCATGGGAAAACCTCGTGGAGGAAACTACCATTGGATTGATAATCACTTGGTAAAAGCTACGCGCTACCGTGGAAAATTCACTGATTTGGTTGATAAAGAGGTGACCATTCAAGTGTTTGATGATGAACATCGTGAGTAATGACATTTAAAAGTTGTCAATATGATAATACCATACAAAAAATAAAACTATGTCAGAAAGTTTAATTGTGCCAACCATGGCGGAAATGATGGCTCAAGGCAAACAACCCGAAGTATTGTTCTGGGTCGGTTGCTCCGGAAGTTTTGATGATCGTGCTAAACGAATTACTAAAGCATTTGTACGGATTTTGAATCGGGCCAATGTCGAGTTCGCTGTACTCGGAACCGAAGAAAGTTGTACAGGCGATCCAGCTAAAAGAGCCGGAAACGAATTTTTGTTTCAGATGCAAGCCATGATGAACATCGAAGTCATGAACGCGTATGAAGTTAAAAAAATCGTAACTGCGTGTCCGCATTGTTTCAACACCATCAAAAACGAATACCCTGAATTAGGTGGAAAATACGAAGTGGTTCACCATACCGAATTTCTAAAATCGCTTTTAGACTCAGGCCGTTTGACCATTGAAGGCGGACAATTCAAAGGAAAACGAATTACTTTCCACGATCCGTGTTATTTAGGCAGAGCGAACAATGTATACGAAGCGCCAAGAGAATTAATTCAGAAATTAGACGCCGAATTAGTCGAAATGAAACGTTCTCGTGCCAACGGTCTATGTTGTGGCGCTGGTGGTGCACAAATGTTTAAAGATGCCGAACCCGGAAATAAGGAAGTCAACATCGAACGTACCGAAGATGCTTTAGAAACCAATCCCGAAATCATTGCTGCAGCTTGTCCTTTTTGTAATACAATGATGACCGACGGCGTGAAAAACAAAGAAAAAGAAGCCGAAATTAAAGTACTCGATATTGCTGAACTAATTGCCAACGCGCAAGACTTATAAGTTCGTAACTCGTACTTCTAACTTCAAAATTAAAAAACATGTACATTCCATTCGAAAATTTACCCGCCGAATCCAAAATATGGATTTACCAATCCAATCGAAAATTCTCTGACGAAGAAATCACAGAAATTGAAACCGATTTGGTCGAGTTCATAAGTAATTGGAGCGCTCATGGTACCTCACTAGAAGCGTCGTATCAATTCAAATACAACCGCTTTATCATACTTGCTGTAAATCCAGAAGTGCAAGCAGCGACGGGTTGTTCCATTGATGCTTCTGTGGCATTCATCCAAAATTTAGAACAACGCTACGATGTGGATTTGTTGGATAAAATGAATGTGACGTTTAAAAATGGAGAGCACGTGGCACACAAAACCCTGATCGATTTTAAACGTATGGCCAAAGAAAAAGCCGTTACTGCTAATACTATAGTGTTTAATAATCTCGTTAATACTATTGAAGAATGGAACGAAAACTGGGAAGTTCCCGCTAGTGACAGTTGGCACAGTCGTTTCTTTTAAATCCACTTAATGAAAAAAATACTTTGTCTTTTATTACTATTGATCACCTTAGCATCAGTAGTCAATTGTTCTTCTACAAAAAACAAAATAGGAGGTTCAAGTACTATTGGATTGCCAAAGGACAAGACTTATCTTGAGGAGGAAGACGTATATGTTCCGCATCGAAAATCAGATCGAAAAACGTTTTTTAAATCCACTGCCGGTGAAGAAAAATGGGTGGACAGTGTATACAACCAACTTTCATTCAATGAAAAAATTGGACAATTGTTTATGGTGGCTGCTTATTCCAATAAAGATGAAGAACATTTCAAGACCATAGAAAAATTAGTCACCGATCAAAAAATTGGTGGCGTCATCTTTTTTCAAGGCGGTCCAGGTCGTCAAGCTAAACTCACCAATCGCTTTCAGTCGAAATCAAAAGTTCCATTATTTGTGGGAATCGACGCAGAATGGGGATTGAGCATGCGTTTGGATTCTACCTATAGATTTCCCTGGAATATGACATTAGGCGCTATAAAAGACACCCGAATTATTGAAAAATTAGGTGCCCAAATGGGTAAAGAATCGAGGCGAATAGGAGTTCATTTTAATTTTGCTCCCGTAATTGACGTCAATACCAATCCGCTAAACCCTATTATTGGTTACCGTTCATTTGGAGAAGATAAAAGGAATGTAACTGAAAGTGCAATCGCTTTGATGACTGGCGTTCAAAACCAAGGTGTATTCTCAACTGGAAAACATTTTCCGGGTCACGGAGATACGTCAACCGATTCACACCATACATTACCCGTCGTTACCTTTTCAAAAGAACGCATTGAAAACGTCGAATTGTATCCGTACAAACGCATGTTTGATGAAGGCTTAGAATCGGTGATGGTAGCACATTTAAGTGTTCCAAATTTAGAACCACGAGAAAATCTCCCTACCTCACTTTCGTATCCTGTGGTAACCGAATTACTTCAGAATAAAATGGGTTTTGATGGATTGATTTTTACCGATGCTTTGAATATGAAAGGTGCAAGCAGTTTAAGAAAACCAGGTGATATCGATTTGGAAGCTTTTTTAGCAGGTAATGATATCTTGTTATTTGCTGAAAACGTACCTTTTGCACTAGAAAAATTCACCAAGGCATATGCCGATAATTTGATTTCTGATGATCGAATTGAACAATCAGTAAAGAAAATATTGAAATATAAATTTAAAGTTGGTTTGAATAAGTACAAGCCTATTGATACCAAAACTATCAACTCAGACATCAATCCAGCGGAGAACAACTCACTTTTATATGAACTTTATGAAAATGCTGTTACTGTCATCAAAAACGAAAACAGAATTTTACCCATAAAGGACTTAACTAATGCTAAAGTAGCCTATATTAAATTGGGTGATTTTTCTGGATCTTCTTTTCTGTCTGCCCTTAGTAATTATACTGAGGTAACTGAAATTCCGATTGCTGACGAAACAACTTTATTAGAACGACTCAGCCCATTTAATACCGTAATTATTGGCTATCATAAATCGGAAATAAGTTGGTGGAAGACGCAAGAATTTTCAAAAAGTGACCTCGAAATTATTGAAAAAATCGCAGTTACAAAAAACGTAATTCTAGATGTTTTTGCCAAGCCATATGTGTTATCAACCGTTCAATCGATTGATAAAATTAAATCCATTGTAGTTTCGTATCAAAACAGTGAAATTGCGCAAGTCGTTTCGGCAGAAATTATATTTGGAGCACTTGGAGCCAAAGGAAGGTTACCTGTTTCTGTCGGAACTTCGTTTAAAGTAAATGACGGATTAGAAACAGACAAAATAAATGTTTTAGGATTCACTTCTCCTGAAAGTGTGGGTATGAGTTCGGTGAAATTAAACGAAATCGAAAAACTTGCGAACAAAGCCATCGACGGAAAAATGGCACCCGGAATGCAAATTTTGGTTGCCCGAAAAGGAAAAGTAATTTACCAAAAATCCTTCGGTCATCATGAATACGATAAAAAAACCAAAGTAAAAAATTCAGACATTTACGATGTAGCTTCAGTCACAAAAATGGTTGCAACTTTGCCCAATGTCATGCATTTGTACGACAAAGGATTGGTGAAACTTGAGACCAAACTTGGCGATATGTTACCCGCTTTCGCTGCTTCTAATAAGAAAGACATCACCTTTAAAGAATTGTTATCGCACTATGGTCGTCTGCCTGCGTGGGAACCATTTTACAAACCAACTTTAGATGCTGATAAATGTCCGGCTGACAGGTATTACAGTTTGGCCTACCGTGAAGGATTTACCAAACAAGTAGCTGAAAATTTATACATGCGTGATGATTATCAAGATACTATCATGAACAAAATTATTAATAGTAAACTGATTGATAAAAAAGAATACAAATACAGCGATTTTACTTTTATCATTCTTAAAGATTATATCGAAAAAATGACGGGTCAATCATTGGATATTCTAACGACGGAACATTATTTCAAGCCATTGGGAATGAACAACACCATGTATAATCCACTACTTAAATTTGATATGAGTGTGATTCCACCAACAGAAGACGATACCTATTTCCGTCACTCCAAAATTCAAGGCTATGTACATGACATGACGGCAGCGATGCAAGGTGGCGTGGGTGGACATGCAGGCGTTTTTTCCAACTCGATGGATATTGCCAAAATGATGCAATTGTTTCTTCAAAAAGGAAATTACGGTGGACAACAGTATTTTTCACCCGAAACAATGCTCACGTTTAACAACTGTCATTTTTGCTTGGAAGGTAACCGTCGCGGACTCGGATTCGACAAACCGCAATTGGGCAAAGAAGGCCCAACCTGTGGCTGTGTATCGAAAGAAAGTTTCGGACATACAGGTTTCACGGGAACTATGGCGTGGGCCGATCCAGAAACGGAAATTGTCTATGTGTTTTTATCCAATCGAACATTCCCTGATTCAAATGCACCAAACACACTTTCAAAACAAAACATACGGGAAGATATTCAGAAAATCATTCAGGACGCCATTATTAAATAATTTAACGAACATTTCACGTCAACACGTGACCTATTTCACTAAATTAGCCTTTTAATTTATTTGAATGAAAATAGCAATTGTTTGTTATCCAACGTTTGGTGGAAGTGGAGTAGTGGCAACCGAATTAGGTTTAGAACTCGCTCATCGTGGTCATGAAATTCACTTTATCACTTATCGACAACCTGTACGTTTAGCACTTCTGAATCAGAATGTACATTATCATGAAGTCAACGTTCCTGAATATCCTTTGTTTCATTATCAACCGTACGAATTAGCGCTTTCGAGCAAATTGGTGGATATGGTGAAATTGTATAAAATCGAATTACTTCATGTGCATTATGCCATTCCTCATGCTTATGCTGGTTACATGGCCAAGCAAATGTTGAAAGACGAAGGCATTCACATTCCGATGGTTACAACATTGCACGGAACTGACATTACCTTAGTTGGTAATCATCCTTTTTACAAAACGGCAGTGAGCTTTAGCATCAATAAATCGGATGTGGTAACGTCGGTTTCTCAAAGTTTAAAAGACGATACCTACAACTTATTCAACATCAAAAAAGAAATCCATGTGATTCCTAATTTTATCGAATTGGATAAACACCGTAATGAAAGTTTGATTTCCTGCCAGCGTTCGGTTATGGCGAAAACAGACGAACGCATCGTAACGCACATCAGTAACTTCAGAAAAGTAAAGCGCATTCCCGATGTTATCAAGATTTTTTATAAAATTCAGGAACAAATTCCGGCCAAATTAATGATGGTGGGCGACGGACCAGAGAAAGAAAAAGCGGAACGAATGTGCGCCGAATTGGGAATTGAAGATAAAGTCATTTTCTTCGGTAACAGTAACGAAATTGATCAAATTTTATCCTATTCCGATTTGTTTCTTTTACCCTCTGAAACTGAGAGTTTCGGGTTAGCAGCTTTAGAAGCTATGGCGTGGAGTGTTCCTGTAATTTCAAGTAATTCAGGTGGTTTACCCGAAGTGAATTTCAACGGGGAATCGGGTTACCTCAGTGAGGTTGGTAATGTCGATGAAATGGCTGAAAACGCAATAAAAATTTTAGGCAATAATGAAACACTAAAGACGTTTAAAGAAAGTGCCTTGGCGGTTGCTCAACAATTTGATATTAAGAATATTCTCCCTTTATACGAAGAATTGTATCAAAAAGCATTGAGCGAAAATGCAATTAATCACTAATTGCAGCAATTGATTTACATTGTTTATTATGAAAAAAGTACTTTCTATTTTGATTTTAGGAATCCTTTATTCCTGTTCCAGTTCGAAGAAAACAACTTCCGATACAACTAATAAATTGTATGAAGTTTTGGTTTCGAGCGAATACGGCGGTGGAAATTTTAAATTTTATGAAGTGATTACTGAACAAAAGGAATTTAAGATGCTACTTGGTGATGAGGAAATCAGAAAATTTGTTAAAGCCGATGACATTAACTCATCCAATTTTATTTTAGTTAATTTAGGAGAAAAAAGCAACGGTGGATACAGCGTAGAAGTAGTCAATGTAGTGGAGCAAACAGATAAAATCATTGTTACTTTAAAAGAAATCGAACCCAAAAAAGGCGAGAATGTTACTACAGCACTAAGTAATCCGTATGCAGTAATTAAAATCAACTCTAAGAAACCTATTGAAATTAAATAAAAAGAACTGTCAAATGATAGCTACTTTTTACTGTTTTTGTGCTTGATAAAATTGATACTTCTATCGATCGCAATCATTTAAATCCATGTCTTTACAAATGGCTTCTCGTTAAACCTTTCAACCGATTGGTAGACTTGAACAAAAACATCTTGTGTAATTTCTTCTGCATCTTCAACATTCCGAACATAATGCAACGCAACATTGTAAACCAATACTTTGTACTGATTATAAAGTAATTGAAAATGTTCAGACGAATTAGACATAGTTTGGTTTGGTAGTAAATGTAATTAGACTCGGTACATTAACAAAGGTTTAAGTCGGAAGTAATTTTTTTAAATTTAAAATAGTGCTATATTTGGATTTTAAAATCGAAAACAAAACAAACCTAAACCTATGAAATTACTTGAAGGAAAAGTAGCTATAATTACAGGCGCAAGCCGCGGAATTGGTAGTGGAATTGCAAAAGTATTTGCTCAACACGGCGCAAATGTTGCCTTTACTTATAGTTCGTCTGCAGAATCTGCTTTGGCTTTAGAAAACGAATTGAATGCAATGGGTGTAAAATCGAAAGGATACCAATCGAATGCTGCCAATTTTGAGGAAGCACAAAAATTATCAGATGATGTGATGGCCGAATTCGGAACCATTGATATTTTAATCAATAATGCCGGAATCACCAAAGATAATTTGCTAATGCGTATGTCGGAAGAAGATTTTGATAAAGTGATTGAAATCAACTTAAAATCGGTATTCAACATGACGAAAGCTGTTCAAAAAATCATGCTTAAAAACCGTAAAGGTTCGATTGTGAATATGAGCAGTGTAGTAGGAGTGAAGGGCAACGCCGGACAAGCCAATTACGCCGCGTCAAAAGCCGGAATGATTGGATTTACCAAATCGGTTGCATTAGAATTGGGTTCGCGTAACATTCGTTGCAACGCCATCGCACCTGGATTCATCGAAACCGAAATGACAGCCAAATTAAACGAAGATGTAGTGCAAGGTTGGAGAGATTCTATTCCGTTAAAACGCGGTGGAACGCCAGAAGACGTAGCCAATGCTTGTTTGTTTCTAGCATCAGACATGAGTGCTTATGTAACTGGACAAGTATTAAATGTGGATGGTGGAATGCTAACTTAAGGAGTTTTATTATGAATTGTAAATTATAAATTTTGAATGATTACTCAGTCACATTTTTCAATTTAAAATTTATATTTCAAAATTTAAAATAATAAACAATATATGACAATTTCCACTATCGCTCTACTACTACTTTCAGTACTCATCGCTGCGGGCTTGTCGTATTTTCAATATTTTTACAAAAACAAAAGTCAATCCAAATTGTATAAAGGATTGGCTTTTTTGCGTTTTCTTGCCATTTTCGGAATTCTACTGCTTTTAATAAATCCGATTATTTCTAGAAAAATGTATGAAACCGTAAAAACACCGCTTGCAATTGTGGTTGACAATTCAAAATCGATTACCGAGCTAAAAGCTGATGCGACATCCAAAGAAGTATTTGAAAAATTGGCATCCAACTCCGATTTAAAAGAAAAATTCGATCTTCAATTGTACCGATTTGACTCCGAATTTGAAGCCTTTGAAGAAGCCAAAGAACTTGATTTTAAAGGAAAACAGTCGCATGTGGACAAAGTCGCCAAAAGTCTGAAAAGCATCAATAAGAACCTCGTTTTTCCAACCGTTTTAGTTTCGGATGGAAACCAAACTTCGGGCGAAGATTATGTATTTACTTTTGACGCGAACAACAAAGTATATCCTATGGTTGTGGGCGATACCACGACCTACCTCGATTTGAAAATCAGTCAAATTAATGTAAACAAATACGCGTTTCACAAGAATAAATTCCCTGTTGAAGTATTTTTACAATACGCCGGAACCAAAAGTATCAATGCCAGCTTTTCTATTGCTCAGGGAAATAATGTACTGACCCAGCAAACGGTTTCGTTTTCACCTGCTCAAAAAGCACAAGTTGTTACGGTTTTACTGCCGGCAGACCGAATCGGAATGCAATTGTTTACGGCAAAAATTTCTTCGACAGAATCGGAGAAAAACACCTACAATAATTCGAAAAAAATTGCCGTTGAAGTAATTGATCAACGTTCGGAGATCGCTTTGATATCATCCATTAATCATCCCGATTTAGGCGCCATCAAACGAAGTGTCGAAACCAACGCATCACGTAAAGTAACCATCGTTAAACCGAAAGAAATCAGCGAATTAAACAAATACAACGTACTGATTCTTTATCAACCTACTGCTGAGTTTAAAAGTGTATTTGATGCGAATAAAAACTTGCGCATCAACACGTGGATTGTAACTGGAAACAACACCGATTACAACGTATTGAATCAACAACAAAACCAAATGACATTTCGAGTTTCAACACAAAAAGAAGATTATTTGGCATCGTTCAATTCCGATTTTAATTTGTTTGCGACTGATAACATCGGATTTGAGAATTTTCCGCCGCTAGAAAATGCTTATGGAACGATAAAAGCAAATGACAATGTTTCGGTTTTACTAAATTCTCGTATACGTACGTTAGATACCAACGCACCGATGTTGGCGTTTTCCGATCAACAAGGAGCGCGGACCGCTTTTTTAATAGGTGAAAACATTTGGAAATGGCGCGCTCAGAGTTATATCGACCATAAATCTTTTGACAAATTTGATGTTTTTATCGATAAGATTATTCAGTTTTTGGCTTCCAATGATTCTAAAAAATCACTAATCGTCAACCACGAACGGTTTTACAATTCGGGCGATGCGTTGGAAATTACCGCTCAGTATTTTAATAAAAATTACGAACTCGACGAAAAAGCACGATTGACCATTACAGTTACCAATTCGCAAACCAAACAAGTCAAACGCTACGATTTGTTGCGCGCTTCCAATTCGTTTAAAGTAAACCTAGACGGATTAGCTGCTGGAAATTATACGTTTACCGTTAAAGAGCTCAACTCGAATTCGAGTTATTCAGCTGGATTTGAAATTCTTGATTTTGATATCGAAAAGCAATTTGTGAATCCCGATTTAGTGCGACTTCGCCAGTTGGCTTCGCAAACACAAGGCGCTGTTTTTGTTCCCAATCAAGTGGACAACTTGATCAAAACGTTGTTGGAAAATAATGACTATAAGTCGGTTCAAAAGGAAATCGTGACCAAAACACCCATCATCGATTGGATTTGGCTATTGATACTTATTGCTTTGGCATTGGCAACCGAATGGTTTGTACGAAAGTATAATGGCTTGCTGTAGTTTTTATAGCACATTTTTTCTTTAAAATTTTATTTCTTCTTATTTCAACAAGGTTGTTTAAATCGCTGTTGTTTCATCATTTTTCTTAAAATCGGCTTAAGATTAATATTCGCTTAAAATAAAGAAACGAATGAAAAGTTATATCCATTAATAACTAATTTTACAGTCAGAATGTAGGTATACTAATTGGTATCGTTAAGTAATCGTAATTAAAAATTCATGAAAAAAATTGTCGTAATACTATTGTTGTTGCTCTCTCCACTCGGATATTCTCAAAATTGGTTGACCAGTATTGAAGAAGCAAAAAACCAAGCCGTTACAGAAAATAAAGCTATTTTATTGGTATTCTCGGGTTCAGATTGGTGTGCGCCATGTATGAAATTAGAAAAAGTAGTTTGGAAATCGGAAGCTTTCAAACAAGAAGCTCAAGAAAAATGGGTTTTGTTACGAGCCGATTTTCCAAAGAAGAAAGGCAATCAATTGTCGTCTGAACTGACAGCAAGCAATAAAAAACTAGCTGAAAAATACAACAAAGGAGGAAGTTTTCCTTTAGTGGTTGCACTGGATAAAACCGGAAAAGTAATCGGAATGACGGGTTTTAAAAACGTTTCCGCCGAAGAATATATTAAAATCATAAACGCATTAGTAAAATAATGAAAGCTCAATTTCTATCAATAATTGCAATGGTATCCACTCTTTCTTTTGGGCAAATCGTCCACAAGAAAAAGTTGTCGATGCTTGGAAGTCCGTTTGAGATTACCGTCATCGCCAAAGACAGTGTTGAAGGAAACTATTTTGCCAATTTGGCTGTAGCCGAAGTCAAACGCATTGAAAACCAAATTTCCGATTGGATTCCGACTACTCAAATTTCAGAAATCAACAAAAATGCTGGAATCAAACCCATACCAGTAGACGACGAAGTCTTCGAATTAGTAGTACGCGCCATCAAAATTTCAAAATTAACGAATGGTGCTTTTGATATTTCCTACGCTTCGATGGATAAAATTTGGAAGTTTGACGGAAGTATGACCGAAATTCCTTCACCCGAAGCCATCAAAAAATCAGTTGAAAAAATTGGATATCAAAAAATCATTCTAGATGAGAAAAGAAAAACTATTTTTCTAAAAGATGAAGGAATGAAATTGGGGTTAGGCGGAATCGGTCAGGGTTACATCGCCGACAAAGTAAAAGCATTGCTGCAAAGTAAAGGTTGTAGCTCCGGAATCGTGAATGTATCGGGAGATATCAATACGTGGGGAAAACAGTTGGATGGCAAACCGTGGACCATCGGCATTGTCAATCCGATGAATAAAAATAAAGTATTTGCCACTTTTCCAATAGACGACAGTGCCGTCGAAACGTCGGGCAGTTACGAAAAATTTGTAAAATTTAATGGAATAAGATATTCACATATCATCGATCCGCGCACGGGCTATCCGGCGACAGGAATCGTTAGTGTCTCCGTTTTTGCGAAACAAACCGAAGTCGCTGATGCCTTAGCAACCGGAATTTTTGTCCTCGGCGTAGACGTAGGCATCGATTTAATCAATCAAATAAAAGGAGTCGAGTGCATCATTGTGGATGACAAAGGAAAAATCCACGCCTCAAAAGGAATTGATCTACAAAACTACTCATCATCCAATAAGAATTAACTATGAAAAAAATCATTTTTACCGCGCTCGTTCTCATCGGATTGCAATCGTGTAGTTCGGTTAAAGAATACGAAAAAGAAAAAATAAACGACCCCGATATGAAATTAACGGCGAAAACCACCGAGCGTTATGAAACGGCCTTTCAAGTATACCGTGAAGGCGCAGCAGGCGCAAATGGAGGAAAATCGGGTGGAGGTTGCGGATGCAACTAATCATATACAGTCATGAAAAGTAAACTAAATTTTACGCGAAACACACTACTATTTGCCTTATTTCTTTTGGCTCAAGTCGTTTATTCTCAAGAAAATGAAGCTACAACGGATACGACAATTGTATTTAAAAAACGAGTCTTAGAAGCAATCGAAGTTGATTTCTTAACCAGTTATTACAAACAAGACGGAGTCCATTCGTCGGTTTCGGGCGGAATTGGTTCTGAAAAACTAACCGACTTGGCAAGTAATATTGTAGTGGCGATTCCAATGAACGATGATGATGTCCTTACCATCGATGCCGGAATTTCTGCTTATACTTCTGCATCATCAAGTAACATCAATCCGTTTGATGCCGATGCTGCAACTCCGTGGCAAAGCTCTTCAGGCGCTTCCGAACAAGACGCACTCGTTGCTTTAGTCGTCAATTACAGTCACAGTAGCGATGATAGAAATTTTATTTGGAATGCCGATGTTGCGGTATCCATGGAGTACGATTATTCTTCGATTGGTGTCGGTGGCGGCATCACGAAATTATTTAATGATAAAAATTCGGAAATTTCTGTAAAAGCAAATGTTTATTTAGACAATTGGCAACCGATTTATCCAAAAGAATTGCAATTCGGTCTGAACTCGGTGTACGACCAAAGCGGTACCATTTCTTCGCTGTATAATCCGATTTTTGTGGAGTGGGATGCGACGAATCGGAATTCCTATTCTGCTTCCGTGACTTTTTCGCAAGTGTTGACAAAGAAAACTCAATTTTCGATCTTTTTTGATGTGGTGCAACAAGAAGGCCGACTTTCTTCACCGTACCACCGAATGTATTTTGCTGACAAAGCGAATTACTATGTGGGTAATCCGTTAGGTATTCCGAATTATCAAAATGAAAGCAATACTTCTACCTATCATTTAGCCGATGCTATTGAAAAATTACCCGAATCTCGGTTTAAACTGCCCATTGGTGTGCGTTGGAATTATTATGTAAATGAAGTGTTTGTCATTCGAACCTATTACCGCTATTATACCGACAATTGGGATCTTACCGCGCATACCGCTTCGTTGGAAATTCCAATCAAATTATCTGATAAGTTTACGATTACGCCTTTGTACCGCTATTATACTCAGACACAATCGAAGTATTTTGCGCCGTATGACACGCATCTTTCTACAGAAGAATTTTATACTTCCGACTACGATTTGTCTACCTTTGATGCCAATCAATACGGATTCGGATTTTCGTACACCGATGTGTTTGCTTCGGGAAAATTATGGAAATTCGGACTCAAAAATATCGATCTCCGATTCAATCATTACGATCGAAGCGATGGTTTGAGCTCCACAATTGGTTCCGTCGGGTTTAAATTTGTAATGCAATAGTGATGAAAATACTGATTGTTGAAGACGAAAAGGGAATAACCGATTTTCTCAAACAAGGTTTGGAGGAAGAAGGATATACGATTTCGTTAGCCAATAATGGTGCTGACGGATTGGAATTGGCCTTACATCATTCGTTTGATTTAATTTTGTTGGATTGGATGATGCCCAAACTTACGGGCTTAGAAGTCTGTAAAGCCTATCGAAAAACCAATACAACCACACCCATTTTGTTTCTGACCGCCAAAGATACCATTCAGGAAACTATTGAAGGTTTGCGTGCTGGCGCAAACGATTACATCAAAAAACCGTTCAGTTTCGACGAATTATTGGAACGTATTAAAATCCATTTTCGCAATCAAAGCGAAGATGATGTAGTTCAATTGAATTCCATTAAAATCATTCAATCCAAACATCAAGTGTTTATTGATGATGCTGAAATAACTTTGACGCAACGCGAATACGAATTATTGCTATATTTGATCAAAAACAAAGGCAAGGTCTGCACGCGGACTCAAATCATCGAAGATGTGTGGAACATTCATTTTGAGTATGATACCGGAGTTATTGATGTTTTTATGAATGCCATTCGCAAAAAACTCAACCTCAGTAAGGAAGACGAAAGTATCAAAACCATCCGTGGAGTAGGGTATATTGCCAACGACAGCAACTAATTATGTTTTCACTTTCCTATAAAAACCGAATTGCATTCAATTATATTTTAAGCACCGCTTTATTGATTGCTTTGGTTTTTGTCGTAATTTATCAAGTCATTCATTTTAGCGTAAGTGAGCAAATCAACGAAGGAATCGACGAAGAACTTCAAAAACATCTGGATGATGTCACCATTGATACGAACGATACGTATTTAATTCGAGTAGACCAATGGCGTGCGCGCGAACACAATACGATCAGTGTTAACCCAGTTTTTGTGCAATTTTACGACAACAACAAGAGGTTGATTGACAAATCACCGAATCTAAAACAATCCAACTTGCAACTTTTAGGATCGTCGAAAGATGACCAATATATCGATGCGTTTCTGAACGGAATTCCAATTCGGCAAACCCAAACTGCGATTGTCAGCAACAATAAAGAGATTGGTTATTTGGTGGTAGCGATGTCGGTCGATGATTTTGAAATTATTTACATCCTAAAGAATATTTTAC
>CAIUWH010000100.1 GCA_903902795.1 uncultured Bacteroidota bacterium
AACTAAACCAACTTTAACGAAAGATGAGCAAACACTATATGATTTGTATGAAATTCGTTTTAAAAACATAAGAGACCTTGCCTGCCAAGTATTAATTATCAATTGATGTGATTATTACTAAAAAACTACACATCTCGTTTTTTAGTTTCAGTAATCAATAATATTAGACGTAATTAATCTCTAAATGTTGTAATAAACACAAAAAATCCACGATGCCACGTGGATAACTTCGCTGGATGATTTTCTCCAGTACGCGATTTTATAAAACCCGGTCGTTATTTTTACAAATTCCAAATTTGTTTAATATGACCGACTTCCGATTTGCAGGCCACGAAACCTTCCACTGCCGACAACAGTGGCTTTACAAAGGTTTAAATCACTTTATACTTACATCCAAATATGATACAGCACCAAACGATGAAACAATAATCAGACTTGGAGTTGGAGCTAATATGGTGAAATCAATTTCACATTGGCTCAAAGCATATAACATTATCGATGCGAATTCAAAAGAATTCCGAATGACACCTGAAGCGAAAGTCATATTTGGAGGTACTACAATCAATGGACTGGATCAATATTTAGAAGATGAAGGCACTCTCTGGCTTTTACATTACATGCTATGCTCTACAAAATTTGCGAGTATTTATCATTTAATTTTCGGAGATTATGTTTTAGAAAAAGCTACAAATACATTTACAGAAGATCGGATTCTTAGATTTCTTACAAAACAACACAATAATACATCCAAACTCAATCTAAATACTAACACATTAAAATCGGATATTAAAGTTTTTCTAAATACTTATTTTGTAGATGTTAAATCAAATGTAAAATCCTTAGACGATGATTATAATGCGCCTTTGGTCGCTCTGGGCATAATAAGTAGATTAGAAAATGATGATTCGGAAAAAACTTACGTTATCAACCGTGGTATTCATCTTAACATACCAACTCCAATTATCGCTTATTGTATTTTGAAATATTCAGATGAAAACAACAAACGCAATATCAGTTTTGATGAGTACTCCCAAAACATAGGCGTTTATTTCACTCTAACTATTGAAGGTGCGGAATTGGCTCTGGAAAGAGTAACAAAAAAGTTCCCTCATTTTATTAATTATAGTAACAATGCGGGAATTAAGGAAATTCAAATTAAAGATGGCATTGACACGATAAGCATATTGGAGGGCTATTACAATGACTAAAATCAAACAGAACAGCACCTCGGTTAATATTATTAGAGACAAGGATAAAAGTTTAGATTATATAACCACTCCTAATGCTACCGGTATTTTCAAGAGGCTCTTAAATAGTTATACGAAAGAAAATCAAAGAGCATTCAGTATCATCGGATCCTATGGAACAGGCAAGTCAAGCTTTCTTTGGGCATTAGAAAAAAACCTAAGGCAAGAACGCAATTATTTCATTGATACGAAGGATACTTTTAACAATGTCGACAAATTTGAGTTCATCAAAATCATCGGTGAGGACAACTCACTGCAAACCACCCTTGCAAACCACTTCGAAATACCGAATGCGAATACAAATGAAATTCTAAAGGAGTTAAAGAAAAGAATTCAATCAGAAAATAGTAATAGAAATGGACTAGCTCTAATTGTCGATGAATTCGGAAAATTTGTTGAATATATTGTCAAGAACAATAGTGTACAGGATTTCTATTTTTTACAACAGATAGCAGAAATCGCCAACGACAATGCCATTGATTTTCTCTTTGTTATAACGCTTCACCAAGATTTATCAATTTATCTCAACAACACCGAGATAGATCTAAAAAATGAATGGAAAAAAGTAAGTGGTCGTTATTTAAATCTATTATTCAATGAGCCAATTGAGCAACTCATATTTTTTGCCCGAGAAAAACTCAGGAAATATCAAGCACAATACAAGAACGAAAACGACATTCATGAATTAAACAACCTAATAAACGAATCGAAGCTCGTCCCCAATCATCCAGACGACAATTCCGATGTTGGTATCGAAGTTTTCCCAATGGATTGGCTTTCAATTAACGTTTTAGTTTCCGCCTTGCAAAAACATGGCCAAAACGAAAGATCGTTGTTCACATTTCTCGAATCAACGGATGATGATAGTATAGCAAGCAAGCAAGACTCGTCATACAGTGTTGCCGATGTATATGACTATTTAATGAAGCGTATGAGCCAAAGCGCACTTGGCAATGAGAACTCAAACAAAGGACAATGGCAAGCGATTCTAAAATGCCTTGATCGAGCTGAAGTCATCTTCGAAAAGGACATTCGCATCTATCATGACATAATTAAAACGATTGGACTTGCCAATATTTTTGGCAAGTCCGGTGGACTACTCGATGATACTTTCCTGAAACGCTATTTCTTAATCACAAAAGGTGATGACATTGCAAAACACATCGAGAAGCTTGTTAAAAATAAATTCGTTAGATTTTTCAAGCATAGAAACAAACTCAACTTTATCGATGGGACAGATTTAGACTTGGACCTAGAGCTTAATCTAATCACCAAAGAAATCCCTTCACAAATTCAAATTGGAGATGCCATTGAAAAGTTCATTGACATCCCTATGGTTGTTGCCAAAAGAGAGAGTTTTGAAAAAGGAACAACTCGCTTATTTCAATATCAGGTATACAAGAATGACGCTATCACACTCAATCAATTTGTCGATGGCACTATTCAACTAGTATTCGATGAAAACGTATCATCTGATGAGTTAATCAGAATTTCCAAAGCAAATGGGCAAGTGCATTTATTTGTCAAATTCAATAATCTAAAGGAAATAAGACAGGAGATCATCGAAATAAAAAAATACGAACTAATTATTCAAAAATTTAGCGATGATCGTGTTGCGATCAACATATTGAATGATGAAAAAAACTTTCATGAAATTAATTTAAAATCGTTAATTCTGAACAATCAATTTAGCGATACAGATAAAAGAAAAAAATCAAACCAGTGGTTTAATTGCGGTGATCAAATATCAATAACATCATCGAGATTACTTAACTCTTACTTGAGTGATAAATGTAGTTCCGTGTATTTTAATACACCAATCTTTAAAAACGAACTTATAAACCGCGAACATCTCACCACACCCATCAACACCGCGCGGAAAATTCTATTTAGAGCATTACTCAGCGACAATTCACGATTGGATAACTTAGGATTTGACCCGTTAAAATTCCCACCTGAAAAAACCATATTCCTCAGCCTACTAAAAAACGCAGGAATACATAGAAAAATTGAAGGCAATTATGTTCTATCCGAGCCATCTGAAACCTCCTTTTCTGCATTATGGAAACATTGTATTGCGTTGCTGCAATCCGCACAAAACAACAAAATACCTATCTCTAGATTTTACGAGGAACTCTCAAATCCCGACTTAGGTTTCAAGCTAAAACGTGGATTCTTGGAAATTTGGATTCCAGTTTTTCTAATTTCGCAAAAAGACAATTTTGCAATGTATCATGAAAACACAGGCTACATACCATATCTAACACCGGAGTTAATTGATTTAATACATAAATCATCGCATAGTTATTTGATCAAATCTTACGGTGAAGGAAATATACCAACGAATCTATTGCTCCGCTATAAAGAGATTACCAAAACTACACAAACGGGTGACAACCTAAATAGCTCTTTCATATCCATCTTTAGTAACTTCTTGAGATTTTATAAGTCACTAAATGATTATGGAAAAAATACTAAGTCAATTAGTCCGCAAGGCATTTCGGTTAGAGACGCAATAAAAAATGCCACGGATCCTGAAACCGCACTTTTTGAAGATCTACCGAGGGCACTAGCCTTTCAAGGCAAAAACTTCGTTACGAATTCAGAAAACTTAGATGCATTTACAAATGAAATACTAACGGCCATTGAGGCAATCCGTGATGCATACCCCCAATTGTTATCTCGAATAGAGAAGGTATTATTTGAATCATTCAATATTGACAACAAAATAGAATTCAAAGCCAAAAAACAACTACTACATGAATTAATAGTTGGGCAAATTAACGAATCATATTTAGGCCAGACTAGTCTAGTCTTTTACAAGCGCATCATTTCACAATTAGACGATAGGGATTCTTATCTAAAATCTGTTGCTGATGTTGCACTTAATATGTCAATCGACAAACTAAAAGACGAACAGGAACCACTGCTTCACAAAACCATTCAAGACCTAAGCCAGGGATTGCTTGATTCAATTGTAATTCAAAAAAACAGCAGTGCTTCTAATACAAAACATACCGAACTTTTAAAAATAACAACTTCAAATATCAGTGGCGAAATGTTTCATAAAACGATTCTTAAATCACCCGATTATAACGAAGACCAAATACTAAGATTCGAGAGTATTGTAAAACAAATTTCTACGCACGAATACAATGATTTATTAGCATTCTTGGTAAATAATATCGACAAAAATGACAACAGTTAAACATGTTTTAGGGATATCCGGAGGAAAGGATAGCGCAGCACTTGCAATTTATATGAGTCAGAAACATAGAGATGTAGAAGTCGATTATTACACCTGTGATACGGGCAAAGAATTAACAGAAACCTATGAGCTAATCGAACGTTTGAATTCGGTTTTGGGCAAGAACATCATTGAATATAAGTCAATTGATACGTTCGAAAGTCCACAAGGAAATTCATTCGATCATTTCCTAGCTATATATGGTGGTTATCTACCCTCTTCTACTGCGCGCTGGTGCACCAAAAAAATGAAACTCGACCCTTTCGAACGAGTAATTGGGGATTACCCAACTATATCGTATGTTGGAATTAGAGGCGACGAAGATAGAGAAGGCTATATTTCGAAAAAGGAGAATATTCAGTCGATTTTCCCATTTAGAAGAAACATGCAAGCCCCCAAGATGCTTAAACCCGGAACTTCAACGACAAGTAACAAGTCAACTCAAG
>CAIUWH010000101.1 GCA_903902795.1 uncultured Bacteroidota bacterium
AGTGTTCAGTGTTCAGTGTTCAGTGTTCAGTGTTCAGTGTTCAGTGTTCAGTGTTCAGTGTTCAGTGTTCAGTGTTCAGTGTTCAGTGTTCAGTATAACTTTTAAATATAATTTTTTTTAAACACATAGAGACATAGATTTTTTTGTTTTTTCAAAATGCTTCGCATTTACATAGAAATCATTGCTCTGTGAAATGATATTCATCTATGTTTTTTTGAAGCAAAAATGTAGTCTATGCTTCTATGTATTTAATTTATTTTTCTGAATTGTAACCAAATACACGCCGGTAAAGATCAAAACGGCCGAGAGCAATTTCACCCAACTCAATTCGTCTTTCCCTAAACTGACCGCAAAAACGGTTGCAAACAAGGGTTGTAAATAAATGAAAACGGCTACAGTTGTAGGGTTTAATTCACGCATCGATATTAGATTTAGCAAATAGGTCAGAAAGGTTGAAAAGACGACTACAAACCCAATTTTCCAAAAAATAGCATTCGGAATTTCAGTCCAATTCACTGCAGAAAACTCGCTCCATCCGAACGGTAAAACCATCAGAAATCCGAAGGTGTAAATCCATTTTACAAAGGTAAATGCATTGTATTTGTCCATTAATTTTTTGACGATGATTAGATAGAATCCGTACGAAATGGCGTTGATGAATACCAATAAATTTCCCAACGTTGCATTCGGCGCATTGACCATCGATTTTCCGTATAAAATGAGCGTGATGGTTCCAGCCAATCCTAGAATAATCCCGAATAATTTGCGTTTTTGCATACGTTCTTTCATGATAATGGAGGAAAGAATCAATACAATCATCGGTGTAGTTACCATCAAAACGGCACCCATGATGGGCGAAGTATAACTTAATCCTTTAAAAAAAGTGAGCATGTTCAAGGCTACACCAAAAAAAGCGGCAGCGATAATTCGGGGAAAATCTCCCAATGCTATACGTTCTTTCGGACCAAAAAGTGAAACCAACCAAAACAACAACACCGATCCGCCTACTCGCAATGAAATAAACCCGAATGGTTCAAGGTATTTTGGCATTACATCTTTGGCAATCGTAAACGTCACACCATAAATTATGGATACTAAGGTCGCGGCCAATAAAGCCCACTTTCTTTTCGACATTAACTTAAAACTTTTATAACATCAGCGATATTTTTCTGACTGTTTCCTATGTAAATTTTACCATCGATAATAAAAACGGGACGACTTAGAAACGTGTAATGCTCTAAAAGGTACTTTTTGAAATCGGCTTCGGTCAGCGATTTATTTTTTAAATCCATCGATTTGTACAATTGCGCTTTCTTGCTAAATAATGCTTCGTAAGTACCCGACAATTGGTAAATCTCATCCAATTCACTTTCTGAAATCGGATTTTGACGAATGTCGTGGTACTCCAAATTCGCTGTTTTTGGCAACGATTTGATGATTTTTCTGCACGTGTCACACGATGCGAGGTAATATATTTTGTTGGCCATACCGTAACTTTTTTTGCAAAAGTAGAACATTGAGCGGAATATCTTTGAACTCAAACAAAGACTTTTAAGTAAAGATTTGTTAAATACATTTTATTTTGACCATTGAGGAAGCGAATGATTTTAATTCTCATTATTTTTGATAAAAATTTCACCGAATGAGCACATTTACCAAAGAAATATCAATTCGTTGGTCCGATTTAGACCCCAATTATCATCTGCGACACAGCGCTTATTACGATTATGGTGCGCAACACCGTATCGAGATTTTGTCGGAACAAGGATTGACGATGAAAGTCATGCAAGAACAGCATTTCGGACCCATAGCTTTTCGCGAAGAGTGTGTGTTTAGAAAAGAGATTCATCTGAATGACACGATTACCATCACAACCAAAATCGGAAAAATGAAAGCTGATGCGTCGCGATGGACGATTGTGCACGATTTTCACAATCAAGACGGCGTTTTATGCTCGAAAATTACCATTGATGGCGCTTGGATGGATACGAAACTTCGAAAATTAGCTACTCCAACTCCGCCCATTGCATTACAAGTGATGGATTCCATTCCGAAAACAGACGATTTTATCTTACTATAATTATGGAAACAAGTTTTAAAATCTGGGAAACCAGCCGCAACGTTTACGCGAAATTTATAGAAACGTATAGCTTAGAACAACTCAATATCATTCCAACGGGTTTCAGCAACAATTTGGTGTGGAATTTAGGACACATCATTGTGGTACAACAAGCCTTAGTATATCGATTATCAGGTGTGCCGATGTACATTTCAGACGAGTTATTTGAAACCTATCGAAATGGCTCCAAACCAAACGGTACAACCACTCAAGCCGAAGTAGACGAACTCAAAATTCTGCTTTTTTCATTGATAGAAAAAACCAAAGAGGATTATGCCGCTGGAAAATTTGTTGCTTATAACGAGTATACAACAGGAACAGGTTTTCATTTAACATCGACTAAGGAAGCACTAGAATTTAACAATTACCACGAGGCAATTCACTTAGGATTGATGATGAACATACGGAAATTTATTTAGCGTCATTGAGAGCTTGTCATTGCGAGCTTTCAAGCGAAGCAATCTGAAGCAATCTGTAGCAATTCGAGCTATTCGTTCCAACCTGCCTGCCGGCAGGCAGGGTTTGTTGGCAACAACTATTTTTTCTAAGGCGCAAAAAGAGCTTCTTTGGTCGCTTTTTTGCGCCAAGAAAAAATTAATTGTTACGGCACAAAGCTTTCCACTGCCATCTCGGCTAGGCTTCAGTATTCAACTAGGCAATTATCGTTTTAAGAAACTTTGTGACTTGGCGACTTCGTGGCAAAAAACAAACTCACTATCTTTGCACCACATTCAAACTTTAACTACAAATGAAATTCAATACCAAAGTAATACACGGTGGACAACACCACGAAAAAGTTACTGGAGCTGTTATGACTCCGGTTTTTCAAACTTCAACCTATGTACAAAAAAGTCCAGGTCAACCCGTAGGCGATTACGAATATTCACGTGCGGCTAATCCAACACGTCAGGCTTTAGAAGACGCTTTGGCATCCATCGAAAATGGAGCACGTGGTTTGGCATTTGCTTCGGGTTTAGCGGCAACCGATTGTTTGTTGCGGATGTTTAAAGCCGGTGACGAAATCATCGCGATGGACGATTTGTATGGCGGAACCTATCGTTTGTTTACGCGTTTGTACAAAGACAGCGGTATCAAATTTCATTTTGTTGACATGAATGATTTGGACAAATTCCAATCACTCATCAATGAAAATACCAAATTGGTTTGGGTAGAAACTCCGACCAATCCACTAATGAAATTAGCCGATATTGAAGCTATTGCTCAAATCACAAAGAAGCACAACTTGCTTTTTGCCGTTGACAATACTTTTGCGACGCCTTATCTACAAAAGCCATTGGATTTAGGTGCTGATATTGTCATGCATTCGGCTACCAAATATTTAGGCGGGCATTCCGATGTAATTGCAGGAGCGTTAATTATTAAAGACAAGGTCTTAGGTGATGAGTTGCATTTCAAACAATTCGCAACGGGCGGAACACTCGGGCCAATGGATAGTTATTTGGTATTACGAGGAATTAAAACATTGCACTTGCGTGTTCAAAGACATTGTGAAAACGGAATGAAAGTGGCTGAATTTTTGAGCAATCACCCTGAAGTAGAAAAAGTATTTTATCCAGGTTTGCCCAACCATCCGTTTCATGACATAGCCAAAAAGCAAATGAAATCGTTTGGTGGAATGGTTTCGTTTACCTTTAAATCAGGTTTAAAAGCCGATGCTATTTCCTTTTTAGAAAAACTAAAAGTATTTACTTTGGCCGAATCGTTGGGCGGAGTAGAATCGCTAGCCAATCACCCGGCATTGATGACGCACGCTTCGATTCCGGAAGACAAACGAAAAGAGGTCGGAATTACCGACGATTTAGTTCGATTGAGTGTTGGCGTGGAGGACATCGACGATTTGATAGCCGACATAGAACAAGCATTTAGATAAAAATAAAAAATCCCGTTCGTTAGAGCGGGATTTTTTTATCTAAAAAATTTAATTTCTATTGTAAGTAATATATGTAACCGAAGTTCAACCAAACCAACCAATCATTGGCTCTGTTTTCTGGATATAAAGTTGGATTTGGATTCAAACCATCCACCCAGTTGGAAAAGTAATACTGCCATCTTAAATCTACCATTAAATCGGACAACTCGGTTAATTTGTAGCGTGTTCCTATGCTCGAAACAACAGACATTGTTGAACCACCATTTAAATCAATGGCTCCAATATATTTAGGGTCATAAGTAACAGATGTTAAAGAGCCCAAACCAGGACCAAGATCTGAATATGCATCAGGTTTGTAAAAGCTAAATTGAGCTCCTAAACTGATAAAAGGCGCCCATCCGCCAAGCGTTGCAGAAAATTCTCTAATACTATACGGGAAAAACTCCAATTGCATTCCAACATTTGTTACGGATGTAGAACCATGCATCGCACGAAGTTTTTGCGCTTGAAATGATGTTTTATTATCGTCAACCCACTCTCCAAAATGATCTAATTTGGTTTTGTTGTAAGACAATTCTGTTCTTAATTTAAAATGGTCATTAAAATAAGTTTCCGGAGTGTAGCAGTTACATTCTGCTTTGTACGAGAAATTTAAATAATGGATCAATCCAATTCCATATCCCGTATTACCCGCATTGGTAGAGAAATCATAGCGTTGGCCATAATCAGATTGAAAAACAACAGGACCAATAATCGCGCCGACTTCATGAGAGAAACCGAACTGCGCATTCACGTTATTTACAAAACCAACTAAGAGTAAATAAGTTGCTAAGATATATTTGGGCATTTTCATATACTTATTTCATTTGTTGACAAATATATAAAAACATCATTCACTATTAAAATTATTTTATAATTTCCTTCAAAAACAGTTTAAAATCGTTTTTTATAAACCAAAACACTATAGATTTTCTATCAATTTTTACATTTTATTCGCAAACTGGTAGAAATGAATTGAGAAATTAAAAAAAAGTATAGCATTATTTATATAAAATGTATATTTGTCCGATTTTACGAAAACGTTTTCTTAAATATTAAATAATCTATTTTTATGTCACAAAGTATCAATGCATTTTTAGACAAAGTAGCCATAAGAAATGCCAACGAGCCCGAATTTATGCAAGCAGTAAAAGAAGTAGCTGAAACAGTAATTCCTTTTATTGAAGAAAACACAAAATACCAAAACAAAATGCTTTTGGAACGAATGGTGGAACCAGAACGAGTGATCATGTTCAGAGTTACTTGGATTGATGATGCCGGAAATACTCAAGTAAATCGAGGATATAGAATTCAAATGAATTCGGCTATCGGACCTTACAAAGGAGGAATTCGCTTTCACCCAACAGTTAATTTAAGCATTTTGAAATTTTTAGCTTTTGAACAAACATTCAAAAATAGCTTGACTACATTGCCTATGGGCGGAGGAAAAGGCGGAGCTGATTTTGATCCAAAAGGAAAATCTGATATTGAGATTATGAAATTTTGTCAAGCATTCATGACCGAATTAGCTAAACACATCGGAGCAGATACTGATGTTCCTGCAGGAGATATTGGTGTAGGCGGAAGAGAAGTTGGATATATGTTTGGTCAATATAAGCGATTGCGAAATGAATTCACGGGAGTATTAACTGGAAAAGGAATTTCTTTTGGGGGTTCGTTAATTCGCCCAGAAGCAACTGGATATGGAGATGTATATTTTGCTCAAAGTATGTTGGCGACTAAAGGTGATAGCTTCAAAGGCAAAATAGTTGTAGTTTCTGGTTCTGGAAATGTTGCGCAATACGCAGCTCAAAAGGCAACTGAACTAGGAGGAAAAGTGGTAACTATGTCGGATTCATCAGGGTATATTTATGATGCAGACGGCATAACAGCTGAGAAATTGGCTTATGTCATGGAAATCAAAAACGTAAACTATGGTAGAATTTCTGACTACCTAACCAAATACCCAAGCGCACAATTTGTGGCAAGCAAACGACCATGGGAAGTAAAATGTGATGTAGCGCTTCCTTGTGCTACTCAAAATGAGCTCAACGAGGACGAAGCCAAAACATTAATTGCTAATGGATGTATTTGTGTGGCAGAAGGTGCAAACATGCCTTCTACTCCTGAAGCAGTAACTGTTTTTCAAAATGCAAAAATTCTGTTTGCTCCAGGGAAAGCTTCAAACGCGGGCGGTGTAGCAACTTCTGGTCTTGAAATGTCACAAAACTCATTGCGTTTAAGTTGGACTTCTGAAGAAGTTGATGAGCGTTTGAAAGCTATTATGGCAAACATCCACGCATCATGTGTAAAATACGGTTCAGATGGAAGTGGATATATTGATTATGTAAAAGGTGCAAATATAGCTGGTTTCGTAAAAGTAGCTGATGCGATGTTAGCTCAGGGAATAGTGTAATATTTCAAATTTATTGATATAAAATGCCTTCAATCGAAGGCATTTTTTTTGATACATATGAAAAGTAACTTAATTGCGTTTATACTATATTTGTATTATTTTATTAAAATGTGTAAAAAGGTCATCGTCGTTTTTGCGTTACTTCTCCGAATGGTTTCTTTCTCTCAAGAAGAACTTCAATGGCAGGGGTATTTTTCATATAATTCGATCAAGGATTTAACGGCTTCAGGCTCTACACTTTATGCGGGTTCAGAAAACACCTTATTTTCTAAAAATTTAAACAGCCAGACCTTAAGCACATTAAATTCCATTGACGGTTTCAAACCTGATGCTATTTCTGCAATTTATTTTAGTCAGACAAAAAACATCCTTTTTGTGGGAAATACCAATGGATTACTTTTATTGGTCTTATCCGATGGACGAATTGTACAAAAAAGAGGCATCTTAGACGAAGTTCCTGTAAGCCCATTTGTTAAAGCAATAAATCATTTCTATGAATTTGACGACAAAGTATATCTTTCGTGTGATTATGGGATATCGGCATTTAACTTAAACACTTTAGAATTTGGGGATACCTTTTTTATTGGAAATAATGGCCAAAGTGGTAAAGTATTCCAAACTACTGTATCCAATAACGAAATTTATGCCGTAACTCAGTTTGATGGAATCAAAAAAGCTTCAGTAACAAATCCAAATTTAGTTGATTATAACCAATGGGTTGTTTTTGACTCTTTTTTTTGGAATGGTATTGCAACCTTTGGAAATCAGTTGATTATTGCTAATTACCCTAATCTATATAAAAGTAACGGAACTACTCCTACAGTTGTAACTACTTTTAGTGAAACCATTAACAAAATATCAACCACAACTAATTATGTTGTCTTGCAAACCTTGAATAATGTATATGTTTATAATCAAGCATTGCAACAAGTTGCTTCAGTACAATCTAGTCAAATAAACGAACCCGGCGTTACGTTCACCTGTGCAATTATTATCAATGAGACACTTTTTATTGGAACTAATAAGATTGGCGTCGTGGCTTTTCCATTAAATAATCTTTTGAGTTTTGAACCAATTAAACCTGATGGACCAGAACAAAATAACATCTTCAGACTTAAAAAATCCTCAACGACCTTGTGGGCGCTTTACGGAAGGTATAATCGAGTTTATAATCCGTACAATCCTCCATTAGGATTAGGCCTGTTTCCTATTAGCACATACAAACAAGAAAGTGGATGGTCAATGATACCCTATTCCGATTTGTTTGGGGCAAAATCACTGTCCAATATTGCCTTTAAACCTAATAATGAAAATGAATTGTATGTGAGTTCCTATTACTCGGGTTTACTCAAAATTCTAAATGAAGTCCCAACAGCCATTTTTAATGTTTCCAATACCGGTCCGAACGGACTTCAGGCAATTCCTGGAGAAGTTCCAGACGATATTCGAGTAAATGGTCCTGCATTTGACAGTAATGGAAATTTGTGGATGACCAACAACTTCATGCAAAAACCATTGAAAGTATTGCGGTCTAACGGGCAATGGCAGTCATACGATTTTGAAGATATAATCCCAGAGACCAATGTGGAAAGCTACGGAGTACTAGTAGTAGACAAGAACAATACCAAATGGCTACCTTCTGCACGAAATGGACTAATAGCGTTCAATGAAACACTCAGCAATAGATCCATTGTAATTAAATCAGGAACAGAAGGTAATCTCCCTGATACAGATGTAAGATGTCTTGCCATCGATAATAGAAATCAACTCTGGATTGGAACAACCAAAGGACTTCGAATCATTCAAAGTGTTGATCAATTTCTAAATCAAGACGAGATTCAAACCCGTTCCATAATTATTTTAGAGAACGATTTAGCTCAAGAGTTGTTTTTCGATCAATTTATCATAGACATTGCGGTTGATGGAGCTAATAGAAAATGGGTTTCCATTGCCGACTCAGGAGTATTTTTGGTCTCTTCCAATGGGCAAGAAACTATTTATCATTTTACTAAAGAAGATTCTCCATTACCGAGTAATACTGTTAATGACATCGAAATTGATGGGATAACAGGAGAAGTATTTTTTGCAACTGACAAAGGTATGATTTCCTTCAAAGGTACTGCAACCAAGCCAAAAGATGACCTGAGCAATGTTTTTGTTTATCCAAATCCAGTACGTCCCGAATTTTTAGGAACTGTTAAAATTAGCGGTTTAACCAACAAAGCCAATGTTAAAATTACCGATGTTACCGGCAATTTAGTTCATGAAACCACTTCCCAAGGCGGAACCATCGAATGGGACACCACCGCTTTTGGCAGCTATAAAGTTGCTTCTGGAGTTTATATGATTTTTATAGCCGCCGAAGACGGCATCGAAACTACGGTCAAAAAAGTTATGATAATACGATAATTGTGCCACCCTGAGGGCAGTCGAAGGGAGAAAAAGCAAACAAAAACCCCAAATTATAGATGTTGGTCAAAACCAAAGCAATTGTTTTTTCAAGTCTAAAATACCAAGAAAAAAGCGTGATTGTTAAATGCTTTACCCAATCCGACGGACTCAAAAGTTATTTTGTTCCCAGTGCGTATTCTGGAAAAAAATCCAATCAAAAAATCGCTTATTTCCAACCGCTCACAATTCTCGAAATTGAAGCCGTGCACAAAAATAAAGGTACGTTAGAACACTTTAAGGAAATCAAATTAGCCACAGCCTACCAAACTATTGCTACCGATGTGTACAAAAGTACCATAGTAATTTTTCTCTCCGAAATACTCCACCACTGCATTCAAGAGGAAGAAAAAAATGAAGGCTTATTTACGTATCTCGAAACCGCATTAATTTGGTTGGATACGCACGATGAAGCGTCCAATTTTCATTTAATATTATTGCTGGAAATTTGCAAATTCCTAGGATTTTATCCCGATACTACCGAAACTGATTTTCCTTTTTTTGAAATGAATGAAGGACAATTTTCACCACTTCACGCTATCAGTTGCTTATCCGAACACGAAACCCATTTATTGAAAAAACTGATGCTTCTCAAATTCGATTCCGATCAAAAAGTGTTCGCTGGAATCGAACGCCAAATACTACTCAAAATTCTACTTGATTATTACTCCATTCACCTCGACGGATTCAAAAAACCCAAATCACTCGACGTTTTAAAGGAAGTTTTTTCCTGATTTTAACCGCAAAAATGCAAGGGTTTACGCAAAGCACGCAAAAGTTTGCAAATCGTATAATTTCCCTCCTTGTTTTTCGCCAAATTGCTACAATTTTTTGGACATCCAGAAGCTTCGCGCTCCTAGCGTTTTTTCTTTGCGTACTTTGCGGTTAAACTTTTCTTTTCTGAAATAGCAAAAACTGAAAACTGAAAACTGAAAACTGAAAACTATTTACTACTTTCGCAAATTGATTTTAGAAAACGATAAAATGAGTACTAAATTTACTGAATACAAAGGACTTGACTTACCAACGGTAGCGTCAGAAGTTCTTGATTTTTGGAAAAAAAACCACATCTTTGAGCAAAGCGTAACGTCTCGCGAGGGAAGTCAGCCGTATGTGTTTTTCGAAGGTCCGCCATCAGCCAATGGTTTACCCGGAATTCACCACGTAATGGCACGCGCCATCAAAGATATTTTTTGTCGCTATAAAACTCAAAAGGGATTTCAGGTAAAGCGCAAAGCAGGTTGGGATACGCACGGTTTGCCCGTCGAATTAGGAACCGAAAAGGAACTGGGAATCACCAAAGAAGACATCGGTAAAACGATTTCAATAGAAGAATACAACAAAGCATGTAAAAAAACCGTCATGCGCTATACCGATGTGTGGAACGACCTGACTGAAAAAATGGGCTATTGGGTTGATATGGAAGATCCATACGTTACCTATAAATCTAAATACATGGAAAGCGTTTGGTGGTTGCTCAAACAAATTTACGATAAAGATTTACTCTATAAAGGTTACACGATTCAACCGTATTCGCCCAAAGCGGGAACGGGATTGTCTTCGCACGAAGTCAACCAACCCGGAAGTTACCGCGATGTAACCGATACAACCGTTGTGGCGCAATTCAAAACGAAACCCGAATCGTTACCTAACTTTTTACAAGGTTTTGGAGCTATTCATATTTTGGCTTGGACGACTACTCCGTGGACATTGCCGAGTAATACGGCATTAACCGTCGGGCCAAAAATTGATTACGTTTTAGTCAGAACATTCAATCAATATACTTTTGAACCGGTTAATGTAATTCTAGCTAAAAATTTAGTGGGGAAGCAGTTCGGAAAAGGATTTTTTGAAAGCACAGAAACAGCCGATTTTCAAAGTTTCAAGGAAGGCGATAAATCGATTCCATTTGAAGTGATAGCCGAATTCAAAGGAAAAGATCTAGTCGGAATCCGTTATGAACAGTTAATGCCATTGGTGTTACCATATCAAAACCCAGAAAATGCATTTCGCGTAATTTCTGGAGATTTTGTAACTACTGAAGACGGAACCGGAATCGTGCACACCGCGCCAACTTTTGGTGCCGATGATGCCAAAGTAGCTAAGGAAGCAACACCCGAAGTACCGCCGATGTTGGTGTTGGACGAAATAGGCAATCCAGTTCCACTAGTCGATTTACAAGGAAAATTCATTCAAGGTTTGGGTGATTTATCGGGTAAATACGTGAAAAACGAATACTACGACGCCGGAACCGCACCCGAACGTTCCGCCGATGTAGAAATCGCCATTCAGTTAAAAGAAGAAAATAAGGCGTTTAAAGTCGAAAAATACGTGCACAGTTATCCACACAGTTGGAGAACCGATGAGCCGTTGTTATACTATCCATTAGACTCTTGGTTCATTAAAATGACCGAAGTCAAAGACCGAATGTTCGACCTGAACGATACCATCAACTGGAAACCCAAAGCAACCGGTGAAGGCCGTTTCGGAAATTGGTTGAAAAACGCAAACGACTGGAACTTGTCGCGTTCACGCTATTGGGGAATTCCGCTGCCAATCTGGAGAACCGAAGACAAACAAGAGGAAATTTTAGTGGGTTCGGTGGAAGAATTATACAACGAAATTGAAAAATCGATTGCAGCCGGATTTCAAACAACCAATCCGTTTAAGGGTTTTGAAATCGGAAACATGAGCGAGGAAAACTACGATTTAGTAGATTTGCATAAAAACGTAGTCGATGCCATCACCCTGGTTTCTCCATCAGGAAAACCCATGAAACGCGAAAGTGATTTGATTGACGTTTGGTTCGATTCGGGTGCCATGCCCTATGCACAATGGCATTATCCCTTTGAAAACAAAGATAAAATAGACGAGAATAAAGATTTTCCAGCCGATTTTATTGCCGAAGGTGTAGACCAGACTCGCGGCTGGTTTTATACACTGCACGCCATCGGAACCTTAGTTTTTGACAAAATTGCCTACAAGAATGTAGTGTCAAATGGTTTGGTTTTGGATAAAAACGGACAGAAAATGTCCAAACGTCTCGGAAACGCCGTGGATCCATTTACGACTTTGGCAGAATACGGTCCGGATGCCACACGTTGGTACATGATTTCTAACGCCAATCCGTGGGATAATTTAAAATTTGATATCGAAGGTGTCGCAGAGGTGCGGCGTAAATTCTTCGGAACCTTGTACAACACTTATTCGTTCTTTTCATTGTATGCAAATATTGATGGGTTTAAATATTCTGAAGCCGAAATTCCGTTGAACGAACGACCCGAAATTGACCGTTGGATCTTATCCGAATTGCATACCTTAATTAAAGTAGTAGATGAGGCTTATGCTGATTACGAGCCTACTAAAGCTGCTCGTGCGATATCCGATTTCGTTCAAGAAAACTTGAGCAATTGGTATGTTCGTTTGTGCCGTCGAAGATTTTGGAAAGGCGAATACGGAACTGATAAAATTGCAGCGTATCAAACGTTGTACACGTGTCTATTAAATGTGGCCAAACTTTCTGCTCCAATCGCTCCATTTTTTATGGATAAATTGTACGGCGATTTAGTAAATACCACTCAAAGTGAGAGTTTTACTAGTGTTCACCTAGCAAAATTCCCTATTTCAGTTGAAAACTTTGTTGATAAATCACTTGAGAGCAAAATGATGAAAGCACAGACCGTTTCATCGCTAGTTTTATCCCTTCGTAAAAAGGAAATGATTAAAGTGCGTCAACCTTTGCAAAAGGTCATGATTCCCGTGCTTGATGAAGTTCAGCGTGCTGAAATCGAGGCAGTTTCCGATCTGATAAAGGCAGAAGTAAACGTCAAGGAGGTTCAGCTTTTAGACGATGCTTCAGGTGTTTTGGTGAAGCAAATTAAACCGAATTTTAAGACGCTAGGACCGCGTTTTGGAAAAGATATGGGATTGATTTCCAAAGAAATACAAAGTTTCACCTCAGAACAAATTAACGAAATTGAAGCTAAAGGCGAGCTATTACTTGTTATTTCAGGAAATAGTATAACTTTAACCGCTGAAGATGTAGAAATTACTTCTCAGGATATTCCGGGATGGTTGGTTGCCAATGCAAACGGAATAACAGTAGCCTTGGATATTACCATTTCCGAAGAATTGAAGCAAGAGGGAATTGCAAGAGAATTGGTCAACCGAATCCAAAATATCCGAAAAGATTCAGGATTTGAAGTAACCGATAAAATTAAAGTTCAGTTGCAACGCAGTGGTGAATTGGAGCAAGCAGTTAAAAATAATGAAAACTATATCATGTCGGAAACGCTAACACAAGAACTGGTTTTTGCAGATGAAGTCAAAAATGGTATAGAAATTGAGTTCGACGATATTAAAACAAACATATTAATCTCAAAATAGAAAAAAGATGGTAGAAGAAAAAATGAGATACTCAGATGCTGATTTAGCAGAGTTCAAAGAATTAATCCTTAAAAAAATTGAAAAAGCACAATCCGATTTGGAATTGATTAAGAGTGCTTATATGAACGATTTAAATAACGGAACCGATGATACATCGCCAACCTTCAAAGCTTTTGAAGAAGGAAGCGAAACGATGTCGAAAGAAGCCAATTCACAGTTAGCTATTCGTCAAGAGAAGTTCATACGTGATTTGAAAAATGCGCTCTTCCGTGTTGAAAATAAGACGTACGGAGTATGCAAAGTCACAGGAAAATTGATTTCCAAAGAACGTTTAAAAATTGTTCCTCACGCAACGATGAGTATTGAAGCAAAGAACATGCAACGATAAATAAAGAAGTTAAATTGACTTTAGTATTAAAATAAACATAAAACGCTCCAGTTTGGGGCGTTTTTTTTGAAAATTAATTCTATTTTTGCTCTCAAATTGTTAAAAATGAAACTAAGACACGCCACACTTATCATATTTATAATTGTTCTTATTGATCAGTTTTCCAAGATTTATGTGAAAACTAATTTTATCTATGAGGAAGAAGTGGAGGTATTTTCTTGGTTTAAATTGCATTTTATTGAAAACGAAGGCATGGCATGGGGAACGGTTATTCCGGGTGATTACGGAAAATTAATACTTACTGTTTTCCGAATTTTTGCGGTCTTCGGAATTGCGTATTGGTTGTATGATTCAGTGATGCGTGAAAAATCAAACTTTCTTATTGTAGCGATTTCACTTATTTTCGCTGGTGCTTTAGGAAATATTATTGATTCTGTTTTATATGGTGTAATGTTCAACGACAGTCACGGCCAACTGGCTACTTTTTTTCCGCACGATCATTACGGAACGTGGTTTCATGGTAGAGTCGTCGATATGTTTTATTTTCCAATTTGGGAAGGACAGTTGCCGTCGTGGTTGCCGTTTTGGGGCGGACAAAACTTCCGTTTTTTCAATGCAATATTTAATTTCGCCGATTTTGCTATTTCAACGGGTGTAGGAATCTTAATCTTTTTCAATAAAAAATCATTTACTTTACCTGAGAAAAGCATATCACGGGTGTATTCAGACAAACTAGATTAGTTCTAAAACGAATAGATTCTATCTGGTGTTATGCAAAAATCCAACTTCACATCTTCATCAGTTGCGTCCGAAATAACCTCTTCCGCTTCAAAAAAAGACAGTCCAATTTTGATTACATCGGGCTTGCATTTCGATAGAAATTTGTCGTAAAATCCTTTGCCATATCCTACGCGATGACCAGCTCTGTCAAAAGCTAAAAGCGGCACGAAAACCACATCGATTTTATCTGCTGGTACTTCTAAACCATTGATTGGCTCCGGAATATTGTACGCGTTTGTTCTGAACTTGGTGTTGTCGGTCAGTAAAAAATGTGACATTTCAAACGTTTCAAAATCGCTTTTGGAAACTACAATTTCTTTGTCCTTTCCAGCCAAAACCTGAAGAATAAACTCGGTGTCTATTTCACGTTGCTTTTCTATAGTGAGAAATAAATGAAAATAGGTGTTGTCCCATATATTCATCGTCACGATTCGGTTGGCAATCGCTAAACTTCCATCGATAATGGCATCATCCGTTAGATGATTTCGCAACAATTTGTATTTACTTCTCAATTCCTTCTTGTTCATCTGGTAAAAGTAGAAAAATTTGAATTTGGTTGGTGTAGGATTTAAAGTTAAATTTGTTTGATAAAACAACTCGTAAAAATTCGTCCAATCAGTTCAATCCGTGGCTGTTTTTAACATCAATCACAAAAATCAATCACAAAAATCAATAGCAAAAATCAATAGCAATTTTCATAAACCGACAAACGATAACTGACAACCGACAACCATAATGACCCATCCATCGCTCGAACTTCAAATACAAACGTTACCTGATAATCCAGGTGTGTATCAGTATTACGATAAAGACGGAAAAATTCTGTACGTTGGGAAGGCTAAAAATCTCAAAAAACGTGTTTCTTCTTATTTTAATAAAATACATGATAATGGAAAAACCAATGTTTTAGTAAGGAAGATTGTCGAAATCAAACATATTGTAGTTTCTTCAGAACAAGACGCGCTTTTGCTCGAAAACAACCTGATTAAAAAACTGCAACCGCGGTACAACATCAGTTTAAAAGACGACAAAACGTACCCGTGGATTTGCATCAAAAAAGAACCTTTTTCACGCATATTTCCCACACGAAGAATGATGAAAGACGGCTCGGAATATTTTGGTCCGTATACCAATTTCAAAACCATCAATACCTTATTGGATTTGATCAAAGAATTGTATCCATTGCGCACGTGCAACTACGATTTAAGGGAAAGTAACATCCAATCAGGCAAGTTTAAAGTGTGTTTGGAATTCCATATCGGCAATTGTAAAGGTCCATGTGAAGGATATGAATCACTTGAAAACTACCAAAAACAAGTCGACGCTATCCGTGAAATTTTAAAAGGAAATTTCAAACAAAGTTTACGCGATTTCAAATCCAAAATGACCGAATTTGCCGCAAATATGCAGTTTGAAGAAGCGCAGAAAGTCAAAGAAAAAATCGAAGTTTTAGAAAATTATCAATCGCGTTCCACGGTGTTGAATCCGAAAATTTCGAACATTGATGTGTTTTCAATTGTTTCCGATGAAACGATGGCCTACGTGAATTTTCTACAAATAGCACACGGCGCGATCATTCGCTCGTATACGTTGGAAATGAAAAAAAACTCGACGAAACGGATGAAGAACTTCTCGAGTTAGGTGTAGTCGAACTTCGCGAACGTTTTGAATTAATTACTAAAGAAATCATTTTACCGTTTCCGCTCGATTTTGGCGACAAAATTAAAGTTACTGTGCCGCAATTGGGCGATAAAAAAAACATACTCGAATTGTCGGAACGCAACGCCAAATACTATCGCATGGATCAGTTGAAGCAAATTCAAATTGTTGATCCGGAACGTCACACCAACCGAATCATGGCGCAAATGCAAAAAGATTTACGTCTTTCGGTTGAACCACGCCATATCGAATGTTTTGATAATTCGAACATACAAGGTACAAATCCCGTTGCCGCATGTGTTGTGTTTAAAGACGGAAAACCATCCAAAAAAGATTACCGGCATTTTAACATCAAAACAGTTGAAGGTCCGAACGACTTTGCTTCGATGGAAGAAGTGGTATACCGACGCTACAAACGATTGTTAGATGAAGGTCAATCTTTGCCTCAATTAATTATTATCGATGGAGGGAAAGGACAGTTATCGTCGGCCTTAAAAAGTATCGATGATTTGGGGTTGCGTGGAAAAATAGCCATCATCGGCATTGCGAAACGACTGGAAGAATTGTTTTATCCTGGTGATTCGGTTCCTTTATACCTCGATAAAAAATCGGAGACGTTGAAAATTATTCAGCAATTGCGCAACGAAGCTCACCGCTTCGGAATCACATTCCACCGAGATAAACGCAGTAGATCAGCACTCAATTCATCCATCGAAACCATTCCAGGCATCGGCGAAAAAACCATGCTCACTTTAATACAACATTTCAAAAGTGTTAAAAGATTGAAATTAGCGACAGAAAAAGAAATTTCTGACGTAATTGGTGTAGCAAAAGCCAAAAAAATTTCCGAATTTTACCAAAAAGAAGACTAAGTGCAAAAAGAGTTATCCTTTGTAAAGTCATTAGCAGTTAGCTGCAAGCCATTAGCAATTAGCTGCAAGCCATTAGTGGTTAGAATAAGGCTAAAAGCTAAAAGCCAACCGCTAATAGCTATTTTTATTCTTTTCTTCCTTCTACCATCTACCTTTTTTGCTCAAGACACCATCAAACGTCAAAAAATCGGTTTGGTGCTAAGTGGTGGTGGCGCAAAAGGATTTGCTCATATTGGAGTTTTAAGAGTATTGGAAGAAGCAGGTGTAAAGATTGACTATATTGGAGGAACTAGTATGGGCGCAGTGGTTGGAGGTTTATACGCTTCTGGATATAGCGCTACGCAAATCGATTCGGTGTTTAATGCTACCAATTTCGACGAATTACTTCAAGATTATATTCCGCGTACTTCAAAAAGTTTTTATGAAAAACACAACGACGAAATGTACGCGATTTCACTTCCTGTTCGAAATTTTAGTGTAGGTGTTCCGATAGCTTTATCAAAAGGAATGTACAACTACAATTTGTTGGCAAAATTAACACATAAAGTTAGACACGTCAGAAATTTCAATCAACTTCCTATTCCGTTTGTTTGTATCGCGACCGATATTGAAACAGGGAAAGAAGTGGAGTTAAAAACGGGTTATTTGGCTCAAGCGATGCTAGCCAGTTCAGCTTTTCCGACGCTTTTCTCGCCAGTAGAAATAAATGGACGTTTGCTTATTGATGGTGGCGTTTCTAACAATTATCCTATAGATGCGGTACGAGCTATGGGCGCTGATATTATTATTGGCGTTGATGTTCAAGACAATTTAAAAGATCGGAATTTTTTGAATGATGCGACCCGAATTTTGGTGCAAATTTCCAATCTTCAAATGATTGATAGTATAAAGGAAAAGATGAAGGAAACAGATATGTACATCAAACCCGATATTGTGAAGTTTTCAGTTATTTCATTTGATCAAGGGAAAGAAATCATCAAAAGAGGAGAAGAAGCCGCATTTTCTTGTTATGAGAAGTTAGTAACGTATGGTAACAAAAGCACATATAAACCGCAAAAACTTGCGGTCATACAAGATAGTTTGAATTTAAACAAAATAGTGGTAAGCGATTTAAATAAATATACTGCATCATACGTAATTGGTAAACTTGGATTCAAGCCAGGCAAAAAGATTAGCTATGATCAATTGAAAAAAGGCATTAACACGCTAAACGCAACTCAAAACTTTACTTTTTTAGGCTATACAATTGAGGAAAGTGATGGAAAAGACGATTTGCAACTCAAATTAACCGAAAACAGTACAAAAACATTTTTAAAGTTCGGACTTCATTACGACGGATTGTACAAAAGTGCTGTTTTGGTTAATCTAACGCAAAAACGCTCTTTGTTTCGAAATGATGTATTGTCTTTAGACGTTGGTTTAGGGGATAATTTCCGATATATGCTTGATTACTATGTTGATAATGGATTTTATTTTAGCTTCGGACTTAAATCGAGGTTCAATCAATTCAACACAAATGTCACAACTGATTTTAGTCAAGGAAGCCTTTTTAATCAGTTTGGACTAGCAAAGTTGAATATCGATTTTTCTGATATGACTAATCAGGCGTATGTGCAAACCTTGTTTTTTCAAAAGTTTTTAATCGGCGCCGGACTTGAAATGAAGCGAATCAAAATAACTTCGAGTGCTTTGTCTGATCGAAAAACAGTATTTGAAAATAGCGATTATGCTAGTGTCTTTGGTTATTTGAGATACGATTCGCTGGATAATATTTTCTTTCCAAAAAAGGGATGGTATGTAAATGGAGATTTGCATTCATACTTGTATTCAACCGATTTCACCAATCAATTCAATCGCTTTTCAATCATAAAAGGCGATGCTGGCATTACCCGAACATTTTATAAAAGATTTAATGTAAAGTTAACTACCGAAGCCGGCTTTTCGTTTGGCGAAAGTAGCGTTCAATTTTTAGATTTTGTTATAGGCGGCTACGGATTTAATGCGATCAACAATTTTACTCATTTTTATGGTTATGATTTTTTAAGTATAGCAGCTAACGCATACATCAAATCGACAGCTACGGTTGATGTAGAGATCTTCAAAAAAAACCACCTTAATTTTTCAGCAAATGCAGCCAATGTTGAAAACAATTTATTTCGTACTGGCAATTGGTTGTCCACGCCAAGGTATACAGGTTATGCCGTGGGATATGGTTTAGAAACGATAATTGGACCAGTAGAATTGAAGTATTCTTGGTCACCCGAATTACCAAAAGGGTACACATGGATTAATGTAGGTTTTTGGTTTTAGTAATAGTTTTTTTCCGATATTTGTAGTACGATTAAAAAATGATAAAGATGATTGTATTACTAGGATTAATTTTAGCTTTTGCAGCGGGTATTATTGTGGGAAAAGTATTGTCTAAAGAAAAAAAGGCATAATGATTTTTTACGACGAATCGATTGTAGATAAGTTTTTGTATTTACTCATCAAGAGAAATCCTGAATGATAGTGCTTATTATGTCAATTTGGTAATGGATGAATGTGTCAATTCTCGTATGCCATTTTTATGTTGACACGATTATAATTGGCACATGGCTCATTGTCTAATTAACACATTATCATCATGCCTATATATCATAAATTAGGAACTATTCCTCCCAAACGCCATACACAATTTCGCAAGCCTAACGGTGATTTATATTACGAACAGTTGTTTGGGACTGTTGGTTTTGACGGTATGTCAACCAATTCCTATCACGAACAACGCCCGACACAGGTTAAAGAAATTCGGTCGCAATACAGCGTTGCCCCCAAAATTGCAAAAAGCAACAACATTCAGTCTTATAAATTAAGAGGATTTGAAGTAACTCCTCAAGACGATTTTTTAGAAAGCAGAAAAATTGTTTTAACCAATTCCGATTGTCACATCGTTTTGGCTGCACCAAGAAAATCAACTACCGATTACTTCTACAAAAATACCGACTCTGACGAGATGATTTTCATTCATCAAGGATCAGGGAAACTTCGAACCCTATACGGAAACCTCGATTTTAAATACGGAGATTATTTAATTATTCCGCGTGGAATGATTTATAAGATTGATTTTGATACCGAAGAAAATCGTTTGTTTATTGTAGAATCACACGATCCGATTTACACACCCAAAAATTACAGAAATTGGTTCGGACAATTATTGGAACATGCTCCTTTTTGCGAACGAGATATTCGTCGTCCAGAAGAACTAGAAACCTATAATGAAACAGGAGATTTTGTTATAAAAGTAAAAAAGAAAGATGAAATTTTTGAAATGGTGTATGCATCGCACCCATTTGATGTAATAGGATATGACGGGTTTAATTATCCCTATGCATTTTCTATTCATGATTTTGAACCTATAACGGGCCGCATTCATCAACCGCCACCCGTGCACCAAACCTTCGAAACCAAAAGTTTTGTGGTATGCTCGTTTGTGCCGCGTTTGTATGACTATCATCCCTTGGCGATTCCAGCTCCGTACAATCACAGCAATATCGATTCGGATGAAGTTTTATACTACGTCGATGGTGATTTTATGAGTAGAAATGACGTGAAACCCGGAAATATTTCGCTGCATCCTGCTGGAATTCCTCATGGACCTCACCCAGGAGCTGCTGAGCGGAGTATTGGAAAAACAGAAACAGTAGAATTGGCCGTGATGGTAGATACTTTTAAGCCGTTGATGGTTACTGAAGAAGCGATTAAAATTTCTGACGATACGTATTTTCAGTCGTGGTTGTAGTACTAAATAAAAAGTAAAGATGTATAGAAAATTATCCGCCGATCCAACCGCTATTATTTTAGGTATTATTAGTTTAACGCTATTGTTTTTGGGTTGTTGTTGTGGACTTTTTGTTTTTGTAAGCTTCTCCCTTTCAATAGTTGGGATTGTAATTGTAAATAAGAGTTTAAGGGACTATTACGCAGCACCCGATCAATACGACAGTATGAGTAAAAACAACGTGGTGGTTGCTAAGGTACTCAATATAGTGGCATTAGTAATATCATCGTTGTTTTTGATAGTGTACATTATATATTTTGTTTTTTTTGGAAGTCTTTTGACTGCTGCAGCAATGAGTGACGTGCTAAGCAATAAAAAGATCGAACAAAGGGTTGAAAGCAAAGATGAAGCAAATTTAGATAGTATAAACGAAGTAGAGGTTTTATACATTGATAGCTTAAGTGTAGAATAAAAAAGAATAAATTATGTCAAAAGAAATAAAATCCGTTGAATACGGACTCGAAAAAATATTTGAAGGAGCTCAAGATTTCCTTCCGTTATTAGGAACAGATTATGTGGAGTTTTATGTTGGGAATGCGAAACAATCAGCACATTTCTACAAAACAGCTTTTGGATTCCAATCGCATGCATATAAAGGTCTTGAGACTGGCTCAAGAGATGCGGTAAGTTATGTGTTAAGACAAGATAAGATCCGTTTGGTACTTACAACCCCATTGAATAGCAATTCTCCCATCAATGAGCATTTAAGAAAGCACGGTGACGGGGTGAAAGTTATAGCGTTGTGGGTTGAAGATGCTCGCTCAGCTTGGGAAGAAACCACCAAACGTGGCGCTAAATCGTTTATGGAACCAACTATTGAAAAAGACGAGCAAGGCGAAGTGGTTCGCTCGGGAATTTACACCTATGGCGAAACCGTTCACATTTTTGTAGAAAGAAAAAATTACAACGGATTGTTTTTGCCAGGATTTGTCGCTTGGAAATCTGATTATAATCCTGAAGCACTCGGATTAAAGTACATTGATCATATGGTTGGAAATGTAGGATGGGGAGAAATGAATACGTGGGTGAAATGGTACGAAGATGTAATGGGTTTTGAAAACTTTTTATCGTTTGATGATAAACAGATTCACACGGAATATTCAGCCTTGATGAGTAAGGTAATGTCGAACGGGAATGGTAGAATCAAATTCCCAATCAACGAACCAGCAAAAGGAAATAAAAAATCCCAAATAGAGGAGTACTTAGATTTCTACGAAAGCCCAGGAGTACAACACATAGCTGTGGCCACCGATGACATCATCAAAACAGTCTCTGGATTAAGAGCACGCGGAGTGGAATTCTTACCACCACCACCGCAAGCTTACTACGACGATATTCCACGAAGACTAGGTGTTCACATGGACATAATGAAGGAAGACATTAAGCAATTGCAACAACTTTCAATTTTGGTCGATGCCGATGAAGACGGTTATCTTTTGCAGATTTTCACTAAACCCGTAGAAGATCGTCCAACACTTTTCTTTGAAATTATACAGCGAATGGGTGCAAAAGGCTTTGGCGCCGGTAATTTTAAAGCGCTGTTTGAATCGATTGAGCGCGAGCAAGCTTTAAGAGGAACATTATAATTTCTTAAATTTATTAAACTATATCCAAAATACAACGTTGTAGTAATGCAAATTTTGATAAATATGTGTTAAAATTTGTTTTTTGATAAGAATAACTTAATAACTATAGTACATTTGTACTCACAAAAAGAAAAGGAGTGGTTTCCTTAACTTTTTATATAAATTTTTTCATAATTTATAGTTTTTGGTTGGTTAATAGCATAAAAACTCGGTCATTTTTTTGACTGGGTTTTTTTGTTTTAATACATTTGGAACAAATATTGTATTACACCTAGTAAATCGATATATTTAAAAAATGAAAAAGATATTATTTATAACAAGCTTGTTTTTTTTAGCCGTAAGTTTTGATACTCCAACTGCAGCTCAAAAAGAACCTGCATTTGAAACTGGGGAATTTTTTAAGTTTAGAATTCATTACGGCTTAGTAACGGCTGGATATGCCACACTAGAAGTTAAAGAATCGGTTAGAAATAATAAAAAAGTATTCCATGCCGTTGGAAATGGATATACAACAGGTATGGCCAAATTGTTTTTTAAGGTAAAAGACAATTACGAAAGTTACTTTGATAACGTTACGGGTAGACCCTATCAATATGTAAGAAAAATTGATGAAGGCGGATACACAAAAGATCAAGAAGGTTTTTTCAATCAGGATAAAAATACTATCTTAGTCAAAGATTATAAGAATAATACAGAGAAAACATTTTCAACACCAGAAAACATTCAGGATATCGTTTCAACGTTCTATTATTTGAGAAATCATCCGAATGTTGATAAATTAAAAGTTGGCGAGTCGATAGTTATTGATATGTTTTTCGATGACGAAACTTTTAAATTTAAATTAAAATTTATTGGAACTGAAGATTTAGATACTAAATTTGGGAAAGTAAAAACGATGATGTTTCGACCTTTGGTTCAGTCAGGACGAGTGTTTAAAGAGGAAGAAAGCTTAACTGTTTGGATTTCAGATGATGAAAATAAGATACCGCTGCGAATAAAAGCGACTCTCGCTGTTGGATCTCTGAAAGCAGATTTAGAATCATTTAAAGGATTGAAGCATCCTTTCTATATAAAAGTAAAAAAATAATGATGGTTGAAACAAATCATATTCTTGAAGAATTAGAAAAAAAATTTGATGCCATAAATCAAAAGACAGAGACGCATTTAGAAGGACTACTTTGGTCGAAACCTATTACGTATTGGGATTATATTCAAACCGATGCACTACTAAATTTACAAATCCAAAGAACCACTTTACCCGACGAAATGGTATTTATTATGTACCATCAAGTCAACGAATTGTTGTTCAAAATGATTCTGTGGGAAATCAACCAAGTATGCAAGGCAAAAGAATTAAAAACTACCTTTTTTTCAGAGCGCTTGAACAGAATTTCAAGATATTTTGATATGCTCACTACTTCTTTCGATATAATGGGAGACGGGATGGAAGTAGATCAATACATGAAATTCAGAAATACACTAACTCCGGCGAGCGGTTTTCAGAGTGCACAATACCGATTAATTGAATTCGCATCAACCGACTTAATTAATTTAATAGATTACCGATTCAGAGCTACTATTGACAGAAATACTCCCTATTCGCACGCTTTTGAACATTTATATTGGCAAGCCGCAGGAAAAGATTATGCTACTGGCGAAAAATCATACCTGATTCTCGAGTTTGAAAGAAAATATAAAGATGAGTTTTTGCGTTTTATGGAAGAATACAATACCATCAACATTTGGCAAAAATTTAAACAATTACCTACAGCTGATCAAAAAAATGAAGAACTAATTGCCTCCATGCGCCATTTCGATAAAACCGTCAACATTACGTGGGTAATGGGTCATCTAAATGCTGCAAAAAAATACATTGAAAGCGGAAAAGGGTCAGGTGAAGCAACTGGCGGAAGCGATTGGAAAAAGTACATGCATCCCAAATACCAAAGAAGAATATTTTTTCCAGATTTGTGGAGTGCAGAGGAATTAGAAAAATGGGGTGAAGACTGTTAAAACCATCTCTTTTGAAAAAAACCCTAATCTTATTTGTGCTCGTATGCGTCCTTTTTTCTTGTAAAAAATCAGAGGAAGAATTGTGGGTAGCCGAAATTGAACCCGTAAAACCCATCGTTGACTTCGGTATTAATTTTACTGATTATAATGTTGATCAAGATACAGTCCAATACTACGACAACCTCACGCGCATTTTAAAAAGACAAAATTTCAGTGATAAAAAAGTAAACCAAATCATTGAAAAAATCAAGGATTCACTAGATTTAAAGCTGATCAAAAGAAATAAAGCATTTACTTTTTTTCGCTCAAAAGACCGATTCAATAAAGTCAAAATTATAGTTTTTCAACCCGATCAACTCAATTATATTTTTGTTGATTTAAGAGATTCAATCGTCGTTCATAAAAGAGCCAGACCACTCACCTTTAAAGTTAGAACAATAGCCGGAACGCTTAAAAACTCACTTTCTCAAACGCTCAAAGACGAAAATATTGATATTGCTCTCAAGAAGCGATTGATAAAAGTATATGCGTGGTCTATCGACTTTTTCAAATCTAAGAAAGGAGATCGATTTGCCGTCAGTTTTACCGAAAGATATATCAATGATACGATTTATGACGGAATTGATAGTTTACGATGCGCTTTTTTTGAATACAAAGGAAAGAAAATATATGCCTTTCCCTTCGTGCAAGACAGTATCAAAGGTAAAACAGATTACTACGACGACGAAGGAAATGCGCTGCGAAATTTCTTTCTAAAAGCACCATTAAAAGTAGTCAATATTACTTCAAAATATTCGTTGAAACGCTTTCATCCTGTCCAACAAATTTGGAAGCCGCATTACGGAACCGATTATGCCGCGCCAACGGGAACTCCAATTATGACCACCGCAACGGGAACTGTCGAAATGGCCGGGTATACGGCTGGAAATGGTAATTTCGTTAAGGTAAAACACGATAAAACCTATTCTACCCAATACCTTCATATGTCGAAGATTTTGGTAAAAAGAGGTCAGTCGGTCAAACAAGGCGATGTCATTGGAAAGGTTGGAAGTACCGGATTAGCTTCGGGGCCACATGTTTGTTATCGCTTTTGGAAAAACGGAAAAGAAGTCGATGCGTTAAAGTTAAAACTGCCCAATTCGGAACCGATGAACTCGAATAACAAACCGCGTTACTTCAAATACATTACTCCTTTAAAACGAAATTTGGATAGCGTTGCTGCAGTAACTTTTAAAGAACCATTTCAGTTTTCTCCGCCTAAACCTAAGGCAGCAGAACTAGAACCCATAATCGAAGAGGATTCAAAATCTAAATCTTCATCCAAAAAGAAAACCAAAAAGAAGAAAAAATAGATTGTAAAGTTTGTTTTTAATTCCCTGTACAATAATGTATTTTTGCAATTCAAAAAAATAATTGCAATGACACTCTCCAAAATAAATCCGACATCGACCAAGGCTTGGCTCAAATTGAACGAGCATTTTTCGCAAATGCAAAACAGTTCCATTAAAGAGCTTTTTGCTGTAGATAACAAGAGAACCGAAGAATTCCATATTCAATGGAAGGATTTCTTAGTCGATTATTCTAAAAACAACGTCACACAAGAAACGGTAAGTCTATTGCTTGATTTGGCTTCTGAAGTGCATTTGGAAAAAGCCATCGTCAACTATTTTGAAGGCGCACTAATCAACCAAACCGAAAATAGAGCCGTACTTCATACAGCATTGCGTGCACCGATTACTTCAGATGTACGAGTGGAAGGGAAAAATATCATTCCTGAAATTTTTGAGGTAAAAGCCAAAATGAAAACCTTCTCAGAGGAAGTCATTTCTGGAACTCGAAAAGGATACACAGGGAAAACTTTCACCGACATTGTGAACATCGGGATTGGCGGTTCAGATCTCGGTCCGGATATGGTTGTAGAAGCACTACAGTTTTACAAAAACCACTTAAACGTTCATTTTGTTTCCAATGTGGATGGTGACCATGTAAACGAAATCATTAAAAAACTGAATCCTGAAACAACTTTGTTTGTGATTGTGTCCAAAACATTTACAACTCAAGAAACCTTATCCAATTCAGAGACCATACGTAGTTGGTTCTTACAATCAGCATCCCAAAATGACGTTTCTAAGCATTTTGTTGCCGTGTCGACGAATATCAAAAAAGTAACTGAATTCGGAATTGACGAAGCCAATGTTTTCCCAATGTGGGATTGGGTTGGCGGACGATTTTCACTTTGGAGTGCTGTGGGATTATCTATTTGTTTAGCTGTTGGATTTGAAAATTTTGATCAATTATTACATGGTGCTAACGAAATGGATGAACATTTCAAAACAACCGAATTCGATCAAAACATTCCCGTTATATTGGCTTTGCTCAGCATTTGGTATAATAATTTTTATGGCGCAGAAAGCGAAGCCTTGATTCCATATACCCAATATTTAAAGAAACTAGCACCCTATCTGCAACAAGGAATCATGGAAAGCAATGGGAAAAGTATAGGTCGTGACGGTGAAAAAGTTAATTATCAAACGGGAACGATTATTTGGGGTGAACCTGGAACCAACTCGCAGCACGCTTTCTTTCAATTAATCCACCAAGGGACAAAATTAATTCCGACTGATTTTATTGGTTTTATTAATCCTTTATACGGAAATACCGATCATCACAATAAATTGATGTCGAATTTCTTTGCTCAAACCGAAGCGTTACTCAACGGAAAAACAAAAGAACAAGTTGTGGCCGAATTTGAAAAACAAGGAATTCCATCTGATGAGTATGCTTCATTAGTGCCATTTAAGGTGTTTTCGGGCAACAAACCAACTAATACGTTGCTGATTCAGAAATTAACACCTGCTAGTTTAGGCTCATTGATTGCGATGTATGAGCATAAAATTTTTGTGCAAGGCGTAATTTGGAATATTTTCAGTTACGATCAATGGGGAGTTGAACTCGGAAAACAACTGGCTAATTCAATCTTAAACGAGCTTGAAACTCAAACAGTTCAAACTCATGACGCTTCAACAACGTACTTACTAAACTATTTTCTGAAAAACAACGAATAGAATAGAAAGTAGATTAACTTATTTAAGTACATTACTTTTGTGCATTAATTAAAGGTAGTACGATCCGTCTTCACCTCTATGCGAATCTAACAACTGAACCTAAAACGGTGTTACTGATACCAATGGTTTTTGGGCTATATTTGGAAGAATTAACGATTTTGAAACACTTTATAATTTCTAAAAGCCGGCTATTTCAAATAAAAAAATTTAAAACCTCATTCATTTTTCGGATGAGGTTTTTTTATTCTTTTTTACTATATTTGTTGAAACTATACCCATTAATCTATGTATAATTTCGTTCAAAAATTCCATTCTGGCTGGGCATATTTAGCTCTTTTACTTATAGTTATAGTTGTTTTCAATTCGTTTAGCGGATGGTTTTCCAAAAGAGAATTCACTAAAAAAGACCGTTTAATTGCGCTGGCAGGATTAATTGCAGCTCACATTCAATTAGTGGTTGGATTTATCATTTATGTTATTTCTCCGAAAGGCTTGGAATCGTTCGGACAAATGGAAGACGCCGATTTGCGATTAACATCTTTAGAACACCCATTAGTTAACATACTTGCCATTGTTTTGATTACTATTGGTTGGTCGCGACATAAAAAAGCAGTGGCGAGCGATTTAAAGTTTAAATCCATTTTTGTTTTTTACCTATTAGGGTTGGTTTTGATTTTAATTAGAATCCCGTGGAACACTTGGTTCAGTAATTGATAATAAAGTCCTCAAAAGGACTTTTTTTTGCAATCCTATTTTTTTACCCATGAAAAAACACAGCATTTCATTACTATCAGCAATTTTTATACTCATCGTTTCGGTGGTTGTTTCGAATCATCTTTTGGCTCAAAACAAACCGAAAACCGATTCTTTAAAAAACGTAAAACAAACTAAAATAGTTGAAGTTACTCCCGCCGTTGATGTAGTGGACAGTGTGTTGATTAACAATCCAAAAGTCACCTTGTTCAAGGCCAATGGCGTTGCGTCGTATTATGCCGAAAAATTCAACAAGCGAAAAACAGCAAGCGGAGCCATTTTTGACAATAACAAATTAACCGCAGCCCATAAAAAACTTCCTTTTGGTACCGTTCTCCGAGTTACCAATCCGGTGAATAAAAAATCGGTTATTGTAGTCGTAAATGATCGCGGACCTTATGCCAAAGGGCGAGAAATCGATTTGTCTCGCAAAGCATTCATGAGCATTGCAACCAATAAAAACTCGGGAGTTTTAAAAGTTACATTAGAAATTCTAGTTAAATAATCACCAAGTTGTAAAAGGATGATTGCTTAAATAGGCATTGTAGTAACGCTCATCGTTGGTTACTTCGTCGCCCAACCACTGTGGTTTTTCAAATATTTCGTCTTCTGAATTCAATTCGATTTCGGCAATAATCAATCCATCATTAATCCCATAAAAGACATCGACTTCATACAAATGGGTTCTAACTTTTACCAAGTAACGCGTTTTTTCAATTACGCCGTTTTCGCAAAGCAAGAGCAATTGTTTGGCTTCTTGGCAATCGATTTCTTTTTCCCATTCAAAGCGCGATAAACCCGAAGCATTCGATTTTCCTTTAATCGTCAAATAGCCCCGATCATCTTTGGTTCTAATGCGAACCGTTCGCTCCGGATTCGAGTTCAAATACCCTTGCGCAATTTCGTGTTTTGAATACGATTCCGCAATAAAATCACTCGATGTGACCAAAAACTTCCGTTCAATTTCTATCATTTCTATGAATTTATTCAACATTTATTTCAGGAGCTAGATCCTGCTATCCGCTCTATCTTTTTATTGTTTTATAAACCTAAGTTTTGTCTGGACGTTTTTATCTAAAAACAATAAAAAGGATGCCGCTTCTATCAGGGCTAGAATATTCCAAATATAACATAATATGACATAAATTTGTAAAATGGAAGAACAACTTTCACAGCGCAAAATTATTCACGTAGACATGGACGCATTCTACGCATCAGTTGAGCAAATGGACCATCCAGAACTCAAAGGAAAACCGTTGGCTGTTGGAGGAAGTGAAGTGCGCGGAGTAGTTTCTGCGGCGAGTTATGAAGCCCGAAAATTCGGTGTGCGAAGTGCGATGAGCGGCGTTCAAGCCAAACGAAATTGTCCTGATTTAATTTTCGTCCGACCACGGTTTGACCGTTATAAAGAAATCTCCCAAAAAATCCGAAAAATCTTCCACGATTACACCGATTTGGTCGAACCGCTTTCACTTGATGAAGCCTACCTCGATGTCACCCAAAATAAAAAAGGAAATCCGAGTGCTACACTGATTGCTCAAGAAATTCGGAAACGTATTTTTGAGGAAGTCGGACTGACCGCTTCCGCCGGAATATCGGTCAATAAATTTGTCGCCAAAATTGCCAGCGATTACAACAAACCCAACGGTCAGAAAACTGTAAATCCCGATGAAGTTGAGATTTTTTTAGAAGGATTGGACATCAAAAAGTTCTATGGGATAGGAAAAGTAACGACCGAAAAAATGTACCAGCATGTTATATTTACGGGCAAAGATTTAAAGTCAAAATCAGAAGAATACCTTGAACAGCATTTCGGCAAAAGCGGCCGGTTTTATTACAACATCGTGCGCGGCATCCACAACAGTGAAGTCAAACCTAATCGCGTTTCGAAATCGGTTGCCGCCGAGCATACGTTCAACGAAAATCTGACTTCCGAAATTTTTATGGAAGACAAGTTAGAACGCATCGCATCCGAACTCGAAAAACGGTTACGAAAGTATTCAATTTCAGGAAAAACAATTACACTGAAAATTAAATACTCCGATTTCACGCAACAAACCCGCAGCAAAACTCTACCGTATTTTATATCGGATAAAGGCTTGCTTTTTGAAACCGCTAAAGAATTATTGTACCAAGAACGCCTGAAAGAATCGGTTCGCTTACTCGGAATTTCACTTAATAACTTAAATACGGAAATCAAAAAAACAGTCGTTGTACAGTTGAAGTTTGAGTTTTAATTAGGATTATAACCCAATTTTATTTCGTACTTTTACCATCAATTTCTGTAATTCATGGAAAAGATAATTTCCTATCCCATTTCGGTGGTTTATTATATCTGTTTCGGACTAAGTTTAGTGCTGTTTCATCCCATTCAGTGGATTTGTCTGAACGTTTTTGGTTATCAAGCTCATAAAAAAAGTGTCGATTATTTGAATTTTTTTTTGGTGCGTTGCACGAATATTCTCGGAACCACGTATTCGTTTCAAAACAAAGAAAGTATACCTAAAAATGTTCCCATCATCTTTGTAGCCAATCACCAAAGTTTGTTTGACATCATCGGAATCATTTGGTATTTGAGAAGATTTCACACCAAATTTGTAAGCAAAAAAGAATTGGGTCGCGGAATTCCGAGTGTGTCGTACAATTTACGTCATGGGGGTTCTGTTTTAATTGACAGAAAAGATCCAAAACAAGCCATTCCGGTGATAAAAGGTTTGGGTGAATACATTGAAAAACACAAAAGAAGCGCCGTTATTTTTCCGGAAGGAACACGAAGCAAAACAGGAAAGCCGAAAGAATTTGCGCAAAGCGGACTCAAAATATTATGTAAATACGCTCCGTCGGCTTATGTCGTTCCGATAAGCATCAACAATTCGTGGAAGATGGTAAAGTTTGGTGCCTTTCCGATGGGATTGGGAACTAAAATGGAGTTCATCATTCACGATGCTATTCCCGTAAAGGATTATTCTTTTGAAGAACTCATGCAAAAAACAGAAGCAGCCGTCGTTCAATCTATTAAATACTAAAATGTACTTTAAAGGCTAAAATTTAAAGTCTAAAATCTAAAAATACTATATAATGTCAATTAAATACATCCGACTTGAAGTCATGCAGTTTTTAGAAAAAAACGTCGACAGTTTTGTTGATCAGTTTTTAATACCCGTAGAAAAAATATGGCAACCTAGCGATTTACTTCCCAATTCAGAAAATGAAAATTTCTTTGAAGAAGTAAAAGAATTACGTGAAATCGCAAAAGATTTACCCTATGACTTTTGGGTGGTTTTGGTAGGCGATACTATTACCGAAGAAGCACTTCCAACCTACGAATCGTGGTTGATGGAAGTGGAAGGTGTAGACAATGAAGGCCGAAACGGCTGGTCAAAATGGGTGCGACAATGGACTGGAGAAGAAAATCGTCACGGTGATTTGCTGAACAAATATTTGTATTTATCGGGACGTGTGAACATGCGTGAAATTGAAATGACCACACAACATTTAATCAATGATGGTTTTGATATCGGAACTGGAAAAGATCCATATAAAAACTTTGTGTATACGAGTTTTCAAGAATTGGCAACCTATGTTTCGCACAACCGCGTTTCTCAAATCGCTAAAGAGTACGGCGATAAAAAATTAGCCAAAATTTGCAAGTTAATTGCAGGCGACGAAATGCGTCACCATCATGCCTACAGCGAATTTGTCACTCAAATTTTTAAAGTAGATCCGAGCGAAATGATGTTGGCGTTTCAATATATGATGAAACAAAAAATCATAATGCCTGCTCATTTTTTAAGAGAATCAGGCGAAAAAATCAGTACTGCTTTTGAAGAATTTTCCAATTCGGCACAAAAAATTGGCGTGTACACGGCAAGCGATTATGTAGACATCATGCAAAAATTAATTGACAAGTGGGACATTTCGAAAATCTCTAACCTCACCGACGAAGCCGAAAAAGCCCGCGATTATTTAATGAAATTACCCGCTAGAATGGCCAAAGTGTCGGAGCGATTGGTACTTCCGGAACAAACAAAAATTTTCAAATGGGTGGAACCAGCTCTAATCAGATAAAAGAGAATAGAAAATAGAACATAGACTTAAATCCTTTCTGAAAAGAGAGGATTTTTTAAACAAGTTTTGATTCTGTTTTGCCGCAGATTACAAAGATTTTCACAGATTCATATACTTTTCCATTAATAGTGGAATTTAAAATCCGCACAATCCGTTCAATCTGTGACTAAAGATTTATTAAAGAATTTGGTTTTATACACTTTACAATCTATGTCATTAATAGACAATACCATAACATTCGTAAAAGAAAAACTCCGCGATGCCGAAGCTGGACATGATTGGTTTCATACAGAGCGAGTGTATAAAAATGCATTACTCATTGCTTCACACGAAGAATGTGATTTAACCGTGGTGAAATTAGGAGCTTTGTTGCACGATATTGCGGATAGTAAATTTAATGACGGCGACGAAACGATTGGTCCAAAAATGGCACGTACTTTTTTAGAATCACAAAATGCTCCTGAGGAAACCATTGTTCATGTGGTGAACATCATCGAAAACATCTCGTTCAAAGGCGGAAATTTTGAAAAGAAGTTTACCTCCAAAGAACTTGAAATTGTGCAAGATGCTGATCGATTGGACGCATTGGGTGCGATTGGAATTGCACGTACTTTTCATTACGGCGGATTTAAAAACAGAACAATTTTTGATCCACAAATTGCTCCGAAATTCAACATGAGCAAAGAAGAATACAAAAATAGTGAAGCGCCAACGCTCAATCATTTTTATGAAAAACTACTACTACTAAAAAATAAAATGAATACCGAAACGGGCAAAAAATTAGCCAAAGAACGCCATCAATTTATGGAGCGTTTTTTGTCGCAGTTTTACGCGGAATGGGATGGGGAAGTGTAGTGTTCAGTGAACAGTAGTCAGTGTTCAGTTCTGTCAAGGATGTAAATACTGATTATTTCCCGGTAAAGCTTGGCTTTCTCTTTTCCAAAAATGCCGTGGTTCCTTCTTTAAAATCTTCGGTGCCGAAGCATTTTCCAAACGATTTTATTTCGGTTTTATACCCATCCAAACCGTCTTTAAAATTGGCATTTACGGCTTTTATCGCCTGACTAATGGCAGTTGGTGAATTGCGTGAAATTTTGGTCGCGATGCCTTTTGTAAATTCTAAAAGCTCGGCTTGCGGCACCACATGATTCACTAAACCATACGATTTTGCCGTTTCGGCATCAATCATTCCCGCCGTCATAATCAATTCCATCGCTCTTCCTTTTCCGACTAATTGAGGTAAACGTTGTGTTCCTCCGTAACCTGGAATCACACCCAAAGAAACTTCTGGTAATCCCATTTTGGCGTTGTCAGAAGCTATTCTGAAATGACACGACATGGCCAATTCCAATCCGCCACCTAATGCAAATCCGTTTACCGCAGCAATCACCGGAGTGCGTAAATTTTCGACAAAATCAAATAATAATTCTTGCCCTTGTTGCGACAATTGCGCGCCTTCTTCCACCGAAAAATGCGCAAATTCAGAGATGTCGGCGCCCGCCACAAAAGCTTTTTCGCCTTCACCCGAGATGATAATGGCTCTGATTTCTGTATTCTCATCCAATTGCTCAAACGCATGGTGCAATTCTTGAATAGTAGCCACATTCAAAGCATTTAATTTAGATGGGCGATTGATGGTAATTTGTCCGATTCCGTTTTCAGAAGCTACGAGGATGTTTTCGAAGGTCATGAGTTTATTTTTCAATTAATGGAAGCGAAACCGTAAACGTGGTTCCTTTTCCGAGTTCAGTTTCAAAAGTAATAGTTCCTTTGTAATTTTCAATAATATTTTTGATAATTCCGAGTCCTAAACCCATTCCGCTTGTTTTAGTAGTGAATTTGGGCTCAAAAACGTGGTCTCTATCCTCAAACTCAATACCGGTACCATTGTCTTCAACCTGAATTAGAACATGTTCATTGTGTTCGTTGACCGATACTAATATTTGCTTGAATTCTTGTTCGTCAGGAATCGATTGAATCGCGTTTTTAACCAAATTAGTAATAATTCGAATCAGTTGTGTACGATCTAATTTGGCTGTAATTTCTTCCTTATTGCTTTCAAAGTGGATGAAATCTTCGTTAAAAATATCCAACGCCAGTTCAACTACATCAACCACATTTAAGCTTTCGTTTTGTTGCGCAGGCATCGAAGCAAAATTAGAAAATGCAGAAGCCACCGAACTCATGGTGTCGATTTGCTGAATCAATGTTTTAGTGTAATCGTCTAATTTTTGTTTCAAATTTGGATCATCTGCATCAAATTTTCGTTGGAAATTCTGAACCGTTAAACGCATCGGAGTAAGCGGATTCTTGATTTCGTGAGCGACTTGCTTCGCCATTTCGCGCCATGCTTGTTCTCGTTCGCTTTGAGCCAACATCGTCGCACTTTCCTCGAGCTGATCAACCATTTGATTGTAGGCCGAAATAAGCGAATTGATTTCCCGGCTGTTGGCTTCAATCACAATTTTTTCGTTCTTCTGATTCAGACTCGTTTCGTTGATTTTATCAGATATAGTTTTGAGTGATTTGGTGATGTAACTAGCTAGAAAATAAGCCAAAGCAAACGCAACCAAAAGCATAAATGTATAGACCTGACCGAGGCGAATGAGAAACGCACGAAGTTCTTCTTCGTAGTAATCGTCATCATCCACATAAGGCAAATTTAAAATTCCAAGCGGTTTGAATTTGTCGTCTTTAATTTGGCTGAACGACGATCGGTTTTTCAACCCGTCGACACTTTTTACATCTACATATCTTTTTTCGATGGACGATTGTACCAATTTGATGATGTAATTCGGAATCGGAGGCGAAACGCTATCCACCGAAAACGACGCTTTGGAGGAAATAAGCAGTTTTCCTTTGAGGTTGTAAATGTTTAAATTTAAATTGTGGATGTCGGCCAATTCGTGAATTTCATCTTTAAAAATAAGGGGTAAATTATTTTCCGTCAGCGGATACGTGGTGTTGGAAAGCACGTAATTGATGTGTTCTTTTATCGCAGTTTCTTTGCGCTCTAAACGCTCTTGATGGTAGCCGCGCGCTTCGTTTTTAAACTGTACAATCGAGATACTAGCCATTAAAATGGAAGCAACAAGAATCAAAAATATCATGGATATAAAAATCCGAATTCGTAGGGAAAGACTTGATATTTTGAATACGTTGGCCATTTACGACTTGTTTTTTTCTCTAATTCGTTTATAAAATTTAAAGCCAAGCATGATGATGATCGAAAACACAAAAATTCCGACCACGCCATAAATCCAATTGAACGCATTTTTTAAAATTACTAAAAAAACAACGGCAAATAAAATCAGTGTTGCGCCTTCATTCCACAGTCGCATAAAATTGGAACTGTGTTTGAATTGAGCGTTTTGCAATTGAAGATACATCTGATGGCATTTTAAATGATACAGGATTAGCGCAAAAACAAAGCCAAGTTTGACATGCATCCACGGTTCTTTCAACCATTCGGGCATTATAATCAGTAGCCATACAGCAAATAAGGTTGCTAAAACGGCACTCGGCCAGGTGATGATGTACCACAAACGGTACGTCATTATTTTGTACTGTTGGAGTAGGATTTCTTTTTCAGGTGAAGGTTTTTGGTTGGCTTCAATTTGGTACACAAACAAACGTACAATATAGAATAATCCTGCAAACCAAGTGATTACAAAGATTAAATGCAGTGATTTGATGTAGTTGTAGTATTCCATTCAAAAGTATATTATCTATGCTCTATTTTCTTTATTCTCTCTTCCAATCTTTAATCCAACCCGCGACCACTCCACACCATTCGTCTTCATCATTCATACATGGTACAGCCATAAATTCTTCACCGCCGTGGTGTAAAAATTGTTCGTTGGCTTCCATTGCGATTTCTTCTAAGGTTTCTAAACAATCGGCCACGAAAGCCGGAGTCACAACAGCTAATTTTTTTATGCCTTGTTCCGGCATTTTATTGATTTCAACATCGGTATACGGCGTCAACCATTTGTCGCCCGCTAATCGAGATTGAAAAGTTTGACTGTATTTTCCTTCTGGAATTCCCAGCAATTTTACGACTTGTTTGGTGGTTTCATAACACTGGTGACTATAGCAGAATTCATGCGCTGGCGAAGGTGTGTTGCAACACGTGCGGTCCATTTTGCAATGTGAATGGGTCACGTCGGTTTTGCGAATATGACGTTTTGGAACTCCGTGATACGAAAACAATAAATGATCATAGTCAAAACCTTCTAGATGTTTTTGGATAGAGTTCGCTAATGCTTGGATATAATCACTTTTGTTATAAAAAGCGGGGACTTTAGTCAGCTTCATTTCAGGAAATTTCGACGCCACTAACTCATCAGCTAAAGCCCAAATTGTGGTAGTCGAAGCCATGGCGTATTGAGGGTAAAGGGCTAATAGCATAACATCGGTAACGCCTTTATCTTTCAATTCTTGCAAACCTTTCTCAATGGTAATAGTTCCGTATCGCATTGCCAAAGCCACCGGTATATCCACTAATTGTTGGACTTTTTTGTGCATTTTCTTTGAAATCACAATCAGAGGTGAACCTTCATCAGTCCATATTCGCGCATATGCTTCCGCCGATTTTTTGGGACGAGTTTGTAAAATAATACCTCGAACTAACAAAGCGCGTAATAGAAACGGAACGTCAATAACGTATTTATCCATTAAAAACTCGTCTAAATACGGCTTAACGTCTTTGGCAGTTGGACTTTCAGGTGAACCTAAATTTACTAATAATACTCCTTTCATGGGTGCAATTTTTTTGTAAAAGTACTTATTCTACTTTTTTAAGTTTTAAGTTTATGTTTTTTTTATTGATTGTTTTATTTACGAAATTGATGGAAACAAAATTCAAGAATTCAGCTTTTGTCTATTTTCTTATATTACGTATTACTATTTAAACTCAACAAATATTTTTTCGGCGTTGTCGCAAACTTTTTCTTAAATGCAGCGATAAAATGACTTCCTGTACTGTAACCGATTTTTAAACCCACTTCGTTAACATTATACGAACCGCTGTCCAACAATTGTCGAGCATAATCCATTTTGTAATCGAATAAAAATCCGTACACGGTATCACCGTAAATTTGTTTGAAACCCATTTTTAGTTTTTTCAAACTCAGTCCAACTTGTTCAGAAAGTTCTTCTAATCCGGGCGGTTCAGCCATATTGTGAATGATGATCTCTTTGGCTTTCTTGATTTTTAAGACGTTTTCTTCGTCAATTAAAAACGGACATTGTTCGGCGTTTGGATCTTCCGAGCGATTAAAATACAAACTCAATAATTCATAACCTTTCCCTTTATAATAGAGGTTTTTGATGGACGGATTTAAATTGTAGTGGAATAACTGACTCAGTACAATGGCCATCGACGGACTAATATCGGTCTCTTTATAGTATTTCTTGTCTTTATTATCCTCACTCAAAAACGGAATGTGACTGGCTTCAGACGAAAACAATCCGTGGAATTTCTGAATCGAAATCAACACCGAAATAACCCATGAATTGGGTGCCAATTCTAAATTCAACGGCAACTCTTTTTGAGGATTGTAAAATAAAAGTGCTTTTTCTTCTCGTAAATCTAAGGCATAATTTCCATCATTGAACACAAACTTACCTTTTCCTTTGATGCCAAAATGAAACTGTATAAGACCTTGAATTACAGGTCTTTTAATTTGAAAATTTTCGTTCCCATCATTCTGAAAACGGATTAAAATAAAATCATTTTCAATTTTTATTTCTTCATGTGAACCCATAGCGATGTTTTTTAGTATATAATTTGAATAAATTCGAAATATTTATTTAGAATAAATCTACATAACACAAATGTCAACACTTGATTTTATTGCAAATTTATAATAAATAACGCTAAAAATGTAAAAAGAGATACATAATTCTCATAGCGTTACAAAAAGTACTTACAGCGTTACTTTTATGAATGCGATAGATGTAGTTTTGTCGAACTTCTATACAAGTACATATGGAAAACAGGAACATGTCGAAACATACTTCTTTTTACGCACTGGGCTTAAGTTACAAAAAAGCCGATGCTGCAATAAGAGGAAAGTTCAGTGTAGATGCTCAAGCTAAAGCCACGTTACATATACAAGCCGAAGCTGAGGGAATTGAATCGTTAATTGTGACTTCTACCTGTAATCGAACTGAAATTTATGGTTTTGCACAACATCCTTATCAATTAATCAAGCTTTTATGCGCAAATAGTCAGGGTTCTGTTGAAGAATTCCAAGAAGTTGCCTATATATATAAAAATCAAGATGCTATTCGTCACATGTTTCGGGTGGGAACTGGTTTGGACAGTCAGATTTTAGGTGATTTTGAAATCATCAGTCAAATCAAAACTGCTTTTAACGAAAGTAAATCGAATGGAATGGTCAATTCGTTTTTGGAGCGATTGGTTAATTCGGTTATTCAGGCGAGTAAAAGAATCAAAACACAAACCGAAATTTCTTCGGGAGCCACATCGGTTTCTTTTGCATCGGTTCAGTATATTTTTAGAAACGTAGAAGATATTGCCAATAAAAATATTTTGCTTTTCGGCACCGGTAAAATCGGAAGAAATACCTGTGAGAATTTAGTAAAACATACCAAACACGAACACATTACGCTCATCAATCGCACCAAAGATAAAGCCGAAAAATTAGCTCAAAAACTCAATGTAATCGTAAAAGACTACGCCGATTTGCAACTCGAATTGCAAAAAGCCGATGTCGTGGTTGTGGCTACAGGAGCACAAAATCCAACTGTTGATAAAGCTATTTTAAATCTGAAAAAACCCTTGTTGATTTTAGATTTATCGATTCCGAAAAACGTAAACGAAAACGTAAAGGACATTGAAGGCGTTACATTGATTCACATGGATCACTTATCTCAAATGACCGATGAAACCCTAGAAAATAGAAAGCTTCATATTCCTCATGCCGAAGCCATTATCGACGAAATTCAAGAAGAATTCACTGCTTGGGCAAAAAATAGGAAATTTGCGCCAACTATTCACGCTTTAAAAGAAAAGCTGAATTCAATTAAAGAAGGTGAATTGAACTTCCAGCGTAAAAAATTATCCAATTTTGACGAGCAGCAGGCAGAATTAATCAGCAATCGTATCATTCAAAAAATCACCAATCATTTTGTCAATCACTTGAAAGACGGTGAATCGATGGAAGAAGGCATCGAATGGATTGAAAAAGTATTTCAACTAGAACAGGAGAAATCCTTCTTTAATTAATTTCATTTTTTAAAAATACTTCGAGACTTTGTGTCTTTGCGGCAAATGGAAAAAACAATACGTATAGGAACTCGCGATAGTGAACTCGCACTTTGGCAAGCACATACCGTTCAAAAACAACTCAACGATTTAGGATTCAAAACCGAGATTATAGCGGTAAAGTCACAAGGCGATCTGCTACTCGATAAACCACTTTACGAACTCGGAATCACCGGAATTTTCACCAAAACATTAGACATTGCGATGATTAATGGCGAAGTCGATATTGCGGTGCATTCGATGAAAGATGTGCCGACAGCTCTCCCAATCGGAATTGTTCAGGCAGCTGTTTTAGAACGCGCCAATGTGTTGGATATTTTAGTCCATAAAGGCAACACCGATTTTCTTCAAACCGAGGCTACCATTGCCACAGGAAGTTTGCGTCGTCAAGCGCAATGGTGGAACAAATATCCCAACCATACCGTAGTCGATTTGCGCGGAAATGTAAATACCCGTCTGCAAAAATTGCACGATAACGATTGGAATGGAGCCGTGTTTGCCGCCGCAGGTTTGGAGCGCATCAACTTAAAACCCGAAAATTTCATCGATTTGGATTGGATGATTCCCGCTCCGGCTCAAGGCGCAATGGTTGTGGTAGCTATGGCAAACGACAATTTCACCTTGGATGCCTTGTCGGAACTCAATCACATCGAAACCGAAATTTGCACCTACATCGAACGACAATTTTTAAAAACGCTCGAAGGCGGATGTACCGCGCCGATTGGAGCGATTGCGACCTACAACGAGCAAAGTGACACCATCGATTTTAAAGGTGTTTTACTTTCGATAGACGGAAAACAAAAACTAGAAATTGTGAAAATTGTAGATATTTCAGAGTGGAAAAAACTCGGATTCAATGCAGCACAAGAGATTTTAAGTAATGGCGGAACAGAATTAATGGCGGAAATAAAGAAACAATCGAAGAAATAAAATTGAACCATTAAGGTATTAAGTTTCATTAAGTTTTATTCTTAATTTTCTTACTGCCTCAATGGTTTAAAAAGAAAAAATGACAAAACAAATCAACATACTATCCACCAAAAAGCTTTTACCACATCAAAAGCAAATTGTACTCGACGCCACTATTCATCTAATAGAGGAAGATTTTATTGAAACGAAAATCAAGAATTTTGAACTAACACAAGTCCACGACAATCTAATTTTTACAAGCCAAAATGCCGTTTTAAGTATCTTAGAACATCCAAAGTGTGATGAATTAAGAAGCAAATACGTATTTTCTGTGGGGATGAAAACCAAAGACTTACTCACCGAAAACGGATTCAACGTCATTGCCTACACGGGTTACGCGTCCGATTTGGCAGAAATCATTTCACTGATTTACTCCAAAGAACGATTTACTTTTTTCAGCGGAAATTTACGCCGAGATGTAGTGCCCGACACACTCAAAGAAAACGGAATTACCTTCAACGAAATAGAAGTCTACGAAACCAATATAACGTCAAAAAAAATAACAACTAAATTGGATGGAATTTTATTTTTTAGTCCGTCTGGAGTAGAAAGTTATGTGCAACTGAATTCAATAAAAGATGAAACCTGTTTCTGCATTGGAGAAACCACCGCAGAAGCATTAGAGAATAAAAAAGTAAAAAACATCATAATTGCAGACAAACCCTCAGTTGAAGATGTGATTACAGAAGTAGTAGAATATTATATTAATTCATAACCTTTGAAGGGTTTCAAACCCTTCAAAGGTTAAATATCATAATAAAAATGATCAAAAACGACTTATTCCTCAGAGCTTTAAACAACGAAACCGTAGAACGTCCACCCGTTTGGATGATGCGTCAAGCCGGACGATATTTACCCGAATTCAGAGCTTTACGCGATAAATACGATTTCTTTACGCGTTGCGAAACACCCGAATTGGCTGCCGAAATTACGGTGCAACCCATCAGAATTGTAAAACCCGACGCCGCAATTTTGTTTTCAGATATTTTGGTTGTGCCACGTGCCATGGGAATTCACGTGGAATTAAAAGACAACCTCGGACCGATTATTCCGAATCCAATCCGTACGATGGATCAAGTGAATCAGGTTTTTGTTCCCGATGTTCATGAAACCTTAGGCTATGTTTTTGATGCCATCAAATTGACCAAAGAAATGTTGAACGACGAAGTGCCGCTAATTGGTTTCGCAGGTTCACCTTGGACCATCTTCTGCTATGCGGTGGAAGGAAAAGGATCGAAAAGTTTTGATACGGCCAAAGGATTTTGTTTCTCCAATCCGGTTGCCGCTCATACTTTATTGCAAAAAATTACCGATACGACCATTTTATATTTGAAAGAAAAAGTAAAAGCAGGTTGTAACGCGATTCAGATTTTTGATTCGTGGGGCGGAATGCTGTCACCAGTTGATTACCAAGAATTTTCGTGGAAATACATCAACCAAATTGTAGAAGCATTAGCTGAGGACACTAAAGTAATAGTATTCGGAAAAGGATGTTGGTTTGCATTGGGTGATATGGCTAAATCAAAAGCTTCAGCGTTAGGTGTAGATTGGACGTGTTCTGCTCGAAACGCCCGTTATCTATCGGGTGGACGAATCACATTACAAGGAAATTTTGACCCAAGTCGTTTGCTTTCTCCGATTCCAACCATTAAAAAAATGGTACACCAAATGATCGACGAATTTGGAAAAGATAGCTACATCGTAAACTTAGGGCACGGAATTTTACCGAATATTCCCGTAGATCACGCCAAAGCTTTTGTGGAAGCGGTGAAGGAGTATAAATAGTTGCCAGTTGCCAGTTGATAGTTGTCGGATCTTCCGATCATCCATCAACCGACAACCGACAACCGACAACAAAAAAATGAAAGATAAATTCTACCACTATATACAAAATCTTCAAGACCAAATCGTTGCTGGATTGGAAGCCGTTGAAGGCAAAGCCAAATTCCGTGAAGACATTTGGCAACGACCCGAAGGCGGCGGCGGGCGAACACGTGTCATCGAAAATGGAAACGTTTTTGAAAAAGGTGGCGTCAATATTTCAGCTGTTCATGGCAAATTACCCGAAGCCATGCAAAAAATGTTTAATGTCGGTGAAGCTGATTTCTTTGCCTGCGGACTCAGTTTAGTCATCCATCCTAAAAGCCCGATGGTGCCAACCGTACATGCCAATTGGCGCTATTTCGAAATGTACGATGACAACGGAAACGTAATCAATTCGTGGTTCGGTGGCGGACAAGATCTAACTCCGTATTATTTATTTGAAGAAGATGCTATTCATTTTCATCAAACGTGTAAAACAGCCTGCGACAAACACAACCCCGAATTTTATCCCAAGTATAAAAAACAATGTGATGCTTATTTTTGGAACACTCATCGAAACGAAGCTCGCGGAATTGGCGGATTGTTCTTTGATTATTGCAAAGCTACTGATACGATGTCTATGGAAGATTGGTATAACTTTGTAACTGAGGTAGGCAATAGTTTCCTCGAAGCCTATGTTCCTATTGTAGAAAGAAGAAAAGATTTGCCTTGTAACGACGCGCAACGAACTTGGCAAGAAATTCGTCGCGGTCGCTATGTAGAATTTAATCTCGTTCACGATAAAGGAACGTTATTCGGATTGAAAACCAATGGAAGAATAGAATCAATTTTAATGTCGTTACCACCGCACGTGCAATGGCATTACGACCATCACCCAGAAGTGGGAAGCGAAGAATACAACTTAATTCAAGTACTAGAGCACCCAATTGAATGGATTTAAAAAGTAGTACCATCATCTTTTTCTCAGGTATTTTTGGCGGATTTGCACAAAACGATTCGCTAAACACTACCTATGCAAAAACCTACGATGATAAAGTTACTGCTAGTTTCTATTACTACGACATCTCTAACAATTTTGATTTTATTTTTACTTCAAATGGCGAAAAGAAATATCTAAGTGTAGAGCCGAACAGACGCGAGCAAGTTGGAGCAAATTTCAGCTACAAGTTCATTGATGTAAGTTACGGTTTTTCACCTCGATTTTTTGATGTTAACAAGGATAATTCTGATTCAAAACTTTTTAGTTTATCGACTCGATTGTATGTAAAAAAATGGATGCAGTCGATTGTTTTTATTAATCAGAAAGGTTTTTACATTAATCAAGATAATGTCGAGCTACAATTTCCAAGATTGCGAACTACAAAAATTGGCGGCACGACCTCGTACATTTTTAACGACAATTTTTCATTTAAAACATTAACCAATCAAAAGGAATGGCAAACCAAAAGTGTCGGGAGTTTTATCCCCAATTTTTCGGCTTATTATACTAATTTTGATTTAAATGACGGAAATCCAAGCAACTCAAGTGATGTTGTGGTTCTATCTGTGGCGCCTTCCTATTATTACAATTTAGTCATTCATCATAAATTATTGTTTTCAGCAGGATTCACGGCTGGAATCGGATTAAATTCTATCGATGGAGACGTTTCGGAACTCTATGAATTAGGGTCAAGTTTAAAATTAGGATACAACACCGATTCGTTTTTTACCTTTGTCAACTATAATTATGTCAATTTTGTTCAAAGTGCAACAACTGATATTCGATTAAACGACGACATCATGATGTTCAAGTTCACCGTAGGTTATCGATTTAATCCACCAAAAAAATTGAAAGAATTAGCAGGAAAAATCAAATTATAAAAACTCAAAATATATGTTCCCATTACAAAGAGGCAGACGATTACGTGTCAACGAATCCATTCGCTCGCTAGTTCGTGAAACTACATTAAGTCCGAGTGATTTTATGTTCCCCATGTTCATAGCCGAAGGCGAAAACGTCAAAGTCGAAATTTCATCCATGCCAGGAATTTTCCGCCGTTCGATCGATTTAACGGTTAAAGAAGTACAAGAAGTCTTCGCACTCGGAATTCGCGCCGTAAACATCTACGTAAAAGTCGACGAAAGTTTAAAAGACAACACCGGAAAAGAAGCGTGGAATCCCAACGGATTGATGCAACGCGCCATCAAAGCCATCAAAACAGCCTGTCCGGAAATGATTATCATGCCCGATGTGGCGCTCGATCCATATTCGATGTATGGTCACGACGGAATCATCGAAAACGGCGATATCGCCAACGATGCTACCAACGATGCTTTGGTAAAAATGGCCGTTTCGCATGCGCAAGCGGGAGCCGATTTTGTAGCGCCAAGCGACATGATGGACGGACGTGTTTTGCGTTTACGTCAAGGATTAGACGCTGCTGGTTTCCACAACGTCGGAATCATGAGCTATTCAGCCAAATACGCTTCGGCGTTTTACGGTCCGTTTCGCGATGCTTTAGACAGCGCACCTCGCGAAGCCGATGTGGTCGTTCCGAAAGACAAAAAAACCTACCAAATGGATTTTGCCAATCGCATCGAAGCCGTCAAAGAAGCGTTAATGGACGTTGAAGAAGGCGCCGATATGGTGATGGTAAAACCCGGAATCGCCTATTTGGATATCGTTCGCGAGGTAAAAAATGCCGTGAATGTTCCAGTGACGGTTTTCCATGTTTCTGGTGAATACGCTATGATCAAAGCAGCTTCCGAAAGAGGTTGGCTCGATCACGACAAAATCATGATGGAACAATTGATGTGCATTAAAAGAGCGGGCGCGAGTTTGATTTCTACCTATTTTGCGAAAGAAGCAGCTGTTTTATTGAACGCTTAATTCTTAGAAGCTTTTTCCAGCTTTACACTGCAATCTTTTCCTTTTTAAAGAAAAAAGAAAAAGGATTTCCGTTGCACTCTGGGCTAGGGCTACTTGTTTACAATGAACTAATTTTTTAAAAATGAAATATTACTTTATTATACTTGTTATTTTTCTATCATCCTGCAAAAAAGAAACCAATACTACTTTTGATAGCACTCAACCAGCAGAGGAAACTTCACTTTCTGGAGAAACTGTTTTTATTCAAAACAACTGCGCCGCGTGTCATAAAACAGACCAAAAAATAATCGGACCGAGTTTGCAAGAAATCGCCAAAATATACAAATCGCAAAACGCTGACATGGTTGCTTTTCTTAGGGAAGAAGCGGAACCCATTGTTGATCCTACAATGTATGAATCGATGAAAATCAACTTGCAAATCACCAAAACTATGAGCGACGAAGAGTTAAAATCCTTAGAAAAATATATTCTTGGTTTTGCAAAATAGAACCTAGTGAACTTTGTGCCTTCTTGGTGTTCTTTGCGGTTAAAATTAGTATATTTAACCGATGGAAACCTGCTTCATTCAATCGCCACTCGGAATAACCAAAATTGTTGGTGATGAAAATGGTGTTTCAATTATTTCAATTCTCGAACAAGGCGAACCATCAAAAAAAATCCCAAAACAACTCAAAGTAGCAGTCACTCAACTCAATGAATATTTTGAAGGACAGCGTCAAAATTTCGACTTTACCATGAATCCCAAAGGAACCGATTTTCAGCAGAAGGTTTGGCAAGAATTGCGCAACATTCCGTTTGGAAAGACAGTTTCTTACTTAGATTTATCCAAAAAACTAGGCGATGTAAAAGCCATTCGTGCGGTGGCTTCGGCCAATGGTAAAAATCCGTTGTGGATTGTTGTACCCTGTCACAGAGTCATCGGAACTGATGGTTCACTCACGGGTTATGCTGGCGGTTTATGGCGCAAAAAGTGGTTGTTGGAACATGAAAGTTCAAGTCAGCAACAATCGCTTTTCTAAAAAAACACTCCAGTTTTAATCGCTATCTCACACAAATTTTCTATTTTCGTACTATCAACGCCATAAAAATTTAAGTATGATAGAAAAAATTAAACTTGACCACATTTTGTTTCTTGACATAGAAACAGTTCCACAAGAAGAGCATTTCAACGCACTTGACGACGAAATGAAACAACTCTGGGAACAAAAAACACTCTACCAACGCAAAGAGGATTTTACTCCAGAAGAATTTTACGAACGCGCCGGAATTTGGGCTGAATTCGGAAAAATCGTCTGTATTTCGGTAGGTTATTTTGTCACTAAAGGCGATATTCGAAATTTTAGAGTGACTTCGTTTTTCGGAGAAGAGCAAAAGATTTTGTACGACTTCTCCAATTTGCTCAACAACCATTTCAATTTGGCGCCGCATTTGATTTGCGGACACAATGCTAAAGAATTCGACATTCCGTTTATCGCCCGAAGGATGATCATCAACCAAATGAGTCTTCCTCAAAAATTAAACTTATTCGGTAAAAAACCATGGGAAGTTCCACATCTCGACACCTTAGAGTTATGGAAGTTTGGAGATTACAAAAATTTCACTTCGCTCAAATTATTGACAAAAATACTTGGAATCCCATCATCAAAAGGCGACATTGATGGAAGTCAGGTTGGTCATGTCTTTTATGTTGAAAAAGACATTGATCGCATAGTAACGTATTGCGAAAAAGACGTGATTGCAGTCGCTCAAGTATTCCTCCGATTTAGAAAAGAAGATTTGTTAGTAGAAGACGAAATTATTCACGTATAAAAAAAACGTCCCGACTTTTAGTAAGATGGGACGTTTTTTAATTTGAATCATTTTTATTTTCGTAATACTATTTTCTTAGTGACAGAACCCGCCGTGTTTTCTATGGTTACCAAGTAGATTCCGTCTTGAAGTGCGTCAATTTGAAGCGAAGTATTTATTTCACTGGTTTCTTTTTTCAAAATTTCTCTTCCTTGCACATCGTAAAGTGAAACGGTAGAAATATCACTATTATTTGGCATGTAAATGTTAACTGTGCCATTTGTTGGATTAGGATATACACTTACGTCACTCAACATATTGGTCTGCGTTCCTAAAGCAGATGGAATAACTCTGCACAAATCAATACTGAACAAATTAATAGAACCGCCGTCTCCATTCCATGGATCATCAACAAATAAAGTCCAAACACCATCTGCAGGCAGCGTATTTAAAGAACTTAAACTTTCTAAAGGAGCAACAAGATCAAATACGGCTGGATTTCCAAAACATTGTGGAGCAGCACCATCATCGTCTAAAATACAATTGATATTATCATTATCACCACATGCTTCTTGAAATAAGATTATTTCTGGACTGCCTATAGAAGCTGGCCCGATGAGTGATATGGTCATATCTTGAATCCAAGTATGAGTGATGTTAAGATTAATATTTAAGTCTCCAATAGTATATCCTCCCGAAATAGTAACGGGAACACTTGCACTTGAATTTGCTACGCTCGCAATCGCAGCATTGGAGTAGTCATCAGCAGTAAATAATTGATCACAGATTAAAACTCCCGTAGAAAATGTGTTAACAATAGTTGATGTTGTACTCGAAGTGCCACATCTATTGGAAGGAACGATTCTCCAGTAGTAGATTGTTTCTTGACTTAAACCAGTTAAGACGTATTGATTGGTTTGAACAGTTTCTTCGACAAAAAACGAAGAAAAACTTGGGCTAGTTGAAACTTGTACGATATAATCTTCTGCGTTTGCTTGACTTTCCCAGTTCAACACTGCCGAAGTTGAAAGTCCGGCTTGGCCATTGTTAGGGCTCGTTAAAACTACGTTTTGAAACGTACTGTTGAAAACGCGTAATGATTTAACTCTTGTCTCTGTTTCTGAACCATTATTTCCTGTAATTCCTACGTAATACTCGCCTGGAACAACATTTGAAAGTCCGGTTATCGACATAGTAACAGGGCCATTAGAATTTCTTGAGCTAGGTGTGAAAACCGCACTAGCTCCAGCAGGTAATCCGGCAGCAGTAAAGTTTGTCGTTCCACCGCCAACTTGAGTATAGTTAAAAGTATAGGATGCATTTTGGTTAGCACAAACGGTCAAATCGCTACTGGTTGAGTTAATAGCAAAAACAGAATTTATACCTGTAATCACCAACGAAAATTTTTGACTATTATTTACCAAAGTTCCTTTGTGTGTTACAGTGATCGTGTATTGTCCAGCAGCAGGTGAATCGATTTTAACTTGTTCCACATTATCAACATCATTATCTGATGTTCTAGTCGCAGGAGAACTTACAGGTTGATTAAGTTTCCATGGAAAAAATATTGAACTATTTCTTGTGATTCGAATGTCTAAATCATTAATCAATACTTTTACCGGGTCGTTTGCTATTCCGCTTGTGTTTATGTTTCCGGGAACATCAGTCCATGTAATAGAGGCAATCAACGGAGTAGTACCGTTAGAATTTACATCCATACTGAAACTTTGTCCTTGATTTACATTTTCTTCAGAAACCCATGAACTTAAACCATTAGTAGTTATAGTTTCAGCGGCTTTTTTGGTATTCAATAAACCCCAGCCAAATTCGGGGTCTGGACCAATACTTCCTGCGTCGTCTGCAGTATGGCAAGCTATACCCTTTAATGTGGCAGAACGCATAAAACTTCCATATAAATTATTGTAATGTTGCTGCAATAAAATTAAACTACCGGCAACATTTGGTGAAGACATAGAAGTTCCAGTCAATGGTGCTGTAGATGTATTACTAGTACTACTGGTTGAGGTAAGATTAGTTCCATTCCCTGTTAAATCGGGTTTAACGCGTAAGTCATCAGTTGGACCTTGACTACTTGAAGAGTTGATGTTTACAGGAGCAGATAAAGTGCCGTTAGTATTTGTTGACACGTCTTGTGCATTGGCAATTACTAAATTATTTTTCGAAACTTTATTACTCACTAATTTATCATATCCAAATTCTAATGGATCAGTATTGTCATTATTATTTCCGTCATTTCCAGCAGAAGCAACTTGAAGATAAAAAGGAGATAAGTAAGCAATTTCATCCCAAGCATAAGAATCAGCAATATAAGCTCCAATAATCCAACCAGGAAGCGGTCCTCCATTGCCAGAAATGGGAATTCCGTACGAATGATTTGAAACTAACATTCCCAATTGAACTTCAGAAAGAGCTTCACTTTCGTCATCTGTCCAATTGAATGTTCTTGCATTTGCTTGGGGCGCCATACCTTTAACAGAAGCTGGATTAGCAGAAGCAACCATGGTTCCGGTTACGTGTGTAGCATGGGGGCTCAACGTACCTGAAGTATCGTCAATTGCAGTTACGCGTCCTCCAAAAGCATTGTGCGAAGTTCTTGTTCTTCCACCATCCCAAACTCGAACGGTCATTCCTTGGCCTTCCAAATTCAAACCCAAAGAACCACCTGAGTGTAAATGATTGGTTCGTGTGCTTCGAGCAGCGTTTACATTGGTAGTTGCATAATACATAGGATAACCATCTGGAGTTAACTTCATTAACTCAGAATAGGAGCCATCTTCATTCTGAATCGTGATGGGCCAATTATTTACTGCAGCAGCGGCATAAGCCTTTCTTTTTTCATCTGCTTCTTTTTTTCGATAAAAATCTTCTTTTTCTTTTAAAATTTTCAAGTCATAGTTTTCGACAATTTTTCTCACTTCCGTTGGGGACTGTCCAAAAACAGAACAAGTAAAAAATGTAAAAACGAATGCGAATAGTTTGAAATGCTTCATTATTTATAGTTATTGATGTAAAAGACTAATTTTTTTGCCAAATATAGTATAATTGTCTCATTTTTTTGTCACAAGTTTTGTTTTTTAAGTGAAACTTTAATATTTGTTTAAGCTGATTCGTTCATCTTTTTCTAGAAAAATAATTTTCAGACTATTTTGTTATATACTATATTTACGAAAAAATAAACATCATGGTTCTTAGTAGATTTTGGTTAACGATTTTTATATCATCGATACTATTTGTAATAATTAGTGTGTTTTCGGGTTCTAATTACTCCATTGATTTTGTATTAAACGGAAAAAAAGATGATCCCATACTAATTTCTGAAAAATTCAAAGAACAACTCCCATTTTTCATCAAAGACAGTATTGAAAAGGCACCCGATCAAAAAATGGTGGTGAATCGAGATACTTTAAACCCTGACACAACTTATGTTTTTTCAAATAAGACCGTCAAAATTTACAGCGGAAAACAAAAAAGCGACGGATTATTACCTACGTGTAAAGCCAGTTTATTTGATATTATTCTACCTTTAATGGCTTATTTAGCATTCTTTTGCGGATTAATGGAATTGCTAATTGTGTCGGGCGCATCCGAAAAACTAGCTAAAAAATTGAGCCCGTTCTTCTTGCAAATATTCCCTTCCGTTCCTAAAAACCACGAATCGGTTTCGTACATGACCTTGAATTTTGCTGCCAATTTTTTGGGTTTGGATTCAGCAGCTACGCCATTCGGACTCAAAGCGATGGAAAGCCTACAAGAATTAAATCCGGACAAAGATAAAGCAAGTGATGCACAAATTATGTTCATGTGCCTTCACGCAGCCGGTTTAACTTTAATACCTACTTCAATTATAGGATATCGTGCAGCCGCTAATGCAGCCAATCCTGCCGATGTGATGTTGCCGTGTATTATCACCTCGTTTATCGGAACAATTGCTGCCCTGATTATTGTGGGAATTCGACAAAAAATAAATTTTAAAAGTGCTACTTTGATAGTCGGATTAATGACGGTTATCGCCGCTATTGTAGGTTTGTTATTTTACATTAATCGATTGGATCTAGTTGAAAAAAACTTCTTTACTTCTAATTTATCTGGACTATTGCTAGTAGTAATCATCGGATTTACTTTGGTTTTTTCTTTTGTAAAAGAGAAGAAATTTAAAGAACTAAACACTACGGTTTTTGATGCTTTTGTTTCCGGATCGAGCAATGGTTTAAAAACAGGGGTTACTATTTTTCCTTATGTACTCGGAATGTTAGTGGCCATTTCTTTGTTTAGAAATAGCGGACTTTTTGAAATCATCAGTAACGGAATTTCGTTTGCCTTTTCTAATATTGGGGTAAGTAAGGAAATTACCGATTCGCTGCCTGTTGCTATACTTCGGCCTTTTAGTTCGAGTGGTTCGCGCGGATTTATGATTGACGCGATGAACACGTTTGGACCTGATTCACTAACTGGACGATTGAGCTCTATTTTTCAATGTAGCGCGGAAACCACTTTCTATGTCATTGCTGTTTATTTTGGTTCAGTAAAAATCAAAAACACGCGATATACTTTAGGAACCATGCTTTTGGTGGATTTAATTTGTGTGGTTACAGCGATATTTGTCGCAAGTTGGTTTTTTTAATCAATAAATGTAGCTTGGCCGTGCGATACAGATCAATTTGGCAACAATTTAGCACTACAATCTTTCTAGATTCCGTAACTTTACCCTTCAAAAATAATTCAAAATGGATTTCATATATCAAGATCCGTATCCGATTTTAAAAGACGATACGCAGTACAAAAAAATATCCTCCGACTATGTAAAAGTAGAGCAATTAGGCGATAGAGAAATTCTTACCATTGATCCAAAAGGATTGGAATTACTCGCTCAAGAGGCCACAAACGATGTGTCTTTTATGTTGCGAACCGCGCATTTACAAAAGTTGAACAACATTTTACATGATCCCGAAGCAACCGACAACGACCGATTTGTAGCCTATAATTTATTGCAAAACGCCGTCGTGGCTGTAGAAGGAGAATTGCCTTCATGTCAAGATACCGGAACTGCAATTGTCATGGCCAAGAAAGGGGAAAGTGTGTTCACTGGAGTAGATGATGCCGAATGGTTATCAAAAGGAATTTTTAATACCTTCCAAAATAAAAACCTACGGTATTCGCAAATTGTTCCGATTTCAATGTTTGAAGAAAAAAATTCAGGTTCGAATCTTCCCGCTCAAATTGATATTTATGCCAAAAAAGGCGCCTCATATGAATTTTTATTTCTGACAAAAGGTGGCGGTTCTGCTAATAAAACCTTCCTCTACCAAAAGACCAAATCACTGCTGAACGAAAAGTCAATGGAAGAATTTGTTCGCGAAAAAATCAAAGATTTAGGAACATCTGCATGTCCGCCTTACCATTTGGCGTTGGTCATTGGTGGAACTTCTGCCGAAGCGAATTTATCAGCGGTAAAAAAAGCTTCAGCAGGCTATTTTGACCATCTTCCAACATCGGGAAATATGTCAGGCCAAGCGTTTCGCGATTTAGAATGGGAACAAAAAGTACTGTTGTATTGTCAAGAAAGTGCCATTGGAGCACAATTTGGAGGAAAGTACTTTGCGCACGATGTCCGTGTAATCCGTTTACCTCGGCATGCCGCCTCTTGCCCTGTTGGATTAGGAGTTTCGTGTTCTGCTGATAGAAACATCAAAGGAAAAATTACCAAAGACGGAATTTTCTTGGAGCAATTAGAAACCAATCCGAAACAATTTTTACCCGAAGTGCCACCTCATTTAGAAGCGGCTATTGAAATTGATTTGAACCGCCCGATGGACGAAATTTTAGCCGAATTATCGAAATATCCAATAAAGACAAGATTAAAACTAAACGGTACTTTGATTGTAGCGCGTGACATTGCGCACGCCAAAATTAAAGAATTGTTGGATGCCGGAAAACCAATGCCGGATTATTTCAAAAACCATCCAGTGTATTACGCTGGTCCGGCAAAGACTCCAGACGGAATGCCATCGGGAAGTTTCGGTCCAACCACTGCAGGTCGAATGGATGTGTATGTAGAAGAATTCCAAAAGGCAGGCGGCAGCATGATTATGCTGGCCAAAGGAAACCGAACTAAAGAAGTCATGGAAGCGTGTAAAACGTATGGTGGATTCTATTTAGGATCGATTGGCGGACCCGCAGCAATTCTAGCTCAAGATAACATTCTAAAAGTTGAGGTTGTAGATTTTGAAGAACTCGGAATGGAAGCAGTTCGAAAAATTACGATTAAAGATTTCCCCGCATTCATCATTACAGACGACAAAGGAAATGATTTCTTTGCTAACTTATAATTAGAAGTAAATGACCGCAGATTCGCAGATTATATAAACAATCTGCGAATCTGCGGTTTTTAATAAGATGCACTATGTCATTTAAAGAAACATTTTCTGAGTTTTATTCTAAAGTTAAATCGAGTTTGGATGATGGAACTTTTGCTAAATTAACATTGGCAAAAACCATCGGAAATACCGAGTTGATGAATATTTATGTGCGTCCGATTTTGGATGAAAATGTACTGAATTTAGAACTAAAATTTAAGTTTCAAAAGGAAGAAATAGTTGAAATTCATACTGTTGATTCAGCGTTCAGTCGATTAGTAGAGTTCATCAACAATCCGTTTTTATCGGCCATATTATTCACAACCGAATTCGATCTGACTTATAAACTCAACAAAAAACGGGTGGTTTCTGTAAACGAACAATTTCCTAGTTTTGCTCATGCTTCTCCCGTTTTACTCGAATACCTACAAGCCAAAAAATAAAAATTTAGTTTTTTCAAATTAAGGATGCGCAGCAAAAATAAAACTATTCGAATTAGCTTCCCAAATTGTATAGTCGGAATTGTCTACATTGCCATCACCATTTAAATCGGTTGCAAAATTACCGAACGAAAACGAGTTGGAGTCAGTTTCCCACGTCGTGTAATCGGAGTTGTCTACATTTCCATCGTCATTTAAATCGCCTGAAAACAGTGCCCAAACTCCGGGTTCTATTTCAATCATATTAGAACCATAGGCTTTTGACGGACTATTCGTAAAATCATACACAGGAGTAGACGAGTTAATCGCTAACGGAAGTGCGCTCCAAGTTTTCAAACAGTTTCTGTATTTTACGGTTAAATAAAACAAACCATTCAACGCCGAATTAAAAGTTCCCGTTGCGGTTCCGTCCGTTTGCAACATTGTTATAGTTGTGGCCACGGGAGTTAAAGTGTTTGGATCAATGAGTTCGAGTGTTACTAGCCCAACATCGGTAGAATTAGAACCTGATCCTTGATTGGTCATCACCGGTCGCATCAAATTAGTGGTTGTATCATAAAATCCTTCTATATGTATTTTGGTAGAAACAACCGTGTTGGGAGAAGTAAGAATGACGGTGTAATCTTCAACTTGACCGTAATCAAATGTTTGACAAGGCGTGGGAAGTGCGTTGTACCGCATCGAAACCCGCATTCGGGTCGCGCCTAAAGTTGCCGTCAACGGAACAGTAAACGAGCCACTTATAGGTGTTGTGGTCGTTGCCGCCCGCGTATACACGGTTTCTCCGGGATCATTAAAATCACTATCTGCGTTATAATCGATGAAAACCGCGTATGCTTCTGGATAGATTGTGCCTGTCCAAGTTGGAGTGATGATGATTGTTTGATTTGAGCCAACCACAAGGGCTGTTGAAATAGCTGTGAAATCGGTGTAACCCGTTCCACCAGTTGAGGTGTTGTCAATAGTTCCGATTTGAACCCGTCCAATCAATTCATCTACTACGCTATTTCCTTGCGAGTTACAATAGGTTGGAACAGTAACTAATGTCGTAATACTTGCGGAGTTACTTGCTAGTGATAAATTCCCAACCGCATCTCTTGCTTTAACTGTAAACGTATAAGTTGTTGAACCTTGCAGACCTGTTACGTTAAAAGAAGTTCCTGCAGGAGTTCCGATTAAATTCAAGCCATTATAAACATTATATCCGGTTACGGCCACATTATCAGTTGAACTCGACCACGATAAATTAGTTGAATTTGAAGTAGTTCCCGACGCAACTAAATTCAGAGGAGTCGAAGGAGCTATGGTATCAGTAGAAGAAAAAGAGTAGGCAGCTCCAATTCCAACGGCGTAAAAAGCATTTGTGGTTGCAATCACTTCGGCTGTGTTAGCGCCGTAAATATCGATAGCTGATTGGATTCCGAATGTTCTAGCGTTGGCGTAGGTAGAATTCGAAGTCAGATACACCGATTCTAAACGGTAGGCAATTTTGGCTGCTTTATCAATAGAAATTCCGGTTACATTATATACACTTCCAATATCGTTGGTGCCCGATTTTCCGACGGATAAGATATAAAACCAATGATTTAAAACACCGCTATTAGTATGCACTCCGCAATAATCATTCGATTGTGATGGTGTCGTGCAATTCGGATTAATCCAAAATGTTCCGCCATACGTATCCGGTTGATTCAACGATTTAGGGCTGCTCATAGAGCGCAAAGCAGCTCGACCCGCTCGTCTTTCGATATCTTCACCAATTAACCAAATTGATTTTTCAGGTGCGGCAAAATATTCAACACAGGCCGCCCAAATATCAGAAAAGCCTTCATTCATTGCACCTGATTCTCTTTGATAGGCCAAATTGGCTGTACTTGTACACACAGCATGACCGATTTCGTGTGCTGCCACGTCTAATGAAGTTAAAGCGTCAAAGACAGTTCCGCTGCCATCACCATACGTCATCACCGAACCATTCCAAAAGGCATTGTTGTAATTGGTACTGTAATGTACATAACTGTTGATTGTGGCGCCTAAATTATTGTAACTATTTCTTCCGTGTACACCTAAAAAATAGTCATACGTTTTTTCGGCTCCCCAATGAGCATCAAGTGCTGCGTTGTCTTTATTCGTATTATTGAATTCGGCTGCGGTCCAATTGTTGTCGGCGTCTGTAAATTGTGTAGCGGTTGAATAATTGGTTGTACGATTCATGTTTAAGGTACTGATTCCGTAACCACGTACACCATCAAAAAGTATATGTGACGCACCATTTAAAGTGGTTTCTATAGTGCGAATGCCTGAGTAACGAGTAGCTGCATTAGCAAGAAGTAACGGATTAAAAGCCTGAACAGTTGGTTCTTCTGAATCCAAGCATGCAGTTCCATGAGCGTGTTCACCTAAATGTTTTATGGTGGCGTTGTAATACAAAACTTCTCCAGTAATTGCATCAACATACACGTCTCCGCGACTTAGTGGTTCGGTTGCATAGATGTCGAATTTATAAGCAAGTCTAATTTTATCTGATGTTCGCTCGAGGTCTTGCTCGTGCATCGCTGGTAAAAAAATCAGCTCGCCTTGTGGTTGCTGATAACTCATGATGGCGGCTTCTTGTGGTGATTCCCATAAATACGAAGTAGCGCCAATATAAGATAACGCGCGAGTAAATGCAGTGGCAGCTGAAAGAGTAGGCAATGAAACAACGTTTTCTGTTTTATAAAACGCACCACTCATCGAAGTTGCTCTACCATTTTTAGAATGAAGTGTGTAAGTGGCGAACTCGACTTTAATTCCGTTGTGAAGAAGCTGGAACTTGTCATGAGTAATTCCTAAAGCATCTGTTTCAGATTTAATCAATACAAATGATTGGTTATCTGCAATCCCCAGTTGTTCTTTAAAAATTTGTTGCGCATTGGCACTTCTATAATTAGAGTTTTCCGTGAATTGGATAAAGTTGGGAACTCCATTTTTGCTTGGAGTAATGGAACTTCTATTTTTAGGGTCCTGAGCAGACGCGGCAACGAATAGTAGAAGAGCGAATACAGATAGTTTTATTTTTGAGAGTATTTGTATTTTCATCATTAGTAGGAAGTATTAAAAGGACTACAATAGTAACAAAAAAATACTAATAATATAAAAATAGCCCAATTAATTAGTAAAAAAATTGGGCTTAATACACTGAAGTAAAGAAAAGTAGTATTAAAATAGCATTTCTGGAATTTCGCCTTCAATAATCAAATTTGCTTCTGTTGATGCGATTATGTGTTCCACCGAAACGCCAGGTGCACGCTCTAAAAGTTTAAATCCGTTTGCCGTAACTTCTAGTACGGCCAATTCGGTTACTACTTTTTTCACGCATTGCACACCAGTAAGTGGTAACGTACATTTTTTAAGAATTTTACTTTCTCCGGCTTTATTCACATGCATCATGGCCACGATGATGTTGTCGGCAGAAGCTACCAAATCCATTGCGCCGCCCATTCCTTTGACCATTTTTCCTGGAATCTTCCAATTGGCTATGTCGCCGTTTTCGGAAACTTCCATTGCACCAAGAATTGTTAAATCGACGTGTTGCCCTCGGATCATTCCGAAACTAAATGCCGAGTCGAAGAAACTCGCTCCCGGTAAGGTTGTAATGGTTTGCTTGCCAGCATTTATTAAATCGGCATCTTCTTCACCTTCAAAGGGAAACGGACCCATTCCGAGTACACCATTTTCACTTTGAAATTCCACCGAAATATCGTTGCGAACATAATTGGCAACCAAAGTCGGAATCCCGATTCCTAAATTTACATAATAGCCATCCTTTACTTCTTTGGCTATTCGTTTTGCGATATCGTTTTTGTCTAACATATTTTTAAACCATTACGTTATTAAGGTTCATTGAGAGTATAAGTTTTAAGCAACTATTTTCTTAGTCTATTCTCTATATTCTTTGTTCTATTCTCTGCTTCTAACCGTTCGTTGTTCAATTCGTTTCTCGTACTTTTCACCTTGGAAAATTCGATTTACTAATATTCCAGGGATGTGAATTTCGTTGGGATCTAAACTACCTACAGGCAGTAATTCCTCTACTTCGGCGATGGTAATTTTTCCGGCACCGCACATACACGGATTGAAATTTCGTGCGGTTCCTTTGAAGATTAAATTCCCTGCTTCGTCGCCTTTCCATGCTTTTACAATGGAGAAATCGGCTTTGAAAGCATGTTCCATCACATGCATTTTTCCGTTGAATTCGCGTGTTTCTTTTCCGATTGCGACTTCAGTTCCGAAGCCAGCTGGCGTAAAAAAAGCGGGAATTCCGGCTTGAGCGGCACGACAACGTTCGGCCAAAGTTCCTTGCGGAATGAGTTCAACGTCCAATTCGCCCGAAAGCATTTGGCGTTCGAACTCGGCGTTTTCTCCCACATACGAAGAAATCATTTTTTTGATTTGCTTTTTTTGAAGGAGTAAGCCCAATCCGAAATCGTCGACGCCAGCGTTGTTAGAAATGCAGGTTAGGTTTTTGGTTCCTTTTTTTACGAGTTCGGCGATGGAATTTTCTGGAATTCCGCACAAGCCAAAACCACCGAGCATGATGGTCATGTCGTCTTCAATTCCGTTTAATGCTTCTGTAACCGAGGATAATTTTTTGTTAATCATATGTTGTACTTTCTACAATTGTTGTTGGTTTTGGGATGCCCTAGCCCTGCCTACCGGCAGGGTGGCCCGATTGAGGCGGCATCCTTTTTTAATTGCGACGGGTTTTTTACCCCGTTGTAATTAAAAAAGATAAAGCCGAAAGCGGGAGATTGCTTCAAATATTCGCAATGACCACTTCTAAAAAAACTAAAGTCCGAATTCGTCTGAAGCCTGAACTGCAGTCGAATCGACCACTTTTTTCTTGATGTAATTCGACGATCCGCAATCGACTTTGATGACCGATTCTTCGGGTTCTTCGAAGGATTCTTTGGATATGTTCAAGTCGGGATTGGCATAGCATTTTTTCATAAATAAACCCCAGACAGGTAGCGCCATCGCGGCACCTTGACCGTAAGTAATGCTTCTAAAACGCGCTGAACGGTCTTCACAACCAACCCAAACGCCAGTAGCTAAATTGGGCACCATACCGATGAACCAACCGTCGGATTGATTTTGAGTAGTTCCCGTTTTTCCGGCGATATCATTTTCGAACGCATACGGAAAACCAGTCATCCGATTGTAGCCCGATCCGCCGCCCGTGTAGCGCAAACGCATGCCCGAACCTTCTTCGGTTACGCCTTCCATTAATTTTACTACGGCGAACGCGATGTCGCGGTTGAGTACGTCACGCGATTCCATTTTCGGCTCGTAAATAAGAGATCCGTTTTTATCTTCAATTTTTAGGATGAACTGTGGTTTTACGTACACACCTTGATTGGCAAACGTACTGTAGGCACCGACCATTTCTTGCACGGTAATTTCTACGGCTCCAAGAGCAATCGCGGGTTGCGACGGAATTTCGGCGGTAACTCCGAGTTTTTTAGTCATTTCTACGACTGCTTCGGGTCCGGTTTGGTCAATCAATTTAGCCGAAATCGTGTTAATCGAATGGGCTAATGCTTTTTTCAACGTGACCATTCCGCGGTATTTTCCGTCGGAATTGCGTGGTTCCCAGTTGCTGGTTAAATTATGTCGTCCTCGGCGCATTAAAAACGGACCGTCGATCATTTGATCGCAGGGCGACATACCCTTTTGTTCTATGGCAGTTGCATACACAAATGGTTTGAAGGTTGAACCCACTTGGCGCGCACCTTGACCCACGTGATCGTATTGGAAGTATTTGTAATTGATTCCACCTACCCATGCTTTTACGTAACCGGTTTGTGGTTCCATTGACATCATTCCCGCCTGGAGAAAGTGTTTGTAATAGCGAATGGAGTCCATCGGTTTCATTAGGGTGTCTTTTTCGCCATCCCACGTGAATACTTTCATTTTGGCTTTGACGTTGAAGGAAGCTTTGATTTCCTCATCGCTTTTCCCGAGTTCTTTAAGTACCCGCCAACGTTCGGAACTTTTCATCGCTTGCGTCATGATTCGTTGGGTTTCGGCATCCGAAATTTTTAAGAAAGGTGCGTTTTTATTACCGCGTTGTTGAATAAAAAACTCTTCTTGCATGTTTTTCATGTGCGCTTTTACGGCTTCTTCGGCGTATTCTTGAATTTTCGAATCGATGGTTGTGTAGATTTTCAATCCGTCGCTGTAAATATCGTAATCGTCGCCGTTGGGTTTTTTATTGTCTTTGCCCCATGCTTTCATGTAATCTCTGAGGTATTCTCTGAAATAGGTGGCGTTTCCTTCGCGGTGACTTTCGGGTTGAAAGTCGAGTTTTATGGGTTTTTTAGACAAGCGTTCTTGTGCGGCCGGTTCGAGGAATTTGTTGCGCACCATTTGACCTAAAACGGTATTTCTCCGGTCGAATACTAATTTTTTTCTTTTTTCCTTTGCAGGATTGTATAGCGCCGGATTTTTAAGCATTCCGACCAAAACCGCACTTTCTTCGATGGTAAGGTCTTTGGTTTCTTTTCCGAAATAGACTTTGGCGGCCGATCGAATTCCGACTGCACCATTCACAAAATCAACTTGATTTAAGTAGAGCGCAATGATTTCATCTTTGGTATATTGACGTTCCAATTTAATGGCGATGATCCATTCTTTTGTTTTCTGAACCACACGGAGAATGAAGTTTTTAGAGCCTTCACCGTGGAAGAGTAATTTGGCTAATTGTTGGGTGATGGTACTCGCACCGCCGTCACGACCTAATTGAAGTGCCGCGCCAAAAGTACGTTTGGCGTCAATTCCGGAGTGTTCGTAAAAACGTTCGTCTTCGGTAGCGATCAGTGCGTCTACCAGATGTTTAGGTAAATCGTTGTATTTGATTTCGGAGCGGTTTTCGTTGTAGAACTTGCCTAATGTTACACCGTCAAACGAAATGATTTCGGTTGCCAAATTCGAGTCTGGATTTTCCAATTGCTCGAAAGATGGCATCTTGCCAAAAACGCCCCAGGAAGCAAGCAGGAAGTAGAGAAAAATTCCGGCCATTCCATATAAAAAAAACTTCCAAAACTTTCTTTGATAGTACTTGATGTCTTTAACTTTTGAATGTGCTTGTGCCATTGTTCTTTATTTTAATTCAATTCTAAAACCTACATCGGTCACGCCTTTTAGGTCTTGAACTCCTATAATTTTGCCTTTTTGACGGTTGGCGTGTTGTATTTTTACGGTATAATCTCCTTTTAAATCAAAGGTTTGATTGGGTTTGTAGACTAGTTTACTGAGTTTCACATCGGAAAATCCATCGCCCATCAAGCTTCCATCAGGATTGGCCATTTGGTATTCTAACGTATCCACCAGCACTTTTTTATCGGGTTGTTCCAATGAGACAATCAAAAAAAGATTGTTGTACGGATAATCGTTATTGTTTCGGATGTTGACAAACAAATCGTATTTTTTAGCTTTGTCCAATTGCGGTAATTTAAAGCTAACAATGCTGTCTTTGTGCCAAGAGTTATTCACCGATTTGTATTCGTCGAACACACTTTTCTTGTCGCACGAAACGAGAGCAAGAACAAAAAGCAAGAATAAAAAATTATTTTTTATTTTCATTTCTATTATTGTTTCGGGCTGGATTTGGGTTACTGGGTTTCGGTCGGTTTCTGTTTTTGTTTTTCTTCTTTTTGGGTTGATCAAAACGAGTAAGGCTCTCTTGACCCATTGCGTTGTTAAAATCAACTACCGGTTCTTGTGAAATTTCTACCGCATAATCTTCCAATGATGAAACTCTTTTTTTGAGTTTATTTTCAGCTACAATTTCGCGTACTTGTTCAATTTTGAGGACGTGCCAATTGGCAAAATTATCAGTGTAAGCAAACCACATGAGACCTTTGAAGATGTCTTGTTTCTGACAGACAGCGTCACCTTTTTCGGTGTATAATTTGGTTTCGAAATCAGGAAAATCTTTTAATGCGTCGAGGTAAGTGTCGAGTTCGTAGTTCAAGCAGCATTTTAGTTTTCCGCATTGACCGGCCAACTTTTGAGGATTAAGTGATAGTTGTTGGTAACGCGCCGCAGATGTATTTACACTTCTAAAATCGGTTAACCAAGTCGAACAACACAATTCTCTACCACACGACCCGATTCCACCCAAGCGTGAAGCTTCTTGACGAAAACCTACTTGTTTCATTTCAATACGCGTGCTGAATTCCTTTGCAAAATCTTTGATTAATTGTCTAAAGTCAACACGATCGTTGGCCGTGTAATAAAAAATAGCTTTTGAACCATCGCCTTGGAATTCGATATCCGAAAGCTTCATTTCCAATTTAAGTGCAATTGCGATTTCACGCGCTCTCACTTTCATAGGTTCTTCTTTATCGCGTGATGCACTCCAAATGTCAATATCTTTTTGAGATGCTTTTCGGTATACTTTGGCAATTTCGGAACCACTTGGATTGGCTCCTTTTTTCTTCATTTGAATTTTTACCAATTCTCCCGTTAACGTCACAATTCCGATGTCGTGACCGGGCGAAGCTTCGGTAGCTACAATGTCACCTATGCTTAACGTTAGTTTTTCGGTATTGCGATAGAATTCTTTTCGGCCGTTTTTAAAACGCACTTCCACGCAGTCAAACGGAGTTTCTCCGTTGGGTAAATTCATATTTCCTAACCAATCAAAAACGGTTAGTTTGTTGCAGCTATCGGTGCCGCAAGTTCCATTATTTTTACAACCTTTTGGCGCACTGCCGTCTGAGGTTGAACAACTTTGACAAGACATAAGTATATGTGTGATGTTGCGTGAAAGCAACTTAAGTTCATAAAACGATTAATTGGTAAAGATAGTAT
>CAIUWH010000102.1 GCA_903902795.1 uncultured Bacteroidota bacterium
ACCTATGGAAGTACCGAGCGAATCATTGGAACTTGGTTTAAAAAAACAGGGAATCGCGATCAAGTAGTTTTGGCTACAAAAATTGCCGGACCCAATCCAGCCTTTGCCTATATGCGTGAAAAAGTAGATTTCTCCCCAGCGAGTATTCAGTATGCTTTAGATCAAAGTTTGAAACGGTTACAAACGGATTATGTAGATATCTACCAATTGCATTGGCCAGAACGCAAGGCCAATTTTTTTGGGCAACGAGGTTTTAAAAAGCAAGACGATTCTTGGGAAGATAATATTCACGAGGTGTTGACTACCCTAGATGGTTTTATCCAACAAGGAAAAATCAAACACATTGGATTGTCAAACGAAACGCCTTGGGGTTTGATGCGTTTTTTGGAGGAACATAAATACCATAATTTACCTAAAATAAAAACGGTACAAAATCCCTATTCGTTATTGAATCGCTCGTTTGAAGTAGGAAACGCTGAGGTGTGTTTGCGAGAAAATATTGGTTTGTTGGCGTATTCGCCGATGGCTTTCGGACTTTTGTCAGGAAAGTTCTTAAATGGGCAACAACATCCCACTTCTCGATTGGCTTTATTCCCACAAATGGCTCGTTACAGCAGTCCGCAATCGGCAGAAGCCACTCGTTTGTACAACGAAATTGCCCAACAACACGGGTTGACTTTAACCCAATTGGCTTTGGCTTTTATTGAGCAACAGCCGTTTGTAACGAGTACGATTATTGGCGCCACCACAATGGAACAGTTGAAAGAAAATATAGACACCATACAAGTCTCGCTCTCTGAGGAAGTCTTGAAAGCCATTGACGCTGTTCAAGCGATAATTCCTGATCCGGCACCCTAAATAAAAAGCTCCCAGCCTTATAAAAGTTGGGAGCTTTTTAATTTATTTCAAACTTCGTAAATCCAATATCGTAAATCGTCAATTTACTTATTCCTCATCCGTTTTTAGGAATTCAAAATCAAAGTCTTCTTTTGGCGGAATAGAATCTATTGCAACACCAGTAGTATCTTGCGCTTTACGAATCGTTAAGAACGAACGCGCATTTCCTGAAAGCGAAACGCCATACGGATTAATACTATCACTGCTAGTTACTATACCACGACGCAACATTAGATTGCTCAAATAGCGTTGGTTTTTTAAAGCAAAACCTTTTAGGTTTCCTTGGTCGTCAAATTGATACATGAATTTCTTAGGACTCGGAATAATAGTGGCCAAGTACAAGCATTCATTAAAAGTCAAATCGGCAGGATTTTTTTGGAAATAAAAGCGACTCGCTTCGCCAATTCCATATACGTTTGGTCCCCATTCGATAATGTTGAAATACACTTCAAGCATACGTTCTTTGCTTACAATTCGGTTGTTTTCTAAAATATAAACCAATAAAATTTCTTCTAGTTTACGCGATAAAGTTTTTTCGCGGGTTAAGAATACATTTTTAATCAATTGCATACTAATCGTACTACCTCCTCTAGAGAATTTTCTAGTCTTAATATTTTTGATAATCGATTGTTTGAACGCCTCAGTGATAAATCCGCGATGTCTAAAGAAGGAAGGGTCTTCGGTAGTCAACACACATTTTTTTAAATAAGGCGAAATTTGATTGAGTGGTGTGTAATCAGGATTGGAACTGCCCACAAAAATGGGGCGTTGACGTACATTTTTTATAATGGCACGGTATTCAAATTCG
>CAIUWH010000103.1 GCA_903902795.1 uncultured Bacteroidota bacterium
CTCGCCCGAAATATCGGTTTTAATATGCCAAAGAGTACCTGCTTTTACGCTGTAAGCCTCTGAAACATGAATTTCTGAACCCACCTCTTTTAATTTTGAAACAATATAATCGGTAACAAATTGTTGTTCTTCTTTTTCTTTTTGTGGCCAACTCACCGTTGCTTCACCTGTGTCTTTTTGCGTTCCCGCCAAAGCCATCGTTTCAAACGAATTAGTAGTTGCCTTCAATAATTGTTCAGGACTAGCTCCTAACCAAGTACCAATTTTGGGATGATACAAGCAATAGACAAAAGCAGAACGGTATTGGGCTACCAATTTTTTAAAAGTAGTACCTAAATCGAAATGTTCGAGAGCAACACTTTCCTTTCGTGAGACCACTACTTTTTGGAATTCACCAGTATGAATGGCCTGAATTCCTTTGCTTACCAAATCTTGAAAGTTGGATTGCGCCGAGGTATCATTGCCAAAATCAACTTCATTTTGCGGAATCGTTTCTGAGTTCGCAATCCAATCTTCGCTACAGTGTTCCGAAGCGTTTTCTGGAATAATATAATTCTGACTTCCGTCGAAAGAAGCAAAAACAAAGCCTTTTTCGGTATAATCGTGTACTTCAAATAAGGTATCATTTTGTTGAAACAAACCTAAAACGGTATCCGAATTTGGTTTGGAATATACCACAAAAGGTAAACTTTGTTGGTGATGATGAACAATCTTATCGACTAATGAAATCATGGGAATGTTTTCTATTTATTCGATTTTTCGTTTTGGCAACACCATATTGGTCAATTTACAAAGGGAAATTAAACTTCCTTTTTCATCCACAATTCTAATTTCCCAAAGGTGAATACTTTTCCCTTTATGGACAATTTTGGCTGTAGCCGTTACTATTCCGTTGCGTTTCGATTTTAAATGATTAGCAGCAATCTCGATACCACGCACTTCAAACAAATCTGAATTAACAAACAACATCGATGCTGCGCTTCCTACACTTTCAGCTAATGCGACAGTCGCACCTCCATGAAGCAATCCCATAGGTTGATGTACCGAAGGATTAACAGGCATAGTAGCTACCAAGAAATCTTCACCGGCATCCACATATTCAATGTGTAAAGTTCCCATCAAAGTGGTTGCAGCATACCCATTGCAATAGTCTAGTATCTTTTGTTTATCGAATGTCATAGTCTAGTTTTTGAAGATGTAAAAATAGGATATAAATAATAAGTCCTAAAATAAAATGATATAAAGATGTTGGGTTTGCAAACAAGAATCCATTTCTTTCCACAATAATTTTCCAATTAATCGTTATTTTTACCAAAAAACAAAACCCATGCAGCTGAATCGATTGTTGTTTCTTATCGGAATCCTAGTAACGGTTTGCGCCTGCCGTTCCGATTTTGAGACGGTTAGCAGCAAAGGGGATTTAGTTTTTTCACAAGACACAATTTTCTTAGACACCGTTTTTAGTACTATCGGTTCCAGCACTTTCCAACTCAAAGTCTACAACAAGAGTAATCAAGACATTTCCATTCCTTCGATTCAATTAGGCAAAGGATTAA
>CAIUWH010000104.1 GCA_903902795.1 uncultured Bacteroidota bacterium
AGCCCTAAAAACTAAAGAAGCGGAGAGTAAGGGATTCGAACCCTTGGTACAGTTTCCCATACGCATGTTTAGCAAACATGTCCTTTCGGCCACTCAGGCAACTCTCCAAAATTCCATATATAAAAATAAGAACTTTTCGCTTAAAGCGGTTGCAAATGTAAGGTTTCGTTATAATATTTACAACATTTCAATATGTTTTTTTAATTAAAAAATGATATTTTAATGAAAACCTTAGTAATCAAATAAATACAAAACTATTTAAAAATAAATATCTTTTTACATTTTAATATATCAAATCGAAAAAGATATTTTACACAAATTTGAGTAAATTTGCATAACTTTAAAAACAAACAAACCTTCAAATATAATTTTATGAATAAAAAGATTGTAATTGTTTCTGCCGTGCGAACTCCGATTGGAAGTTTTATGGGATCATTATCGACTGTTTCTGCATCACATTTAGGAGCAGCAGCAATTAAAGGTGCCTTATCTAAAATTAATTTAGATCCTAGTTTAGTAGATGAAGTATTTATGGGTAATGTAGTTCAGGCTGGTGTTGGCCAAGCTCCAGCTCGACAAGCAGCCATTCATGCTGGTCTGTCTACCAATGTTGCTTGTACAACGGTAAATAAAGTTTGTGCATCAGGAATGAAATCGATTATGATGGGAGCTCAAGCCATTATGTGTGGAGATGCCGAAATTGTTGTTGCTGGTGGAATGGAAAATATGAGTATGATTCCGCATTACATGCATTTGCGCAATGGTGTTAAATTCGGGCCTACTTCAATGGTAGACGGTATGCAGAAAGACGGACTTCAGGATGCATACGACAATAACGCAATGGGCGTGTCTGCCGATTTGTGTGCTTCTGAATATAAAATTTCTCGTGAAGAACAAGACTCATTTGCTATTCAATCGTATGAGCGTTCTGCAAAAGCGTGGGATGCTGGAAAATTTGATTCAGAAATTGTACCTGTTGCAGTTCCGCAGCGCAAAGGCGATCCGATTATGGTGACTAAAGATGAAGAATATACGAATGTTCGATTGGACAAGATTCCGACATTGAGTCCGGTTTTTACCAAAGACGGTACTGTAACTGCTGCAAATGCGTCAACTATTAATGATGGTGCAGCTGCTGTAGTACTAATGAGTGAAGAGAAAGCAAATGCGATGGGATTGAAGCCTTTAGCATATATTATATCGTATGCTGATGCAGCGCAAGAACCTAAATGGTTTACCACTGCTCCTGCCAAAGCCTTACCAAAAGCATTGGACAAAGCAGGAATCTCACTAGCAGATGTAGATTATTTCGAGTTTAATGAAGCATTTTCGGTAGTTGGATTAGCCAATTGCAAGATCTTAGGATTGACAGATGAAAACGTTAATGTGAACGGTGGTGCTGTTTCATTAGGCCATCCTCTGGGTTGTTCTGGAGCTCGAATTGTAGTAACTTTAATCAATGTATTGCAACAAAACAATGCTAAAATTGGTGCTGCGGCTATATGTAATGGTGGCGGTGGAGCATCGGCAATTGTGATTGAAAGAGCTTAAAAACTATTAGAAATTATAAATTTTATATTTTAAATGGTTAGTACCATGTTTTGGTAGAGCCATAGCCCAGATAGAGCCGATATCCTTTTGAGAGGAACGAACAAAAGATAAAGGCGAAAGCTGGAAATAGCTTCTACTACTAATTCAAAATTTATAATTCGAAATTTAAAATAATTAGATGTTTGGTATTTGTAATTTATCGATAATTCCGTTGCGTTTTGAGCCCAGTGATCGAAGCGAAATTGTTTCGCAGGTCTTATTTGGCGAGCATTTCGAGATTATAGATGCGTCGAAACAATGGTCGAAAATCAAATTGCATTTTGACGAATATGAGGGTTGGGTCGACAGCAAACAGTATCAAATTATTTCAGAGGAAAACTACAAATTGCTCTCGAAAGAGGCGATTATTTTGAACTCGGATTTGGTGGAATACATCTCTACTCCTAGCAATGTTTTGATTCCGATTTCGCTTGGCGCCTCGTTATCATTTTTAAATCATTCCGATTTGAATACTGAAAATTACGAGTTTGAAGGATTGAAAATTAGCGGCGTTAAACCCAAATCAGATTTAGTTGCAACAGCGTATATGTATTTGAATTCGCCGTATTTATGGGGCGGAAAAACGCCTTTTGGAATTGATTGCTCGGGTTTTACACAAATGGTGTATAAACTGAATGGTTATAAGTTATTGCGTGATGCATCGCAACAAGCCAATCAAGGTGAAGTACTGAGTTTTATTGAAGAAAGCGAACCTGGTGATTTGGCCTTTTTTGACAATGAGGAAGGAAAAATCATTCATGTTGGCATTATATTAGAAAACAATTACATCATTCACGCCAGCGGAAAAGTGAGAATCGATCGTTTGGACCATTTGGGAATTTACAATGCCGAAACTAACAGGCATACGCATCGATTGCGAGTGATTAAGAAAGTTATATAAAAAAAGCCGTTTAATGTGACGGCTTTTTTTCATGTTATCTTTTGGATTATCCTAATACTTCTTTTACTTTTTCACCAATTTTTGCAGGAGAATCAACTACGTGTATTCCGTTTTCTCTCATGATGCGTTTTTTAGCTTCGGCCGTATCGTCAGCACCACCCACAATAGCCCCAGCGTGACCCATGGTTCTTCCTTTTGGAGCCGTCTCACCAGCAATAAAACCAACAACTGGCTTACGGTTTCCATCGGCTTTAATCCATTTTGCAGCATCGGCTTCTAATTGTCCACCAATTTCGCCAATCATAACAATACAATGAGTATCTGGATCGTTCATCAACAATTCAACTGCTTCTTTAGTAGTTGTTCCGATGATTGGATCTCCACCAATTCCGATAGCAGTTGTAATTCCTAATCCTTGTTTTACTACTTGATCAGCCGCTTCATAAGTAAGAGTTCCTGATTTAGAAACGATTCCAACATTTCCTTTTCTAAAAACAAATCCAGGCATGATACCTACTTTGGCTTCTTCTGGAGTGATTACACCTGGGCAATTCGGACCGATTAAACGGCAATCTCTATCTTTAATATATGCGTAGGCTTTAATCATATCGGCAACCGGAATACCTTCTGTAATACAAATGATTACTTTAATTCCAGCATCAGCAGCTTCCATAATCGCATCAGCAGCAAAAGCGGGTGGAACAAAAATAATAGTTGTATTGGCTCCAGCTTGTTCTACAGCGTCTTTTACAGTATTGAAAACAGGACGGTTTAAGTGAGTGCTTCCTCCTTTACCCGGAGTAACTCCGCCAACAACATTCGATCCGTACTCGATCATTTGTTCGGCATGAAAAGTCCCTTCACTACCTGTAAAACCCTGTACAATAATTTTTGAATCTTTATTTACTAAAACGCTCATATATTAATTTTTTATCTTGTTGTTTTTATTGTTGTGCAAAAGTATAAAATAGTGTTCAGTATTCAGTGTTCAGTATTCAGTTTTTTTTGCTAAATTGGTATCGTTTTTTAGGAAAATTGACTCATTTGAAAACCACGGTACAATTTGTTGTCTTTTACTTCCCAAATAATTGAAAAATGAGCTAAAAGCATTTCTTCTCTAGGATTTTCTATGGTCTTTACAAAGTGCGAAAATCGCAAGGCTACTGTATTTCCTTCGGTAACTACATGACTAATGCGCATTTTGGAACGCACGTACGCCCGACTCAGTTCTTCCGACAAGGCGATGATGTCGTGATAATTCATCTGAATAAATCCTTTACTGCTGTTCCAGTCAACAGTTACTTCAGGATGAAGTAATTGACCAACAGCTTCTTTGTCTAATAAAACATCCGACTTGTACAATTCGAGTACTATATCTTTTGGACTCATTTTTTACTTATGTTTTGTAACAGCTCTGGAATGCGTTTTACATTCGCCAGTTGTTTTAATTTTTCTCTTGATTCTTCTACAGGAGTACCAAAATAGCTTTTTCCGCCATCAATCGACTTGGTTACGCCGGTTTGTCCTAATACCACGGCCTTTGCTCCTATGGTAATTCCACTAGTTGTTCCCACTTGGCCCCAAAGTGTTACCTCGTCTTCAATGATGACACAACCCGCAATTCCAGTTTGGGATGCAATTAAACATTTCTTTCCAATAACTGTATCGTGACCAACATGTACTTGATTATCGATTTTAGTTCCTTCTCCAATGGTTGTGTCGCCGGTCACTCCTTTATCAATTGTACACAAGGCACCAATTCCGACATTATTTTCAATTACTACTCGTCCACCAGAAATCAGTTGATCAAATCCTTCTGGACGTTTTTTGTAGTAAAAAGCATCCGCACCAAGAATAGTTCCAGCGTGAATGATTACGTTATCACCGATTACGGTATTATCATAAATCGAAACATTTGAATGAATCAAACAATTCGTGCCGATGGTAACATTATGGCCCACAAAACAATTGGGTTGAATAATGGTTCCTACTCCTATTTTTGCGGATGAAGCAATAGAAACCGACGCACTTTGAAATGGTCTAAAATGATTGGTTAACGTATTGAAATCTCTAAAAGGATCGTCTGAAATCAATAGTGCTTTTCCTTCTGGGCAATCCACTTCCTTGTTAATTAAAACAATAGTTGCAGCAGATTGAAGCGCTTTGTCATAATATTTAGGATGATCTACAAAAACAATATCTCCGGGTTCTACGACGTGAATTTCGTTCATACCCAAAACTGGAAAATCATCACTGCCAACGTACGGGCAATTGATGATTGTTGCAATTTCTTTGAGAGAATGTATTCGTGGAAATTTCATTTACTTATTTGTTTCAAGTTTAAGGTTTCAAGTTTCAAGATACTATATCGTAACCTGAAACTTGAAACTTTAAACAAATTTATTCTTTAACCCGTTCCATATAATTTCCGGTTGCGGTATCGATTTTAATTTTATCACCTTCGTTGATGAACAATGGTACATTAACTGACGCACCTGTTTCGACTTTAGCTGGTTTGGTTGCGTTGGTTGCCGTATTTCCTTTCACTCCTGGTTCTGCATAGGTTACTTCCAATACAATTGAAGCAGGCATATCAACTGACAAAGGTAAATCGGTTTCTGTATTGACTTGTACCATTACCATCGTTCCTTCTTTTAATAAATCGGGCGCATCTAAGATGTCTTTATTCAAAGTGATTTGTTCGTATGATTCGGTGTTCATAAAATGAAATTCATTTCCTTCAGCATATAAATACTGATAGGTATGCGTTTCTACACGAACTACATCAATTTTGTGCCCTGCAGAAAAGGTGTTATCTAAAACTTTTCCGTTGGTAAGAGATTTTAATTTGGTTCTAACAAAAGCTGGACCTTTTCCTGGTTTCACATGAAGAAATTCTATGATTTTATAGATGTCATGATTGTGTTTTATGCATAATCCGTTTCTAATATCTGATGTACTTGCCATTATAAATGTATTGATTAATTTTTAATTGAATTTGTGTATTAGTTTTAAACTGTACTGGTATAACCTTTCATAATTCCACGTGATGAGTTCCTAATAAAAAGCAGAATTTCGTCACGTTCAGGAGTTGCTTCCATTTCGGCTTCGATAATGGCAACTGCTTGCGAAGTATTATAATTTTTTTGATACAATATGCGATAGATATCTTGAATCTCTCTGATTTTATCTGTTGAAAATCCTCGTCTTCTCAATCCAACTGAATTGATTCCAACGTACGACAATGGTTCTTTTGCAGCTTTAGTAAAAGGAGGAACATCTTTACGCACAAGCGATCCGCCCGAAATCATAGCGTGATCTCCAATGTGGATGAATTGGTGAATGGCCGCTAAACCACCAATGATTGCATAATCCCCAACTATCACGTGTCCTGCTAGAGCTACTCCGTTGACAATAATGGCGTTGTCACCAATATGACAGTCGTGTGCAATGTGTGCTGTGGCCATTATCAGGCAATTATTTCCAATCTTAGTTTGACCTGAAGCAATTGTTCCTCTGTTAATCGTAACACACTCTCTTATAGTAACATTATCACCAATTACCGCAAGTGATTCTTCGCCACCAAATTTCAAGTCCTGAGGTACGGCTGCAATAACAGCACCTGGAAAAATATTACAATTCTTTCCGATTCGAGCGCCTTCCATGATGGTTACATTGGATCCAATCCACGTCCCGTCACCGATTATAACATTATTATGAATGGTAGTAAAAGGCTCAATTACAACGTTTTTTGCAATTTTTGCACCGGGGTGAACATAGGCTAAAGGTTGATTCATTCTTTTTTGAGTTAATGGTTTATTGTTTATTGTTTATTATTTATGGTCAAAACAACCACAAACAAGAGAAACTATAAACGTATTTAACTTTGTTGTTTTTTAGCTATTTGTGCCATTAATTCGGCTTCAGCGACTAACTTGCCGTTGGCATATGCATTGGCTTGCATATGGCAAATTCCTCTTCGGATAGGAGATATCAAATCGCATTTGAATACCAACGTATCTCCAGGTAACACTTTATGTTTGAATTTAACATTGTCAATTTTCATGAAATAAGTCAAATAATTTTCTGGATCAGGCACCGAGCTTAATATTAATATTCCGCCTGTTTGCGCCATGGCTTCTACAATTAATACGCCAGGCATAACGGGCGCACCAGGAAAATGTCCAACAAAGAAATCTTCGTTCATGGTAACGTTTTTCAATCCAACTACATGATCATCTGACATTTCTAGAATTTTGTCGACCAATAAGAATGGCGGACGGTGTGGTAACATTGCCATTATTTTGGTTATATCCATAAATGGTTCTTTGTGTAAATCGTATAGCGGAATTTGATTTCGTTGGTCGATTTTAATAATCTTAGCCAGTTTTTTGGCAAACTGTGTATTTACGAAATGTCCAGGTTTATTGGCAATTACTTTTCCTTTAATACGCGTTCCGACCAAAGCCAAATCTCCCACTACATCTAATAGTTTATGACGAGCGGCTTCATTTGGATAATGTAAAGTAAGATTATCTAAGATTCCGTTTGGTTTGACAGAAATCGAATCTTTTCCGAAAGCTACTTTTAAATTTTCTATGGTGGATGGTGAAATTTCTTTATCCACGTATACGATAGCATTATTTAGATCTCCGCCTTTAATCAGACCATTTTCTAATAAGGTCTCTAATTCATGTAAAAAACTAAAAGTTCTTGAATTGGCGATTTCTGTTTTAAATTCGGAAATATTTTTCATCGTAGCATTTTGGGTTCCCAATACTTTGGTTCCAAAATCAACCATGGCAGTGACTTGATAATCATCCGCAGGCATAACAATTATTTCACTTCCAGAAGTTTCATCAGTAAACGAAATGACTTCCTTTACCACATAATACTTTCGTTCAGCATCCTGTTCAACAACACCCACTTTTTCGATGGCTTCGACAAAATATTTAGAAGAACCATCCATTATTGGTGGCTCTGATTCGTTGAGTTCAATTATTACATTATCGACATCACAACCTACAAACGCTGCCAGAACGTGCTCTGAAGTCTGAATCTTCACACCCAATTTTTCTAAATTGGTACCGCGTTGCGTGTTCACCACATAGTTGGCATCTGCTTCAATAATAGGACTGCCTTCCAGATCTACTCTCACAAAAGTGTATCCGTTGTTTACAGGAGCAGGTTTAAAAGTCATTTTCACTTCTTTTCCTGTGTGTAAACCAACGCCGGTTAGCGATATTTCACTATTAATTGTTTTTTGTTTTACCATTTTTTATGTATTCAATTATTCTGAATTCTTTTTTAATTCTTCGAGATCAGCAACTATTTTAGGCAAGTTTCTGAAATGAACGTACGATTTATTCCAATCTCCATAATTAAAAGCGGGCGAACCCTGAATGGTTTCTCCATCTTTAATACTTTTTCCGATGCCAGATTGTGCTTGGATTCGGACACTATCACCGATAACTAGATGGCCGGCAATACCAACTTGTCCTCCAATCATACAGTTTTTTCCAATTTTAGTCGAACCTGCAATTCCAGTTTGAGCTGCAATAACCGTATTCTCGCCAATTTCTACATTGTGTGCAATTTGAATTTGATTGTCGAGCTTCACTCCTTTTCGGATAACGGTCGATCCTAAAGTCGCACGATCGATAGTAGTACACGAACCTACTTCAACATTATCTTCCAAGATGACATTACCTATTTGCGGAATTTTACTATATGATCCGTCATCAGTTGGAGCAAAACCAAATCCGTCTGAACCGATAATGGCACCCGAATGAATAATACAATTGTTTCCGATCTCTGTTTCCGAATAGATTCGAACACCAGCAAAGAAAATACAATCATTACCAATCGTTACATTGTCTCCGATAAAGGTGTTTGGGTAAATTTTTACGTTGGTGCCAATGGTTACATTTTTTCCGATGTAACTGAAACTACCTAAATACAAATGTTCACCATACTCCACGTTCTCAGAAATTACTGATGGTTGTTCGATTCCAGACTTCATCAATTTCACTTGATTATAATATTCCAATAATTTAGAAAACGCTTTGTATGCATCTTCGACTTTAATCAAGGTAGTAGTTATGGGTTGTTCTGCTTCGAAAGTATTATTAACTATGGTAATTGTTGCCTCTGTTGAATAAATGAAACTTTGGTATTTTGGATTGGCTAAAAAGGTAAGCGAACCTGAAGTGCCTTCTTCAATTTTTGCTAATTTATAGACTTCAGCATTAGGATTACCCACTACTTCGCCATCTAGAATTCCTGCTATTTGTTCGGCTGTAAATTTCATCTTATAAGTTTATATTAGAAATAAGGTATAAGTTGCCACTCTCTACTGCCAGAATTCTCGGTATTGAATTATAAAAAATGGTTCGTTTCATATTGGCAAAAATATAAAATTTAATTAAACTGCTATGTATCTATTAGTACTTTTGGGAAACAAATAAAATATTTGGTTACTTGTTTGGATAAAGCCTTCAAATGTAATTGATCAGATGCATCGACAACATCTTCAACACTCTTGTCTTTTTTAACGATTCGAATGGGTTCACTAACTTTACTGTACGCCTGATTTTTTATTTTTCCCTTAAATACAAAGTAGTCCACATCTTTGGCTTCAATTGGCATAATTTGCAATAATTGTTCACGTAAATGTTGTAAATAAATTTTATCAGGTTTTTCATCCGACATCTGAATTTTTAATAATTCGCGGTTGATGATCATTTTACACAATGAACTCAGCACAAAATCGGCGTTAAATTGCCAGCTTTTCATCGCACTCATAATGTCTACATCGTCGAGTTGTGCGAATGTATGCAAAACAGTTTGATCAAAATCGGTTACCAACACTTTATGATGTAAAAAGTAACTTAAAGCCGAACTGCATTCCAATTGGGTTCCTTTTTCAGTTAAATATTTGGCTCGTTTGAGTATTTTGGTAAGAATGATTTCGGCTACCACACTAGTTTTGTGCAAATACGCTTGCCAATACATTAAACGTCGTGCAACTAAAAATTTTTCAACGGAATAAATTCCTTTTTCTTCAATCACCAATTGATCGTCTTGTACATTCATCATTTGGATGAGTCGATCGCTGTTGATGTTTCCTTCGGCTACACCGCTATAAAAACTATCTCGTTTAAGGTAATCCATACGGTCCATGTCTAACTGACTTGAAATCAATTCGTACATAAATTTTCGGTGGTATTCGCCTTTAAAAATCTGAATGGCCAAGCCTAATTTTCCTTCAAATTCTTCGTTTAACCGATTCATGAATAAGAGTGAAATTTCTTCGTGGTGAACATCTTCAACGATGCTGTTTTCCATCGCATGCGAAAATGGACCGTGACCAATATCGTGCAGCAAAATAGCAATAAGTAATCCGTTTGCTTCGTCATCTGAAATATCCACACCTTTAAAGCGAAGGGTTTCAATGGCTTTTTGCATGATGTGCATGCAACCAATGGCGTGATGAAAACGGGTATGATGTGCACCAGGATACACCAAATACGACATACCCATTTGTGATATACGGCGCAGACGTTGAAAATACGGATGCTGAATTAGATCATAAATTAATGTATTGGGAATGGTGATGAAACCATATATTGGGTCGTTAAATATTTTCAGCTTGTTGGTAGGATTCACTGCGTATAATTTATTTTAACAAATATACACAAATTAGTATGCAAAAAAAATCCCGATTGGAACGGGATTCTTTTCTTAAATTTAACACAGATTGCACAGATTATCACAAATTATTTGGTGCTAAAAAGCATACAAAATTAACTTTTCTAATTCATGTAAATTTATAGCATCTACCAAATCACAACGCGTTGATTTTCGGGTAGATACATTTTATTTTTGGGCGTAACTTTGAAGGTTTCATAGAATTCCGGAATGTTGCTTAACGGTCCGTTGACCCTGAATTTGGCAGGCGAATGTACATCGGTCATCACTTGCTGTGCCAATGCTTCTTTATTGGTATTAACCATCCATGCATAGCCATAAGCAAGAAAATAACGCTGATTAGGTGTCAATCCGCTAATTAACTCATTGGAAGTAAATTGTTTGGTTTTTTTGAACGCTTCATAACCCATAATAACACCACCTAAGTCGGCTATGTTTTCACCTTGCGTGGCATCACCATTGACGTATTTATCATCGACTACATTATAACGATTAAACTGTTCTACAATTAGTTTGGTTTTGGCTTGAAACTTTTTCAAATCTTCGGCCGTCCACCAATTTTTCAAATTTCCTTGATCGTCATATTGGCTACCTTGATCGTCAAATCCGTGCGTGATTTCGTGTCCGAAGGTCGATCCACCAATAATTCCGTATAAAACTGCGTCATCGGGCATTCTTCCTTCGAAACCAGGTACAATGATGTTGCACGCAGGTACACAAATTTCATTGTTGCTAGGATTGTAATAGGCATTATAGGTTTGAGGAAACATTCCCCATTCGCTTCGATCTACTGGTTTACCATATTTACGAATCATATTGGTATAGCTCCATTTATTAACCGCCATTACATTTTTGCAGTACGAATTTCGTTCGATAACAACTGATGACATGTCCTTCCACTTATCAGGATAACCTACCTTCATCACTACTTTGCTTAATTTATGCAGTGCTTTGATTTTGGTTGGTTCGCTCATCCAATCGAGTTTCTTAATATGTTCGGCATAAACATCCCGAATATTATTGCCTATTTCGAGTAGTTTTTCTTTTGAACCTTTGGGTAAATATTCTTCAATATAAACCTGTCCGATTAATTCGCCTAACGAACTGTTGGTTTGCTCTACAACTCTTTTCCATCTCGGACGCTGTTCTTTAACTCCGCTCATTACAGTAGAATAAAATTTGAAGTTTTGATTTTCGAAATCAGCACTTAAATGACTAGCGTATGAATTGACCAAATCCCATTTTAAGTAGACTTTCCAATCGTCAATCGAAGTAGATTTTATCATTCCGTTTAATGCCACAAAAAACTCGGGTTGACCTACAACAACACTGTCTCCGTTTTTAATTCCGAGTGTCAAAAGCATTTTATCCCAAGGAATATTAGGTGTAGAAGACGAAAATTGTCCCACACTCATTTTATTGTAATTTTTTAACGGATTTCGGAGTGCTTCTAATTTTCGTGAAGACTGAGCCAATTGGGTTTCAAGTTTCATAATCGAAGAAGCGTTTTTGTCCGCAACTTCAGCAGTTTCGCCCGTCAACACCAACATTTTTTTTATATGATTTACATATTCTTTCCGAATGGTAACAGTGGGTGCATCGGTATTAAAGTAGTAATCGCGTTGACCTAATCCCAATCCGCCTTGATACAAGAACAAGACGTTTTTAGCACTGTTTTTATCATCTTGACCTACATAAAATCCGAATCCAGGTCCAGCTCCAAGCGTATGCAAATAACCCATAGTAGATAAAAGCGTGTGAACATCTTTGATAGTAGCGATTCGATTTAACTCAGTTTGTAATGGATCAATTCCCGCCTTATTGATGGTAAGTGAATCCATTCCGGATGCGTAGAAATCACCAATTTTTTGTTTGTTGCTTCCTTTCAAAGCTTCTTCGTCTTTGGCGGCCGATTCGCAAATGTTTTGAACTTGAGCATTAATGGTATCCTGAATCATTCTGAAAATTCCGTTGCTGCGTTCGGAAGACGGAATCGGATTTCGTTTGAACCATCCACCATTGGCATACATGAAAAAGTCGTCGGCCGGATTAACCGTGGTGTCGCGATTCGTTACCAACGGTTCGATAAATGCGGCATCCTTCTTTGAACAACTCACGCTAGAAATTGCGATTGCTACAATAAACATGAAATTTTGAACTGACTTCATAAAAATAATTTTGATTAATAATGAGTAGCTAGCTCATCGATTTTGTTACCAAAAGTACCTATTTTTTTTTCGGTTGGTGCATTTAACCATTTAGTAAACTTTCTTTTGGTTGAATTGCAACTTGGTACTAACCAATGAAAATCAATTCTGATGCATAATTATATTGTAGTGAAAAATTATAAAAGAACTGAACTTGACATTTTGATTGTTTTGTAATCGTAAATAAAACAGTGGTTTTTATTCAGCAACGCAACACTAAAAACACCTTAATTTAAAAGTAATTTCTACAATCTTGTTTTTTTGATAATGGTGAAATAACAATCAAATTGGAAATTTGCAACAAATCAATAAAAACTAAATTATGTCTAAAAATTACTTCGTAAAAGGACTGCTATTGCTTCTTTTTACCATCGTCCAAAGCTCGTACGGGCAAACGGTGATGCATTATTGGAATTTCAACAATAATGCGTCTGTGGCTGCAATCACGACACCATCACAAACCATTGGTGGCGCGACTTTAAATGCTATTCCAGGCGGAATTAGTGTCATCGATCCGACCGGCGGAACAGGTCAGAATTTTAATCTTCTGAATTTAAATGCGCAAAACGGAGACGTTTCAGGTACGCATTTACGATTCAACGATCCAATTGGTGGAGCTTTAGAATATGCTTTGCCAACTACAGGTTATGAAAACATTATTGTGAGATTTGCAACTCGTCGTTCAGCACAAGGAGCAGGAACGCAATCGTGGTCGTATTCACTAAATGGTACAACCTATGTGCCTTTTACTACAATTACTCCGAACAATGGAGATCCGGCTTTAGCAACGTTAGATTTTTCTGCCATCGCTGCTGCGGATAACAATCCGAGTTTTAAATTAAAAGTTGAGTTTTCGCAAGCACCAGGAGGAACAGCAGGAAACAATCGATTTGATAATTTTACTGTTCAAGGAACAATCTTAGTAGGTGGTGGAGATACAACAGCTCCAATTGCAAGTTTTCTTCCAATAAATGGTGCAATTAATATTAATGTTACAACAAATCCAACAATTGCTTTTAATGAAAGTATTCGATTGCTTGACAATAGTGCAATTAGCGATACAAATATAGATGCAGTGGTTGAGTTGCGTTTAAATAATGCTACTGGAACTCTAGTTCCGTTTGATGCTACTTTTGCTTCCAACACCATCACAATAAATCCAATTTCAGATTTAAACAACAACCAACTATATTATGTGGCACTTTTGCCAAATACCATTGAAGATGCTAGCAATAATGCAATCACAACAACTCAATCGGCTAGTTTTACAACATCAAATCCATCTATTTCGAGTATTGATTTGTCAACATATGTCCGAGTTGGACGATACAATTTGCCAGAGCCTTTACTTACATCAGCTCCAGCTAATAACTTGCTATGTCAAGAAGCTTCAGCTGTAACTTATAATTGGGATACGGATACATTGTTTATTACTGCTGATGGTAGTACTTCTGTTACTCAAGTTTCGAAAACCGGTCAATTAATTGATACCATGACTATGGCTTTAGGCGGTAGCCCGCAAGGAACTGAATTTTATGACACGGAGGGAATTACGTATATTGGTAATGGGCAATTTGTAATGAGCGAAGAGCGCGACAGACAATTGGTAAAATTTACTTATGCTGCTGGAACCACGCTAACAAGAGCTAATACACAAACGGTTAAAATAGGAACATTTGTACCGAACACGGGTACAGAAGGTCTTTCATTTGATCCGCTTACGGGTGGATACATCTGTTTGAAAGAAATCGATCCTATTGGGATTTTTCAAACGAATGTTGATTTTGCAGCGGGAACAGCAACAAATGGTTCTCCAACTACAGTTAATTCGGTAAATCTCTTTGATCCCGCTTTATTGGGCTTCATTGATGTGGCCGATGTATATGCTTTATCTAACTTGCCAGTTGAATTAGGACAGCCATTAGAAACTAATCTTTTGGTATTGAGTCAAGAAAATGCGCAAGTAGTTAATATCGATCGAAACGGTGCGATTTCAAGCTCACTTACGATTCTTTCTGATCCAGGAAACCCATTGAGTGCTGCTGCTCAGCAACACGAAGGAATTACAATGGATTTCGATGGTAACATTTATATTGTTAGCGAAAATGGTGGTGGTGATATTAACAACCCACAATTATGGGTTTATGCACCGTCAAACGGAATTAATACTGCACCAACTGCAGTTGCATTAACCAATACAGTTCCGTCGATTATTGAAAATTCAATAACTACACCAGCGGTGCGAGTTGCTGATATTTTGGTATCAGATGATGGATTAGGAACAAACAGTTTGTCCTTATCGGGTACAGATGCTAATGATTTCCAAATCACAGCTTCAAGTTTATTCATTAAACCAGGAACAATACTTGATTTCGAAACCAAATCAACTTACAATGTTACTGTAAATGTTGACGATTCCACAGTAGGTGTTACACCTGACGCATCAGTAAACTTTTTATTATCCGTTAGTGATTTAGTTAATGAAACACCACAACTTCCTAACGTAACTATTTCTGAAGTAGCTCCATGGGGAAGCGGAAATAGCCCAGCGGCGGCCGATTGGTTTGAAGTTACAAATAACGGTACATCAGCAATTAATATCTCAGGTTGGAAAGTGGACGATAGCTCTAACTCATTTGCGTCTTCACTATTCTTAACTGGAATTACAAGTATTGCTCCAGGAGAATCTGTAATTTTCCTAGAGAGTTCTGCTTCAAACCCAGCTGCAACGGTAACTGCTAATTTTAAATCGCTTTGGTTTGGCGCAAATCCTCCAGCTAGTTTACAAGTTGGAACGTATCAAGGATCTGGAATCGGTTTAAGTACAGGTGGTGATGCTGTTAATCTATATGATGCAGCGGGAGTTTTACAAGCTAATGTTGTTTTTGGCGCTTCTCCAATTACACTTTTTAAGACGTTTAACAACGCAATCGGTTTAAATAACACTACGATTTCACAATTGAGCGAAATTGGTGTTAATGACGCATTTGCGGCTTTAAATGATGTAAACGAAATTGGATCTCCGGGTTCTGTTGGTCGTTTATTTGTTTCAGAAGTTGCTCCTTGGTCAAGCGGTAATAGTTCGGTTGGTGCCGACTGGTTCGAAGTAACTAATACTAGAGCTGTAGCGGTTGACATTACTGGTTGGAAAATGGATGACAGTTCACAATCACCTGCAGGCGCTGTAGTTTTAAACGGAATTACAAGCATCAATCCTGGAGAATCGGTTATTTTTATCGAGTCAAATAACTTGACTGCTGTAACCGCTTCATTCTTAAATAATTGGTTTGGAACTAATCCAACATCAGGTCTTCGAATTGGAAATTATACTGGTGCTGGAGTTGGTTTAGGTACGGGTGGAGATCAAGTAAATTTATACAACAGCAGTAACGTACTTCAAACGAGCGTAGTTTTTGGTGCTTCACCAACTGGACCTTATACTACTTTTGATAATGCAATTGGACGTAACAGTTTAGTAGTTCCAATTACACAATTCAGTGCTGTAGGAACAAATGGTGCCTTCATTGCAGCAAATAGTCCAACTGAAATTGGTTCGCCTGGAACAATTATTACCACTCCTTGTCCAACTTTAACTGCAACTGCAACTCCAGCTTCTGCAACCGTTTGTGCTGGATCAACAACTACAGTTACTGTAGCTACTACAGGAGGAACATTACCTTATGTAGTTTCAGGAAGTCCATTAACTGTGGGCGCAGGAACCTATAATTATACCATTACAGATGCTAAAGGTTGTACAACAACGGCAACAGCAACGGTTACAAATATACCAGCGGTTTCGGTAAATCTTTCTGTAAGCAATACTACGGCTTCTGAAACAGCAGGTACTGTAGTTACTGTCACGGCTACGGCTTCTTCACCAGTTTGTGCTGAGCAAACCGTTTCTTTAAACGTTACTGGAACAGGAATTACCGCTTCAGATTATAATCTGAGTGCTACAACAATCACGATACAATCGGGATCTACAAGTGGTTCATTAACCTTTACGGTTTTAAATGATAATTTTGTAGAACCAATTGAAACAGCAATATTAACCATCAGCAATCCTTCATCAGGAATTGCATTAGGAACTACAACTACTCAAAACATCACTATCAGCGATTTCGTATTTACGCTTCAAGTATTACATGCTTCTGATTTTGAGGCATCGGTTGATGCTGTAGCAGATGCCCCACGTTTTGCTGCAATTGTAGATGTCTTGGAAGAAACTTATGTAAACACAATTAGATTATCTTCTGGTGACAATTATATTCCTGGACCGTTTTTAAGTTCAGGTGGAGATCCAACACTTGCTGCAGCATATAAAACTGCTTATGAGAGTTATTATTCGACTACTTTTACTAGTCCACCTGTAAATCTCGGAGCAAGTATCGGTAGAGCTGATATCTCGATCATGAACTTTATCGGAATCGAAGCTTCAGCATTAGGGAATCACGAATTTGATTTGGGTACCAACGAAATACGAACTATGATTGGAGGTGCAAATAATACAGGTGCAACCACAACAACTTGGTTCGGAGCACAATTTCCATACCTTAGTTCAAACTTAAATTTCAGCGGAGATAGTAATTTGTCACCTATTGCAACAACAAATCGTTTGTTGCCAAATACAGCTTTCCAATCCAATCCGGCAGAAGCAGTCTCAGCAATTACAAGTAAATTAAAATTAGCACCATCAACTATTATTATAAAAGGTGGTCAAAAAATTGGTATTGTAGGTGCTACTACGCAAGTATTGGCAAGTATTTCATCTCCTGGAGCAACAACAGTTGTAGGAGGAAATGCCAATGACATGAATATTTTGGCTGGAATTGTACAACCAGTTGTTAACTCATTAATTGCTGATGGATGTAATAAGATTATACTACTTTCGCACTTGCAACAAATTGCTTTTGAACAAGATCTTGCTACAAAACTAACTGGTGTAGATATCATTATAGCTGCTGGTTCAAATACATTATTAGCTGATTCTAATGACCGTTTACGTGCAGGTGATGTAGCTGTTGGCACTTATCCATTCCTTGCGACAGATTTAGATGGAAAAACAGTACCAGTTGTAAACACAGACGGCAATTACAAATACGTAGGAAGATTAGTAGTTGATTTTGACTCTGATGGTAATTTGATACCATCGTCAATCGACAACGCTATTTCTGGCGTTTATGCAACTGACCAACAAGGATTAAATGATGCATGGGGAGCCAATGTTGGTAATGCATTTGCAGCAGGAACAAAAGGATACCAAGTACAATTATTGTGTAACGCAATTGGTAATGTTATCACCATAAAAGATGGTAATTTATTCGGTAAAACATCTGTATTCTTGGAAGGACGAAGAAATTTTGTACGTACAGAAGAAACCAATTTAGGAAATCTAAGTTCAGAAGCGAATTTATGGTTAGCTAAGTTTTACGACCCAACTACTGTCATCTCCATCAAAAATGGTGGTGGTATTCGTTCTGCCATTGGAAACGTTATTGCCGTGGGTGATGATGTAACTTTGGTACCGCCAATTGCAAATCCGTCCGCTGGTAAACAATCGGGTGATATATCTCAATTAGATATTGAAAATTCATTGCGATTCAATAATCAATTGTCAATCTTGACGATGACAGCAAGCGGAATGCGAGCAATCCTAGAACGAGCAGTATCAGGAACAACAGCTACCGCTACACCTGGCCAATTTGCTCAAGTAGCAGGTGTAAGATACAGCTATAATTTCAGTCTTCCTGTAAATTCAAGAATTCAAAACGCTGTTATTACTGATGCAAACGGAAACGTTGTTGATACATTGGTTGTCAATGGTATAACAGTGGGTGATTTATCACGTACATTCAGAGTGGTTACGCTAAACTTCCTTGCGGGCGGCGGAGACGGCTATCCGTTTAATACATTGGGAACAAACAGAATTGATTTGAATACATTGCCTGAACAAGGTCCAGCTGCTGCATCCTTTACAAACCCAGGTTCTGAGCAAGATGCATTTGCAGAGTACATGAAAAATCAGTACAGTACTACTGCTTATGGTATCGCTGAAACTCCATTAGTCTCAGATTGTAGAATCCAAAGAGTTCCAGCGAGAACTGATGAGGTGTTACCTCCAAATGCTGGGGTTGACGGTTTATTAAGTATTTGTACGGATACTACTGTGACAGAAGCTCAGTTATTTGCTACCCTTGGTGGAACACCTCAATCTGGTGGCGTATGGAGTCCAACGCTTGCAGGTGCTGGTTTATATACGTACACAGTAACTTCGACATGTGCTGGCTCTTCATCAGCAAAAGTAACAGTTACTAATTTTATTCCTGAAACAACAAGTACTACAATCAATCAGGTTTTACCTTATACTTGGCCTTTAAATGGTGTTACCTATCCAGCTACTGGCGTGTATACTTTTAACACGGTTAACGGAAATGGTTGTACAGTAATCAATACGTTAAACTTAACTATTGGTACTAACATTGCTCCTACGCAGTGTGGTTCTACATTAAGTACAATTAATCAACAAATCTTCGCTAACTTAGTTCCAAATGCTCAAGCATACCGATTCAGAGTGACTGATTTGACTACCAATCAAGTTCAAATAATTGATAGAGCTTTACGTGTGTTTTCACTAAATCAATTAACTTCATTTAATTTTGCACGAACGTATTCTGTACAAGTTGCAGCACGAGTGGGTGGTGTATTTCAAGATTTTGGTTTAGCTTGTAATGTGACAACTCCATCACCTACTACTCAAGTACAAGCTTCTCAATGTGAAAGCACGTTGTCAACAGTTGGAACAATTATTTATGCGAACAATGTTCCTTTTGCTAATGGATACCGATTTAGAATTACTAATCTTCTTACCTCATCTTCAGTAGAAGTTGATCGTTTTACAAGAGAAGTTCGTTTAAAAAACATCAGTGGTTTTGCTGTTGAAGAAGGTACAACGTACTCTATTGAAGTTGCTGTTATAAACAGAGATGGTAGTTACTTACCTTACGGAACAATCTGTAACGTAACTACTCCTGGTGGAAATTTAAGATCAGAGGTTACAGAAGTAAGTTTCAAAGCTATTGCTTATCCAAATCCATTCAGTGATAGCTTTATGTTAGATGTTACGACTACCTCTCAAGAATTCATTCACGTTAGAATCTACGATATGATCGGCAAATTAGTTGAAGATAAAAAAGTAGCTTTTGATTCAATAACTAATCTTGAAGTTGGATTTGCATATCCATCGGGTGTTTACAATGTAGTTGTTTCTCAGGGCAATTCTTCACAAACACTAAGAGTAATCAAAAGATAGTTTAATTAGAATGTAAATGTAAATAGCCTTTCTCACAATGAGGAAGGCTATTTTTTTTCTATTTTGTTTAAAATAGTAATATATTGATATTTATTGATTAATAATTTAATAACAACCAAATAGTACATTTACATAGTTATAATAGCAAAGTAGATTATTAAGTTGTTTGTAATGCCTCGAGAATTTTTTTGAGGCATTTTTTTTACTCTTCCAAATCAATTACAAAACTATTTAAAAATGCAACTGAATTCTCGATATCGTAATGCAAAATACGGTCTTCTTTCACTAATGGCACTTCCGCTCGATACGATTTTAAAAACATTTCAATAAAATGACTCGATTGTAATGGACGTCTGAATTCAATAGCTTGTGAAGCGTTCATTAATTCAATCGCTAAAATACGCTCCAAATTTTCCATCACTTTTAAGCATTTGGTTGCTGCATTTGCACCCATACTCACATGATCTTCTTGTCCGTTGCTCGACACTATACTGTCAACGCTAGCAGGACTGCACAATTGTTTATTTTGACTGGCAATGCTGGCTGCAGTGTATTGCGGAATCATAAAACCCGAATTCAAACCAGGATTATCGACAAGAAATGCAGGTAAACCTCTTAAACCAGATATCAATTGGTACGTTCTACGTTCCGATATGCTTCCTAATTCTGACAAAGCTATTGCTAAAAAATCTAATGCTAATGCCAATGGTTGCCCATGAAAATTTCCTCCTGAAATAATTTGATCATCACCTACAAAAACATTGGGATTATCGGTAACCGAATTGATTTCAGTCTTAAATACTTTTTGTACATAATCGATGGTATCTTTCGAAGCACCATGCACTTGCGGAATGCACCTAAACGAATACGGATCTTGAACATGTTGCTTCTGCTGTGTAATGATTTGGCTTTCTTGCAGTAAATCGGTGATGCGTTTGGCGGTTACAATTTGTCCTTTGTGCGGACGAATATAATGTATCAATTCGTAAAACGGCTCGATTCGACCATCAAATCCTTCCAATGAAATAGCACCAATAACATCGGCTAAATAGGAAAACTTCATTGCTTTTAGAAGGATATAACTTCCATACGCGCTCATAAATTGTGTTCCATTTAGTAAAGCCAAACCTTCTTTTGACTCTAAAATAATTGGCTTCCAATTAAAGTGCTTTAATACTTTTGACGCATGACTTTTTATACCCTCAAAATACACTTCACCTTCCCCTAATAAAGGTAAGGACAGATGAGCGAGCGGAGCTAAATCGCCACTTGCACCCAATGAACCTTGAGTGTAAATAACGGGTAACACATCATTATTATAAAAATCAAGCAAGCGTTCGACTGTTTGTAATTGAACTCCTGAATGTCCGTAACTTAGAGATTGGATTTTAAGCAACAGCATTAATTTTACAATCTGCGACGGAACTTCATCGCCGGTTCCGCAGGCATGCGATTTTACAAGATTTTCTTGTAGTTGCGAAAGATTCTCTTTTGAAATTTTAACATTACACAACGACCCAAAACCCGTGTTAATTCCGTAAATTGGCGCCTCTTCAGAAGCCATTTTTTGATCTAAATACGTTCTACACTTTTGAATGTTTACTTTTGCTTCTTCAGAAAGGGCAATCGATTTGTGCTGGGAAATAATATCGTGTAACGTCTCTAAATTCAGTACCTCTGAACTGATATAATGCATGTGTTCCATGGAATAGTTGAAATTTGACTTCAAAATTCAACAAACAATTGTTAAAATCCAACTATTTTAACGTCTATTTTATTGAGAAATCTCCAAAAATAGCCGTAAAGAGATCGTTTAATAAAATGATTCGAACTCGATACCGACATAAAATTGTCATATTCATAAAAATACCTTGTGCATTTTTTTCATTGACAAAAAATACTATTTTTGAAAAGTATGATGATCAACAACATAAATACTACTTCTTCAACAACCATCTCAATGGTTGCTTCTTTTGTTGGCAACACATCTACAACAACTACAACCCCGTGCGGGGTATAATTTTCACATATAATCCTGTTTTATTTTCCTTTGATTAAAGGAAAAGACATCATGTCCTTAGCACAAAAAATTCCAATACACAAAATCTTCTTAGGTTCAAAAAGAACTAGAATGTAAAAAATAGAATTATGATTGTATTAAAATTTGGCGGAACTTCGGTAGCCAATGCTCAAAATATTCAGTTGGCACTAAACATTGTCTCTGACAAAGTTAAAATAGAAAAATTGGCAGTGGTTGTTTCAGCTCTAAGTGGCGTAACTGATATGCTTCTCATGGCATCTAAAAATGCCGCGGCAAAAGATGAAATGTATAAAACCTCTATTGAAGAAATCAAACAAAAACATTTTATTACGATTTCTGAATTAATTGATGCAGCGAATCAAAATCAATTGCTGATTAAAATCAATAATCAAATCAACCAACTTCAAACCTTACTAGACGGCTGTTATTTGTTAGGCGAATTGTCGCCTCGGACGTCTGATGCTATTGCTAGTTTTGGAGAGTTGCTTTCTTCGCAAATCATTTCCACTGCCCTACAGCAAACTATTCCGAATAGCGCTTTTAAAGACAGTAGAGAATTAATCAAAACCAATTCGAACTTCGGAAAAGCTGCGGTAGATTTTGATAGTACAAATACTCAAATTGCTAACTATTTTAATTCAAACAGCTCGTCGGTAGTTGTTTTACCCGGATTCATAGCATCCGATGACGACGGTAATACTACAACTCTTGGTCGCGGAGGTTCCGATTATACCGCGGCGATTATAGCAAACGGTTTAAATGCTGATTCATTAGAAATATGGACTGACGTAAACGGAATGTTTACCGCCAATCCGAAAATTGTAAAACAAGCACAACCGATAGAAACGATTTCGTACCAAGAAGCCATGGAATTATCGCATTTTGGTGCTAAAGTTTTGTATCCGCCAACGATTCAACCGGTATTAAAAGCTAATATTCCAATTTGGATTAAGAACACCTTCGAGCCAGCGGCATACGGAACCTTGATTTCAAACCAACCTCAATCGGCTTCCAACCCCATAAAAGGTATTTCTCACATCGATAACATTGCCTTGGTAACATTGGAAGGATCAGGAATGATTGGCGTTGCTGGCTCATCAAAACGATTATTTCAGGTGCTGTCGCAACACAATATTAATGTTATTTTCATTACGCAAGCGTCGTCCGAACATTCGATTTGCATCGGAATTCAGAATCAAGATGCTGATCTCGCTAAAAAAGCCATTGAAGAAGAATTTCAAATTGAAATCGGACAGAACAAAATCGATCCTTGTATTGTTGAAAAAGATTTGTGCATCGTAGCGTTAGTGGGCGAAAACATGAAGAATCATCAAGGTATTTCTGGGAAAATGTTCAGTACCTTAGGGAAAAACAACGTGAACATTAGAGCCATTGCTCAAGGTGCATCGGAGCGAAATATTTCGGTAGTCATCAATGAAAAAGATGTGAAAAAAGCTCTGAATACGTTACATGAACGATTTTTCGAAGACAACACCAAGCAGTTGAATTTATTCGTCATGGGAGTCGGAAACGTAGGTGAAAAATTTATTGATCAAATTAGTCAACAAAAGAAATTTCTAAAAGACAATTTAAAGATAAATGTGCGAGTTATTGCACTTTCCAATTCGCGAAAAATGATTTTTGATGAAGATGGATTGGCTTTAAAAGAGTGGAAATCGCTCTTAGATAATGGTGAAAATGCAAATCCAATTGAGTTTATCCAACGAACAAAAAATCTAAATTTACGCAATAGCATTTTTGTTGATATTACTGCAAATAATGATGTGGCCTCGATTTATAATCAGTTTTTACAACAAAATATTGCAGTTGTTACCTGTAATAAAATTGCGTGCTCATCCCAATTTGATAACTATAAAAACTTAAAAAGTTTATCCCGTAAATACAATGCTCCATTTTTGTTTGAAACCAATGTTGGTGCAGGATTACCCATCATCGATACGCTCAAACACTTGATAGCTTCGGGTGATAAAGTAAACCGAATCAATGCCGTTTTATCGGGAAGTTTGAATTTTATTTTTAATAATTTTGGTGAAAAGTATAACTTTCATGACGTAGTAAAAGAAGCTGGTGTACAAGGGTTTACAGAACCGGATCCAAAAATTGATTTAAGTGGTGTCGATGTCGCTCGAAAGATACTCATCTTAATTCGAGAAAGTGGTTATCAAATGGAAATGGAGGACATTGAAAATAATTCTTTTCTCCCAGTAGAATGTATGGAAACAAGTAACAACGATGATTTCTTTCAATCACTTACGAAGCATTCTAGTCATTTTGAAAACCTATTAGAGGAAGCAAAAACTAAAGATTGTAGATTAAAATTTGTCGCGTCGTTTGACAATGGAAAAGCCAGTGTTGGATTGCAATTTATTCCTGCTGACAGTCCGTTTTACAACTTAGAAGGAAAAGACAATATTGTTGAGTTTTACACCGATCGCTACATTGACCAACCATTGATTATAAAAGGTGCTGGTGCGGGCGCCGCTGTAACCGCGTCCGGAATTTTTGCGGATGTAATTCGAATTGGAAATGTATAATCCGTTGCCAGTTAAGTGTTGTCAGTTTTTCAAAAATGCAATGAAAGACTGACAACCGAAAACTAACAACCGAAAACTGAATTATGAACGAAATAAAACTATTCTGCCCTGCCACTATCGCCAATCTCAATTGCGGTTTTGATATCATGGGATTGTGTTTGGATGGCATTGGTGATGAGATGATTATTCGAAAATCGGCTGAAAAGGGAATACGAATCACCAAAATTGAAGGTGCCACTTTACCTTTTAAAACAGAAGAGAATGTCGCTGGAGTCGCTGCTTTAGCACTATTAAATAGTATTGAATGTGACTTTGGATTTGAAATCGAAATTAATAAAATCCTTAAATTAGGTAGTGGAATCGGCAGTTCGTCGGCCAGTGCTGCAGGAGCAGTTTTTGGCATTAACGAATTGCTCGGTAAACCGTTTACCAAACAACAATTGGTACATTTTGCGATGAAAGGTGAAGTAGTTGCTAGTGGTAGCGAACATGCAGATAATGTTGCTCCTTGCCTACTCGGCGGGTTCACTTTGGTTCGTGGTTATAATCCGTTAGATGTAATTCGAATTGACAGTCCAGACGATTTATTTGCGGTTGTTTTGCACCCACATATTGAAGTAAAAACATCCGATTCTAGAGCTGTTTTGCAGCCTACCGTTTCGTTGAAAAATGCAATCACGCAGACGGGTAATCTAGGCGGCTTGATAGCTGGTTTGTATACAAATGACTACGAATTAATTGGTCGTTCTTTGCAAGATGTAATCATCGAGCCACTTCGTAAACATTTAATTCCGAATTTTGATTCCGTTAAAAGCGCAGCACTTAAAAATGGCGCTTTAGGTTCTGGTATTTCTGGAGCTGGACCTTCTATTTTCGCACTGTGCAAAGGAAATGAGAATGCCGAAAAAGTAGCGTTGGCCATGAGAGAAAGTTATCAGAATACCGGAATTGTATTTGATATGCATGTGTCGAAAATCAACCCGAATGGAGTAAAAATTGTATAATACGAAGTGAGAGGTACGACATACGAAGTTAAAAGGACTTCAATGGTATTTCTCATTTCGTACTTCGTAACTCGTAAATCGTACTTTTATGAACTATCACAGCCTAAACAATAAAGCCAATATCGTTTCCTTTCAAGAAGCTGTTATTCAAGGATTAGCTTCGGATAGAGGTTTGTTTTTCCCCGAGAAGATTACACCACTACCACCATCGTTTTTTGAAAACATCGAAAACCTATCCCACGAAGAAATCGCTTTCCAAGTCATCAAACAATTTGTAGGTGATGAAATTCCGGAAGCCGAACTCAAACACATCATTGCCGAAACATTATCCTTTGATTTTCCGCTGGTGGAAATTGAAGACAATGTATTTTCGTTAGAGTTATTTCACGGACCGACCATGGCGTTTAAAGATGTTGGTGCCCGATTCATGTCGCGCTGTCTTGCCTATTTTAACAGAGGCAAAAATGTAAAAAACACGGTCTTAGTTGCAACATCTGGAGATACTGGCGGAGCTGTTGCTAGCGGATTTCTCGGTGTAAAAGGTGTCGATGTCATTATACTGTATCCGTCAGGAAAAGTGAGTGACATTCAAGAACGCCAATTGACCACTTTAGGACAAAATATCACTGCTTTGGAAGTCGACGGAGTATTTGATGATTGCCAGGACATGGTCAAAAAGGCCTTTCTGGATGCCGATTTGAAATCCAAAAACCTTACATCCGCCAATTCCATCAACATTGCACGTTGGTTGCCTCAAATGTTTTACTTCTTTTTTGCGTACAAAGAACTAAAGAAATACAACAAACCTTTAATAGCTTCGTGTCCGAGTGGAAATTTCGGGAACATCTGCGCCGGAATTTTGGCCAAAAAACTCGGTTTACCACTCGATCATTTTGTGGCTTCTACCAATGCAAATGATACGGTTCCTCGGTTTTTGGAAAAAGGAATATACGAACCCAGACCTTCAATAGCTACGATTTCTAACGCAATGGATGTTGGAAATCCGAGTAATTTTATTCGTATTCAAGAAATGTACAATAATGATCTGAAAGCTTTTGAACACGACTTTTCTTCAATTGGTTTTTCTGATGAAGAAACGCTGTTTGAAATGAAAAACATCTTCACAAATACGGGATATATTGCCGAACCTCACGGCGCAGTTGGCTATTTAGGTTTAAAACATGAATTACAAAATCATCACAATGCCATTGGTTTCTTTCTAGAAACTGCACATCCAATTAAGTTTTTAGATGTTGTAGAACCTACTTTGGGCATCAAATTACCGATTCCAAAACAAATTGAAGGCGTTTTGCGAAAAGAGAAAATCAGCATTAAGATAAAAAATTACGACGATTTAAAAAACATCCTTCTGCACTCTTAATTATGAATATCAATCTAACGAACGAATACTGCTCTGCATCCATTTTCACTAAAGGAGCCGAACTAAATTCACTCAAAAATAAAATAATCGAAACCGAACACATGTGGGAAGGAAATCCGGTTTTTTGGGGAAAACATTCGCCCGTTTTGTTTCCGATATATTCCCTTTTGGAAAAGGATTTACTTTAATCTACGACATTTTTGTCAACGTTCTAATGTACAGCGCTTCTACTTTTTTCCGTGCCCAATCGGTTTTACGCAAAAAAGTTAGACTTGATTTAACGCTTGGGTTTTCGTTAAAACATTTGATTTTAATCAACTCACCCATTGTATCGAATCCGTAAAAATCGACCAATTTTTCTACAATTTGTTGCAGTGTAATTCCGTGCAGAGGATCTTTTGATTTATTCATTTCCATCATACAAAAGTATCTAATAGAAAAGCAACGACATAAAAAAATCCACCAAAATTTTACTTAAGGTGGATTTTAAATAATTATCTATTTTTATTGAACTGCCAATAAAGCATTGATATTACCATGTCCGTATTGTGAATTCTTAGTGGGATAGTATGTTGCTGATTGTTTCATTTTATTCAACACTTGATCACGTGTCCACGATGGATTTTTAGACCAAACCAAGGCTGCAATTCCTGCTGTAGTTGCCGTTGCAACTGATGAACCACCGACATAATCCGATTGTCCACCGTAATAACTCACAACGGGAACGGTATTACCCGATGATGCTCGTTGCATTTGAACCGTAAAATCGATTTCTGCACCTGAATGGCACACATCGCATTTTTGATTGGATGTACCTTCTTTCACGCCAGTTACAGCTACTGTTTGAGGCAACCAAGCGGGAAAAATAACTCCCACAAAATTGGTGAAACTAGTAGAAGTTCCGCCGGCACATAAAATAAGTTTCCCTCTGTTGTACGCATAATTCACACCGTCAGTAATTTTTCCAACCGAGAAAATGTGTCCCATTGACATGGATATGATTTTTACACTTGCGTTATTTCCTAAGCCTGTAAACGCATTTTTCACCCCATTTTGTTCGTGATATCCATCTAATACTACATTGGAAGCCGCTCGATAGGTTACTAAATTAGCATTGTACGCCACACCAACAGGTAAACCTGTAGTATTACGTGGTGCCGCCGCCGCAGATGCCATACTTGTTCCGTGGCCACATTGATCGTTCGGTCCGTCAGTTCCTGTACTCCATGGCCAAATTGAATCAACATAGGTTCCGAATTTACTAATAGTTCTACCCGATGACAATCCGTTATTAAAACTAGAACCTAAAAGTGTTTGATTCGGAGATGTTCCTGTATCAATTACTCCAATGGTGATTCCGGCTCCCGTACTGTAATTCCATGCACTCGGAATATTGTGTTGGTAAAAAGCCCATGGTACTTTTGCATTCGGAGTGACCGCAGTATAATCGGCTACATTTAAAGTAGACGATTCGAATCCGCAACCCGATTCACCACTCGACTGTGTTTGATAGCCTGAGCCACTTTGTGGGTTTTGATTGGCAAAATACTTATAATCGGCAGGTTCAAAATAACGAATGGTTTGCATACTTCGCAACGCGATAACCGTTTCTTGTTTTTCGATAATGACATCCATTTGATTCAGAAATTCATCAGAAGAAATTACAATTTGGTCCAATTCTTTTCCTTCGTATTGCTGAATCAACGCCAATATACCATTTTCAATTTGACGGTTGTTGGGCGATAGACTTCGGTCGAAATCAGTGGAAGACGAACCAAAACCTATGGAAGCAATTTTATTTCCTTGAAAGATGGCACTCCATAATAAATGGTTGGATGATTGATTCCAATCGAACGAATTGGCAGTACTAAACGACTCGTCTATCTTAGCATTTATTTGAGCTGCCGAGAGTGGTTCACGTTGAGTAGGATCAATTTCAATAGTATTAGTAGTGGATTCTTCACGGGTACACGAAACAAACACTAAAAACAAGGCAATTAACTGAATGGATTTTTTTATCATATCGATATAATTTTAAGGTTTGTTTTACGAATGTATTAATAATTTTAATACAATTATAAGTATATGCAATAAAAGAAGAGTTACTTATTAACAGAATTATGAGATTAAATTTTGAAATTAGAGCGACCTATTAAACAAAACTATTGCTTTTTATTTTCCTTTTTAGATTCATATTTTTGTTAGTACATTTGCAACAGATGATAAAAACAGCCAACATACTAAACAAGAGAGCCAAATTTGACTACGAAATTATCGAGTCGTTTACTGCTGGAATTGTTTTAACTGGAACTGAAATAAAATCCATTCGATTAGGTAAGGCACAAATAGCAGAAAGCTTTTGTGAGTTTAACAATAATGAACTTTTTGCTATTAATACTTATATCGAAGAATATGCATTTGGTAATCAATTCAACCACAAATCACGTAGTGAACGTAAATTGCTTTTGAATAAAAGAGAATTGAAATCATTAGCTCGCAGTGTTGAGACTAAAGGCTTGACGATTATTCCGCTTCGACTTTTTACCAATGAAAAAGGTATTGCTAAATTAGAAATCGGGCTTTGCAGAGGAAAGAAAACCTATGACAAACGCGAATCGCTTAAAGAGCAAGACACCAAACGCGATATTGATCGCATTAAGAAATCCTTCTAAATCATGAAAGATTTATTAAAAAATGCTCGAGAAACTAAAAATATCCGAACACGAGAATTGGCCGAACTTACCCAAATTGATCAAGCATTGATTAGTAAATTCGAAAATGGATTTCGCTTACCAACTGAAAAGCAAATCAAAGTTTTATCAGAAGTGTTAGAAATTAATCACAATGAACTTCAAATTGCGTGGTACAAACAACGATTGCTTCATAACTTAGATTTTAATCCCAATGCCATTCAAGCCATAACTGAAATTTTGGAAGAAAAAGGAATTCAAATGGGTCAAGGCGAAAATAAAGAAAATAAAATCGCCGATATTTTGGCTGAAATTGATAATTTGAAGAATAAACTATCGAATTTGTAGCTCTTAATTTTTGTTTTCCAACAATGGTACAAATTTAAAATCCCCAAATTCATGTTTTTCAAATTGGGTTTCGTTCTTGCGAATCAGCAGCGTCATCACTTGTTCTTTATCGCCAACAGGAATCACTAAACGTCCACCAATTTTCAATTGTGCCATTAAGGGTTGTGGAATGGTAGGTGCGCCCGCCGTGACAATTATACTATCAAATGGTGCGTGATTGGGTAATCCTTTATAGCCATCGCCAAATGACAAATGTTTAGGTCGGATGCCTAGTTTAGGTAATAGTAATGAAGTGGTTTTGAATAATTCATTTTGACGTTCCACTGAATACACTTTCGCACCCAGCAAGCACAAAACAGCCGTTTGATAACCACTACCCGTTCCAATTTCTAGAATTTTTTGATCTTTTTTCACTTCCAATAACTGACTCTGATAGGCTACAGTGTAAGGCTGCGAAATAGTTTGGCCAGCAGCAATAGGAAAGGCTTTGTCTTGATAGGCAAAATCTTCAAAACTCGAATTCAGGAACAAATGACGTGGAATTTTCTTTATGGCTTCCAACACGTTTTTATCCGTAATTCCTTTTTCTTCCAATAGTTTGGCAAGTTGATTTCTAAGGCCTTGATGTTTGTTAGTATCTTTCAATCTGGGGTAATTTTATTTCGTAAAAATAGCGGTAAAAATCTCAAAAAACAAATCTCAAATTCCAAATTATCCTCTAATTTTTAACCTTTGATTTTAGATTTTCGTTATTGGAATTTATTTTATAATTAGTACTTTTGATGAAAATTCATCTTATGCTTAAAGTCGGCGTTTTAGGTGCTGGTCATCTCGGAAAAATACATTTGCGGTTGTTGCAACAATCTTCTAAATATGAACTTGTTGGGTTTTATGATGAAAACCAAGAAAATGGAGCCAAAATTGCGGCCGAATTTGGATACAAACAATTCGATACTATTGCAAAATTGATTCATGCTGTAGATGTTATTGATATCGTAACTCCAACACTTTCTCATTACAAATGCGCTAAGGTTTCGATAAAAAGTGGCAAACACGTTTTCATCGAAAAACCGATTGCAACCACTGTGGAGGAAGCGGAAGAAATCATCGCATTAGCCAAAGAATATAAGGTGAAAGGTCAGGTTGGTCATGTCGAACGATTCAATCCTGCCTTTAATGCGGTTAAAAATCAAATTGATAACCCAATGTTTATTGAAACCCATCGCTTGGCCGAATTTAATCCGCGTGGTACCGACGTTCCTGTAGTATTGGATTTAATGATACATGATATTGATGCGATTTTGAGTGTGGTGAAATCAAAAGTCAAAGCCGTTCACGCCAGTGGAGTTTCTGTTTTGAGTCAGTCACCAGATATTGCCAATGCCCGAATTGAATTTGAAAATGGTTGTGTTGCCAACATTACATCCAGTCGGATTTCGATGAAAAACATGCGTAAATCGCGATTCTTTCAAAAAGACGCGTACATTTCTGTCGATTATTTGGATAAAGTTTGCGAAGTGGTAAAGATGAAAGAAGCGCCAGAAGTTCCGGGCGATTTTGATATGATTTTGCAAAATGCAGAAGGCAAAAAGAAACAAATCTACTTTAACAATCCCGATGTTGCGCCCAACAACGCTATTTTAGACGAATTAGAAACTTTTGCAGACGCCATAAACAACAATACAACCCCAATAGTTACCTTGGAAGATGGAACAGAAGCGTTGCGTGTGGCGTATATGATTATCGACAGCATGGAGAAATAATCTTTATATCTTATAACCTGCCTGTCGGCAGACAGGTCCTAAAATCTTAAAATCACAAAATGAAAACAATAGCTGTAATAGGCGCAGGAACCATGGGCAACGGAATTGCTCACACGTTTGCACAAAGCGGTTTTACCGTAAAATTAATTGATGTATCTGAAAAGTCTCTCGAAAAAGGAATGGCAACCATTGCGTCCAACCTTGAACGAATGGTGACCAAAGGAACTATCTCCGAAGAAGAAAAGCACAAAACAATTGGAAACATCATTACCTACACCGACCTGAACGATGGCGTCGTAGGAACTGATTTAGTTGTAGAAGCAGCCACCGAGAATGTAGGTTTAAAAATGAACATCTTCAAACAATTGAGCGAAGCGTGTGACCATAATGTAATTTTGGCGTCCAATACGTCGTCGATTTCCATCACACAAATTGCAGCGCAAGTCGTTCATCCTGAGCGTGTGATTGGCATGCACTTTATGAATCCAGTGCCGATAATGAAATTAGTGGAAATTATTCGCGGGTATTCAACCTCTGATGAAGTAACCCAAATTATCATGGATTTATCGGTGAAATTGGGAAAAACACCTACTGAAGTAAATGATTATCCTGGATTTGTTGCGAACCGAATTTTAATGCCGATGATCAACGAATCGATTGAAACATTGTACAATGGCGTGGCGGGTGTTCAAGAGATTGATACGGTGATGAAACTTGGAATGGCGCATCCGATGGGTCCGCTTCAACTAGCGGATTTTATCGGTTTAGATGTATGTCTGTCCATTTTAAATGTGATGTACGACGGATTTAAAAATCCAAAATACGCTCCGTGCCCACTTTTGGTCAATATGGTAATGGCTGGAAAACTCGGAGTTAAATCGGGTGAAGGTTTTTATGATTATACTGAAAGCAAAAAAGCAGAGAAAGTTTCGAAACAGTTTTTAAAATAGTTATCGGTTATCAGTTTTCGGCTATTTTTTTGACCCGACAACTGACAACCGACAACCGACAACCACTACATGAGCAAAATAATTCCCTTCAAAGCCGTTCGTCCAACTCCTGATAAAGCAGCATTGGTAACTTGCCGTAACTACGACGATTACTCGCCAGCTGAATTAGCTTCGTGGTTGGATTTTAATCCGTATTCATTTTTACACGTGATTAATCCGGCTTATGTACATTCTCAAAAAATAACTTTAGACAAGCGTTTTAAAGGTGTCGCTCACAAATACCACGATTTTAAAAATGATGGTATTTTTATTGAGGATGAAATTGCCGCTTTTTTTGTTTACGAAATTCAAACGAAAAATCAGTCATTTACGGGAATTGTTGCGGGAACTTCAATCGAAGATTATAAAAATAATACGATAAAAAAACACGAAGATACGTTGCAGTACCGTGTGGAACTGTTCAAAGATTATTTACATCAAACCGGATTCAATACCGAACCTGTATTAATTACGTATGAAGATAATGCACCAATAAATAAATGGATTTTAGAGAAGAAAAAAGACACACCTATTTATCATTTTTCGACTACCAACAAAGAAAAGCATACGGTCTGGAAAGTCGATGCGGTTGCTGAAGTAGTTTGGTTAACCAAACAATTTGCATCGATATCCGAATTATATATTGCAGATGGTCATCATCGATCGGCTTCTGCCGAATTATTGTACGACCAATATAAGTCAGAAGGCAATGAAAATCTGAATTATTTCATGAGCTTTCTCATGGCCGAGTCGAATGTGAAAATATACGAATTCAACCGAATCATACGCGATTTAAACGGACATTCGAAAGAAGATTTTATTCTCAGATTATCCGAACATTTCATCATCAAATTAAAAGAACAAGAACTGTGGAAACCGCAAAGTAAGTTCGAATTCGGAATGTATCTAGACGGCGATTTTTACGCTCTTTTTTATAAATTAGGCTCGAGCGATAGCGAACATGCGAAGCAAAACACTAAATTATCACTCCTTGAAAATCTCGATGCACAAATTTTATACGATAAAGTGTTACAACCTATTTTAGGAATTGAAGATTTACGCAACGACGAACGGATTGAGTACATTCCGGGTAAGCAGTCCATTTTAACAATAAAGGAATTGGTAGATGAAGGCGAATTCGAAGTAGGATTTATGTTATTTCCAAGTGATATCTCTGAAATTAAAGCCTTAGCCGACAACAATTTAATTATGCCACCAAAATCAACATACATTGAACCGAAGTTTAGAAGTGGATTGATGGTGTATGAGTTATGAAGGTAGAAGTACGATATACGAATACGAAGTAGCGATATGAATCAATCCTTACCTACTGCTTGAGTTAAAAATCTGAACACTGAATTCTGAACACTGAATACTTTTTTACATGTCAATAAAAGAAAACCTCCTCAATATACAATCCCAACTGCCTGAAAGGGTTACGCTAGTAGCGGTTTCGAAAACCAAACCCGTGTCCGATTTGATGGAAGCGTATGAAGCGGGTCAACGTATTTTTGGTGAAAATAAAATTCAGGAAATGACTGAAAAGTGGCAGCAAATGCCCAAAGACATTCAGTGGCACATGATCGGACACGTGCAAACCAATAAAGTCAAATTTATGGCAGAGTACGTGAGTTTGATTCATGGTGTGGATAGTCTGAAATTACTGGAAGAAATAAACAAGCAAGCTAAAAAACACAACCGTGTGATTGATTGTTTACTTCAAATCTACATTGCTGAAGAGGAAAGTAAATTTGGATTGGATGAAGCCGAACTAGATGAGATTCTTGACTTTGTTCAGAATGACAAAAATGCGATGAAAAACATCAGAATTGTTGGTTTAATGGGAATGGCAACCTTCACAGACAATCAAAACCAAATTAAAAAGGAATTTCAAAATCTGAAAGCTATTTTTGATACACTAAGAGACATCCGACTGAAGTCGGATGCAATTCAGGTTAACACCCTTTCCATGGGAATGTCGGGCGATTATCAACTAGCCATCGAATGCGGTAGTACGATGGTTCGAATTGGAAGTAGTATCTTTGGGGGAAGAAAATAGAAAAAAGAAGAAAGACCGTTTCACTGAAAGAAAAAAATCTTACAAGGAATCTTGACTCTTGCAGCGAAGCGGTCTTGCAGCAAAGCGATCTAAACAATGTACACAATACTCGACATAGAAACCACCGGAGGCCAATTCAACGAAGAAGGAATTACCGAAATCGCCATCTATAAATTTGACGGCCATGAAGTGATTGATCAATTCATCAGTTTACTCAATCCCGAAAAAGAAATACAACCTTTTGTAGTAAAATTAACCGGAATCAACAATGCCATGTTGCGCTCGGCACCCAAATTTTACGAAGTCGCCAAGCGCATCATCGAAATTACTGAAGGAAGTATTTTGGTTGCGCACAACACCTCTTTTGATTATCGCATTTTACGCACCGAATTCAGTCGATTAGGATATGATTTTATAAAGCCTACACTCTGTACGGTAGAACTTTCTAAAAAATTAATACCCGGAATGGAATCGTATAGTTTAGGGAAATTGGTTCGCGCATTGGGAATTCCAGTAACCGATCGCCACCGGGCAAGTGGCGACGCTTTAGCAACAGTGAAGTTGTTTAAATTGCTTTTGTCGAAGGACACCGAAAAAGAAATTCTCATCAGTTCCATCAAAGCGGAAATCAAAAGTGGACTAACACCGAAATTGTTGGATATTGTAGAAAGTTTGCCCAATCGAACCGGAATTTACTACATCCATAACGAAAAAGGAGATTTGATTTATATCGGGAAAAGTAAAAATATTAAGAAGCGCGTCAACCAACATTTTACGGGTAAAACCACGAAATGTATAAAGATTCAAGCTGAAGTTTTTGCTGTAACGTATGAAGAAACGGGCAGCGAGTTAATTGCACTGTTAAAAGAAAGCGAAGAAATTAAAATCAACAAACCAATTTACAATCGCGCCCAACGCAAAAGTATTTTTCAATGGGCATTGTATGAAATTCTAGATGACCAAGGCTATCTAAATTTAAGAGTGCAGAAAGCAGATGGCAGAAAGAAAGAAATCACATCCTTCACCTCAATTCAAGAAGGCAAAAACATGTTGTTTAAAATTACCGATAAATACAACTTGTGTCAGAAGTTAAACGGCTTATACGAAACTAAAAACGCTTGCTTTCAATACAAAATAAAAGAATGTAATGGTGCATGTTTAGGTCAGGAATCACCCGAAGAATACAACTCACGCGTAGAAGAATTCATCAGTGAAATGAAATTCGAGAACAACAATATGATTGTGATTGACCGCGGCAGAAAGCTTGATGAGCGAAGTGCAGTGCTGATTGAAAACGGAATTTATAAAGGGTATTGTTTTTACGATTTAAACTACCAAATTACCAATGTTGAAGTATTGAAAAATATTTTGATTCCGATGCAGAACAACCGTGATACGCGAACTATAATTCAGAGCTATTTGCGAAAAAACCGAGTGATGAAAGTGATTAAATTTTAGGAGCTTGTATCCCGCTTTCGCCTTTATCTCCGATTGGCAAAAAACTACAGGCAAAGCCTTTGTTTTTGTCCATCGGAGGATATCGGCTCTATCGGGGCTAGGGCAATCACTTCAACATTCAAAATTCGTTATTGAATGTTCAAAATTGTTTGAATGTTAAAACACAATAAAAATACTACATGAACTATCTCATCACCATTATCGGCCCGACTGCCATAGGAAAAACTTCCTTGAGTATTGCATTGGCCAAGCATTTTGGTTGCGATATCATTTCATGCGACAGTCGACAGTTTTTTAAGGAAATGCGAATTGGAACGGCAGTTCCTAGTGACGAAGAATTAGTGTCGGCAACCCATCATTTCATTCAGAATAAATCGATTTTTGAAGAATATACAGTGGGTGATTTTGAACGCGATGCTGTATCGAAATTGGACGAACTATTTTTAAAAAACAACATTCAGATTATGGTTGGAGGATCAGGTTTGTATGTAGATGCTGTATTGAAAGGTTTTGATGATTTTCCGGATATCGATGCGAATGTCCGGGATGAAGTTCGGGCGAATTTTGAAACCAACGGAATCGACTATTTACAAGAAATTTTGAAAGAACGCGATCCAAATTATTATGCCTTGTTGTCTGAAACCAATCCGCAGACCTTAGTAAATCCGCAACGAATGATGCGTTTTTGCGAAGTATGTTTGGGAAGCGGAAGTCCGTACTCGTCGTTTTTACATCAGAAGACAAAAGAACGGCACTTCACTCCTATTGTTATTGGTTTGGAAGCCGAACGGGACGTGATGTACAGTAGAATTAACCACCGAGTTGATTTGATGATGAACGATGGATTAGTAGCCGAAGCACAACAATTATATCCGCACAAACAGTTGAATGCGTTACAAACGGTTGGTTACCGAGAACTATTTTCTTTTTTTGACGGGGAATTTTCTTTTGAATTTGCAGTGGAAGAAATAAAGAAAAATACTAGACGATTTGCCAAGCGTCAGCTTACGTGGTTCAAACGAACGGAACATGCGGTTTGGTTTGATTATCTGGTAGATAGAAAGGAAATAACTGATTATATTGAAAAACAGTTGTGAGTTGTCGGTTGTCGGTTGTCGG
>CAIUWH010000105.1 GCA_903902795.1 uncultured Bacteroidota bacterium
AAAAACAACATCCCAAACAGTTTGGCGAATTATTTGACACGATTTCGGTGTGCTTTTCAAAAGGATTAGGCGCGCCAATTGGTTCGGTTTTGGTGGGCGATGCCGAAACCATTAAACGTGCCATCCGGATTCGGAAAATATTTGGTGGAAACATGCGTCAGTCGGGTTATTTAGCGGCAGCCGGAATTTACGCACTCCGCAACAACATCAACCGACTAGAAGACGATCACCGCAGAGCCAAAGAATTAGGTGAAGTCTTGCAAAAACTACCGTGGATTGAAAAAGTAGAACCCGTTGAAACCAATATACTCATTTTTACTATCAAACCCAATTTAAACGAAAAAGAAACAATTGAAAGGCTGAAACAAAAAGGCATTCACATCAGTTCGATGGGTCAGGGGAAGTTGCGTATGGTCACGCATTTGGATTACAAAGAAGTAATGCATGAATACGTGAAAGAAACGTTGGTGAAGTTTTAAGAAAAATGACCTTTATAAAAACTTCAAAATTCAAAATTCCAAGTTGAATATTCAGAGTTCAAAAAATGATGAATGTTGAACAACGATTAACGAATATTGAAGTTTAAATTTCTTTCAATTTACTTAAACATATCCATTCCCGGAATATTCGGCATTCCATCTTTAGCCACGGCTCCGAGTTCGGCTTCGTTGACGTTTGTTGCTTTTTCAATGGCTTTGTTCAGCACCAAAATAAGGTAGTCTTCCAATTGTTCTTTGTCGCCCAAAAGACTTTCGTCTAGATCAATTGACTCGATCGTCCGATTGGCGGTCAATGTTACTTTTAACAATCCATCCGAACTTTGTTCATCAACTAAAACAGTGTCCAAACGACGTTTTGTTTCTTCAATTTTTTGTTGGGTTTCTTTCAGTTTGCCCATCATTCCCATTAAGTCTCCAAACATCTTAATATTTTTTTAATAGTACGATTTTGCAAAAGTAGTATATTGGCTCTTTAATCATTAAAAAAACACCATGAAAAAACTTATTTTATTTTGTTCATGCCTTATTTTTGCATCAGGAATATCTCAAACCCGAAACACGACAATGCAAGTAAAAAATTCCCCTCCTTTGGCTCCCAAAAAGCCGCACAGTATAGAAAAACACGGTCACAAAAGAATTGACGATTACTACTGGTTGAACGACCGCGAAAATCCTGAAGTACTTGATTATCTCAATAAAGAAAACGAATACTACCAAAAAGAAACAGCGCATACCAAAGCGTTTCAAACGGATTTGTTTGAGGAAATGAAATCCCGAATCAAAGAAGACGACCAATCGGTACCTTTTCTTCATAACGGATATTACTACATCACGCGTTTTGAAACGGGTAAAGACTATCCAATTTATGCGCGCAAAAAAGAGTCGTTAGAAGCCCAAGAAGAAATCATGTTTGATTGCAACGAAATGGCCAAAGGACATTCGTATTTTCAGATGGGCGGATTGTATGTAAGTGATAACAATAAATGGGTTGCCTATAGTGTGGATTTGGTTTCAAGAAGACAATATACGCTTCATTTTAAAAATTTGGTGACGGGAGAAATTCTGCCAACCAAAATTGAAAATACTACAGGAAGTGGAACTTGGGCAAGTGATAATTCAACCGTCTTTTACACCCGCAAAGACAGTGTGACCTTGCGCTCAGATAAAATTTATAAACATACGTTAGGTTCGGATATTGCCAATGATAAGTTGGTGTATCATGAAAAAGATGAAACGTTTACAACTTCCATCTACCGGTCTAAATCGAAAAAATACTTAATTATCGGTTCCAACAGCACGGTTACCAGCGAATATCAAATTCTCTTGGCATCGACACCGGATAAACCATTTTCAATTTTTCAGAAGCGAACCCGTGACTTAGAGTATTCAATTACACATTATGAAGATCATTTTTACATCCTAACCAATAAAGATGATGCAGTCAATTTCAAATTGATGAAAACGCTCGAGGGTAAAACAGCAAAAGAGAATTGGGTAGATTTGATTCCACATCGCGAAGATGTCCTACTAGAAGATATTGATGTGTTTAAGAATTATTTGGTGCTTTCAGAACGTTCGAACGGATTGAACAAAATACGCATCATGCCGTGGAAAGGCACCGAGTATTATTTACCATTTGAAAGCGAAACCTATACGTGTTACACCATGTCAAATATTGATTTTGACACCGAAATTCTGCGTTATGCCTATCAATCAATGGCTACGCCTGCATCGGTGATAGATTTTAATATGCGCACCCAAAGCAAAACGATTTTAAAAGAGCAAGCCGTTTTAGGCGGAAAATTTGACAAAAACAATTACCACGAAGAACGCGTTTGGGCTACCGCAATGGATGGTACAAAAATTCCGATTTCGCTGGTTTATCGTAAAGAAATTATTAAAAACGGAAACAATCCATTGTTGTTGAATGCGTACGGCTCGTATGGGTATTCTTCCGATCCATCGTTTAGTTCTACCAATTTGAGTTTGCTCGATCGCGGATTCATACTCGGAATTGCTCATGTTCGTGGTGGCGAAGATTTAGGTCGCATGTGGTATGAAAACGGTAAGTTATTGAAAAAGAAAAATACGTTCACCGATTTTATCGATTGTTCTAAATTTTTAATTGATTCTAACTATACATCCGCTGCTCATATGTATGCAGAAGGCGGATCGGCTGGCGGGTTATTGATGGGCGCAATCATCAATATGGCACCTGAAATGTACAACGGAGTGATTGCTCAAGTACCGTTTGTAGATGTAGTCACAACGATGTTAGACGATTCGATTCCACTTACCACCGGCGAGTACGACGAATGGGGAAATCCAAATGATAAAAAATACTACGATTATATGCTGTCGTACTCACCATATGACAATGTAAAAACACAAGCTTATCCCAATCTTTATGTGTCAACGGGTTTGCACGATTCCCAAGTACAATATTGGGAACCAGCCAAGTGGGTTGCGAAGCTTCGTTCGATGAAAACAAATTCCAAACAACTTTTTCTAGACACCAACATGGAAACGGGACACGGCGGTGCTTCAGGTCGATTTGAAGCGCTAAAAGAATTAGCGAAAGAATTCACTTTTTTGTTAGATTTAGAAGGAATTCAGAAATAGTTTAAAATATTTTCTTAAATTTGCAAGGTTTTGAGGTAGCCTTTTTTTATATTTACCTTTATTAATTTATTTTTATAAATAGTCATGATATAGTATTTAAAAGATTGAATAAGAATCAGGACTGAACTATCAATTAAAAATTCAAATTGTATCTTCATATGAAAGAAGAAATAAAAGCCTTTAATAATGTTTTAGAGTTAATAGGAAATACACCACTTATTAAGCTAAATGCGATAACCAAGGAATTTGAAGGAAATTTTTACGCTAAAGTAGAAGCTTTCAATCCGGGTCACTCTACAAAAGATAGAATTGCATTGTACATTATTGAAGAAGCTGAAAAGAAAGGGATTCTAACACCTGGAGATACTATAATCGAAACTACATCAGGTAATACTGGATTTAGTTTGGCTATGGTTAGTATTATAAAAGGATACAGTTGTATTTTAGCAGTGAGTTCAAAATCATCTAAAGATAAAATTGACATGTTGCGTACTATGGGAGCGAAGGTCTATGTTTGTCCGGCTCACGTATCTGCAGATGATGAACGCTCGTACTATAATGTAGCCAAACGATTACACGAAGAAACCAAAGGGTCGGTGTACATCAATCAATATTTCAACGAATTGAACATCGACGCGCATTACAAAACTACTGGCCCAGAAATTTGGGAACAAACTCAAGGTAAAATAACCCACTTAGTTGCTTGTAGTGGAACTGGCGGAACTATTTCTGGAACGGCTAAATTCTTAAAAGAACAAAATCCTAATATTAAAATACTCGGAGTAGATGCTTTCGGTTCGGTACTAAAAAAATACCACGAAACCAAAGAGTTTGATGCTGCTGAAATTTATCCATACCGAATTGAGGGATTGGGTAAAAATCTTATTCCGACGGCTACCGATTTTGACATAATCGATACATTCATGAAAGTAACCGACGAAGAAAGTGCGCATACCACGCGTGAAATCGCTCGTAAAGAAGGTTTGTTTGTAGGATATACCTCGGGCGCTGTAATGCAAGCCATCAAGCAATTTGCTGAAGAAGGAGAGTTTGATGAAAACAGTAATGTCATTGCTATTTTCCCTGATCACGGTTCGCGTTATATGAGTAAAGTATTCAGTGACGATTGGATGAATGAACAAGGATTTTTTGATAGTATAAATGCGGAAGAAGTTCAGAAGATTGAATTCATCAAATAAAGTTAGAAGTACGATATACGAAGTACGAAGAACAAAAAACTCAGGACAAGCATCCTGAGTTTTTTGTTTTTAGGTGGATTAAAAATCTAATGCCAAAGCAAATAATTCTACAATCCTATAATCTTACAGTCTTATAATCCAATCAAGACTACTCCTCCATCGTATGATAAACGTTCATCACGTCATCGTCTTCTTCTAATTTTTCAATGAGTTTTTCGACATCGGCCATTTCGGATTCAGATAATTTTTTGGTGATTTGCGGAATTCGTTCGAAACCCGAAGATAAGATTTCAATTCCACGTGATTCTAATTCCTTCTGAATAGCACCAAAACTTCCGAATGGCGCATAAATTAATATTCCGTCTTCATCGGCAAAAATTTCCTCTGCTCCAAAATCGATGAATTCCAACTCCATTTCCTCAATGTCAACATTGCTATTCGGAATTCTGAAATTACAGGTATGGTCGAACATAAACTCAACCGATCCTTGTGTTCCCATCGTACCGTTGCATTTGTTAAAATAACTTCTTACGTTGGCAACTGTGCGGTTGTTATTGTCCGTAGCGGTTTCAATTAATAAGGCAATGCCATGTGGTGCGTATCCTTCAAAGAGGACTTCTTTATAATTGGCCGTATCTTTATCGGTAGCTTTCTTAATGGCGCGTTCAACGTTGTCTTTTGGCATATTGGCTGCTTTTGCATTTTGCATAACTGCACGCAACCTTGAATTGGCTTCCGGATTTGGTCCGCCTTCTTTAACGGCCATCACAATATCTTTTCCAATTCGTGTAAACGCCTTAGCCATCGCCGACCAACGTTTCATTTTTCTTCCTTTTCTAAATTCAAATGCTCTTCCCATTTCTATATTTTTATGCTAAAGACTGCTTTAGTTTTTTTGTGGTGCAAAAATAGTTTTTAATTCTAATTTTTTCAAATCAAAATGCAACATTAATCTTGCGGAACGTGTTGCGATATAAATCCGTCGCCGGCCGCATTCCAATTGTTCAATACGTTGTTTTTTTCTTGATCGTTGGAAGCAATTAACTTGTTGTAAGCTGTAATTTCTTTGTTGATTTGTTTGACCATTGCATTGAAATTTTCTACTTCTTCTTTAGTTCGGTCGTTTTGAGATTTCGACTCCATGGTTTTTTTTGCGTTTTCAAATTTATCTTGATACATCAGGTACGAAACCACTTTGGGAGTAAAATCTTCGGCTACTTTTTTATAAAATAATAAAGCCCTTTTGGTTTCATTGATTAACGAATCATCTTTCTTATAGGGCGCAATTCCTTTGATTTTTTCCAAACCTTCATCCGCAAATTTACTTAAAGAGGACGCATTTTGTTCCATCGCTGCTATATCTCTTTGATTAGCAGCATTGGTCAATTGGATGTCGGTAATATTCACTTTAAAGAAAATCAAATACATCACAGTATGGTAATCAAAAACTTCATTCGATAGTTTGATTTTCTTACCCAATTCGCTTTCCTCTGAACTTAACGTTATCTTATATTTGTTTGCAAACTCGTGTTGAGCCAAGTTTACTTTTTCCAGTTCATCGTCGAGTTTTTTATTTACCATATCTCGTGTTAAAATATAAGCCTCCATAAAGTCATACGACTGTTGAGCCACATCTTGCATATCTATGATTTTACTGTATTCTTCGTTGATATTTTTTTCTGCAAAATACAAGTAAGCCAATAGTTGATCTCTAAAATCAACATCGCCTTTGTAACCGTTTTTTAACGCTTCAATTTTTTTACTCGATAGTTGGATGCTTTTTACCAATTGTTTTCTAGTCGCATCAATGCGTCGAGCACTAGTAGAATGTGCCACAGCTGAGGTATATTTCCACGTACTTTTTGCAATGGTTTGTTGCTCTTTCCCTAAGTAATTTAAATAATCAACAGGCGTTTTAAAATCTTGCGCAAACGTGCACAATACCAAAAATAGGAGCGTAAAAGTGAATCTTGATTTCATAAATATTAGTTATTTTTTAAATCATTTAAAATATGCAAACCTTCCACAATGTGAATGTTTTGTTTGATTGCTTTTATTTTTTCAACCGAACTACTTTTTAAAAACTCATCAAACTGCTGGTATTCCTCATTCATACTACTATTGGAAACTTGAATTGGGTATTCGATTTCACTGAAATCGGTTATTTCTTTCCACAGCATATTCACTTTGGATACTTCATCAAAAACATTAGCAAATTGCAGTCGAATTGGACTCACATTGTTATCATATAAGTCATTGATTTTGGAGTTTAATTTCGCAATTGATTGTATAGCTGGGTTTTCTTTTAATCGAATCGCACTTTTTTCAATAACAGAGGAGAAGTCAGTGGTTTCAGTTTGAAATTTAAACTTGGTTTCAATTTTTTCATTGGGTAATGCCGTATCATAGTCTTTTTCTCTGGGCATTTGGTTGTCGAACAACGTTGGAATTTCTACATTAGGAGTAATGCCATTCGTCTGATTACTCTCACCCGTGACGCGGTAAAATTTCTCGATAGTAATTTTTACATAGGCTGCCGAATTATGGTCGTTGGTTAGAGGGAAAATACGTTGCATAGAAGCTTTGCCGTGCGTTTGATTTCCAATGATAATGCCTCTCTTGTAATCTTGCATGGCATTGGCAAAAAACTCACTAGCGGAAGCTGAACTTCCGTTAACCATGACTACTATGGGTCCAGAAAAAACACTTCCTCTATTATAATCTTTGACGATCTCATTTTTTCCTAAACTGTTTTTAAGTACAGCAATAGGACCAATATCGATAAACATTCCGGTGAGTCGTTTTGCTTCTTCCATTGAACCGCCACCATTATTCTCTAGGTCGAGTATCAATCCGTCAATTTTATCGGCTTTTAATTTGTACAATTCTTTGACTACATCGTCGCTTACATTTGACGTTCCATCTTCGTAATTGGAATAGAAACTCGGAATTCTAATGTACCCAATTTTTGAATTCTCAGAATTTAAAACATAGCTGTAAACGTTGTTTTCGTAGTTTTTCATCACCTTTTTCACCAACTGAACTGTTATGATTTCTCCTGTTTTTTTTCGAAAAGTTAAGTCGGCTTTTTTGATTTTATTGGACGTAAAAACTTCTTCAAACTTCTTTAAGGATGAGCACGCCACTCGGTATTCCTTATTGTCAAATTTTACTTTAGTGATGATGTCGCTTGGGTCGATTTTATGTGTTGAATAGGCCGAACTACCTGGAATTACAGCATCAACTACAATTTCATTCTTTTGATTTAAGGATACGTATATTCCGAACGTTAAATTATCGGCACTCAGACCAGACAAGAACGACGAACGATCACTTTGCGACAAATAGTTGGTATGCGGGTCAAAATAACTGCAATAGGAATTATAAAAAGCGGCATAAAAATCATTTTTGGACAGTCTATACGAATCGGTTTTGCACTGATAGGATTCCAATACTTTTTCTTTGGCAAGTGGCGCAAGCGATTCGAAATTTTGAATGAGTGAATCTTTATTTTTACTCATTTCGGCTACATCTTTCAAAACGTAAAAGAGTGTGCTTTTTTGGAGTATTTTTTTTAATTCGGCTTCGTCTTTCGGATTGGGAAAATTCTTTTTTGAAAATTGTATCGTATCATTACGATTGAATGCAAACGGTTCTCGAATGATCTCATTAATTACTTTTTCATAGCGATTTACCGCGGCGGTGTACTTCTCGTAGAATTCTTCCAAAAAACCACATTCTTTCTGATTAATGTAATCGTCAATTTTGAATTCGTGTTTTTTTAAAGCACTCACTTCAGGTTCTAAAAACAATCGCGCATCTTCATCTAAGGTTGATACAAATGTTTTAAAAGTGTACACCGACAAACTGTCGTCAACTGGCTTTACCTTGTAGTGGTTGTATTTGATTAATTTATCAATTTGGGATAAGGTTTCACACGGATTTGCATCGCTTTGCGAGAAAGCAACAGAAGTCAGTAGAAAGAAAGATACATACCTTATCACGAAATTTATTATTTTTTATAAAACGGCAATTTTACCACTTTGGCGGCCACTTTATTGGCTCTAATTTGTATGAAAATTTCTGAATCGGGAGCCGAAAACTCGGTGTTCACATAGCCCATTCCGATTCCTTTTCCGACAGTTGGTGCCATGGTGCCCGATGTTACAATACCAATATTTATGCCGTTTGCATCAACAATTTCGTAATCGTGACGCGGAATTCCACGTTCGGTCAATTCAAAACCTACTAATTTTTTGCTTACGCCCGCTTCTTTTTGTTTTTTCAAATTTTCAGCATTGACAAAATCTTTCGTGAATTTGGTAATCCATCCCAAACCAGCTTCTAAGGGAGAAGTCGTATCGTTGATGTCGTTTCCATACAAACAAAAACCCATTTCCAAACGCAAGGTGTCACGCGCTGCCAAACCAATCGGTTTTATTCCGAATGGTTTTCCAGCTTCAAAAACTTTAGTCCAAATTTGTTCAACGTCACTGTTTTTGCAGTAAATCTCAAATCCACCCGAACCGGTATAACCCGTTGCGGAAATGATTACGTGTTCTATTCCGGCAAAATCGGCTACTTCAAAATGATAGTATTTGATGGCTGATAAATCGATCGAAGTCAGCGATTGCATAGCTTCAACCGCTTTAGGACCTTGAATGGCCAATAAAGAATAGTCTTCCGACAAGTTGCGCATTTCGACATCCATATCATTGTACGACGAAATCCAATTCCAATCTTTTTCAATATTAGAAGCATTTACCACAAGTAAATATTGATTTTCTTTCATGCGGTATACAATCAAATCGTCTACTATTCCGCCTTCCGTATTTGGCAAACACGAATATTGAGCTTTGCCAATTTCCAATACCGAAGCATCGTTCGAAGTTACTTTTTGAATCAAAGCCAACGCATTTTCACCAGTTAGAAGAAATTCGCCCATATGCGAAACGTCAAAAACACCCACGCCATTTCTAACGGTGTCGTGTTCTGCATTTACTCCTTCGTATTGAACAGGCATATTGTAACCTGCAAACGGAACCATTTTTGCTCCTAAACTTTCATGAATGTGCGATAAAGCTGTATTTTTCATTTGATATCAATCTATTATTTAAGTTGCTAATTTATTTAATTTTTCCCGATACATAATGACAAATTATACTATTTTTTATAGTTTTATTTGATCTTTTTTCTGTGGTGAGCATTTTGATTTATTACTACCTTTGAAAAAAAATTAGTATGCCACGAATTGTAGCGATCGACTACGGAATTAAACGAACCGGAATTGCAGTCACTGACGAGTTGCAAATCATCGCGTCGGGTTTGACCACGATTCCCTCTGAAACGGCTATTGACTTTTTTAAAACGTATTTTTCCAAAGAAAATGTTGCTAAGGTGCTCATCGGTGAACCCAAGCAAATGAATGGTCAACCTTCTGAAAGTGCTGGAATCATTGAGAAGTTTGTGCTGAAATTCAAAAGCGAGTTTCCTGAAATGACCGTAGAACGTGCTGATGAACGCTTTACTTCGAAGATGGCATTCCAAACCATGATCGACAGCGGTTTGAAAAAGAAGCAGCGACAAAACAAAGGTTTAGTCGACGAAATTGCCGCTACGATTATGTTGCAGGATTATTTGAGTCGGAAGATGTTTTAGTTAAAATTGATGTAAAGTTTTTCAAAGTCCCCAAGATTTTTCAGCGTATTTGTATTTTTGATTACTTTTGCCAATAATTTTGAATTAAACGAAATGATATTACCAATTTACGGATACGGTGAACCCGTGCTACGAAAAGTTGCTGAAGACATAACGCCCGATTATCCAAATCTGAAGGAATTGATCGCCGATATGTACGATACTATGTACAATGCATACGGATTGGGATTGGCCGCACCACAAATCGGATTGCCAATACGAATGTTTGTACTCGATACCGAACCATTGAGCGACAGCGAAGATTTAACTCCGGAGGAAGTAGAACGTTATAAAGACTTCAAACGTGTGTTCATTAATGCTAAAATGCTGAAGGAAGAAGGAGAGGAATGGGCTTTTAACGAAGGTTGTTTGAGTATTCCAGAAGTGCGTGAAGATGTGTATCGAAATGAACAAATTACAATTGAGTACTGCGATGAAAATTTTGTGAAAAAGACCGAAGTTTTTAACGGATTGATTGCACGTGTGATTCAGCACGAATACGACCATATTGAAGGCGTTTTGTTTACCGATAAGATTGCGTTACTGAAGAAAACCTTAATCAAAAAGAAGCTCAAAAACATTATGGAAGGAAAATTTCGTCCGGATTACCGAATGAAATTGGCCAATCTTAAGTAATAAAAAAACAAATTACAAAAGACAAAAAACAAATAGCAAAATGAATTGCTTTTTAGTTTTTTTATTTTGAGATTTAGGATTTATTTGGAATTTGGAATTTGCTTTTTGGAATTTTAATTATATATATTTGCCACCGCTTAAAATAATTTTTAAAAAATGAATGTAGAGAAAATATTAGCCATTTCTGCGAAACCAGGTTTATACGAATTAAAATTACAAACGCGTTCCGGATTTGTGGCGGAGTCATTGCTCGACGGTAAAAAGATTACGGTGGGAATGCGCAGTAACGTGAGTTTACTTTCGGAAATTTCGATGTACACGCACACTGAAGAAAAACCGTTAGCCGATATCATGCGTGCAATTGCGATAAAAGAAAATGAAGGGCAGGCGATTTCTCACAAAGAAGATAATGCTGCTTTGATTACTTATTTCGCTGGAATTGTTCCTGATTATGATGAAGACCGAGTATATCCTTCCGATATTAAAAAAGTAATCAATTGGTATAATATTTTACAATCAAAAGGATTGGTTTCTAAAGTAGAACCAACAGTAGAGAACGCTGAAGCCATCAAAGAAGAAGTGGTAGAAGAAGTAAAAAAAGAGGCTAAAAAAGAACCAAAAAAAGAGCCTAAAAAAGAGGCGAAAGAAGTAAAAGAAAAGACTCCAAAAACTAAGAAATAGTTAATTTCTTTTTCATAACTATACATCCTGTTGCTGCATTGTAGTGACAGGATTTTTTATTTTTACAGACGAGAAGAAAGACCGCTTCGCTGAAAGAAGAAAGAAAAAAGACACAGCAACTCAGAATCTCAGTAACTCAGCAACTCAAAAAAGATGAATTCCCGCCAAGACCAACTCATTGCTTTCAATCGCTTGCTCGACATTATGGACGATTTGCGTGCTCAATGTCCGTGGGACAAAAAACAAACCCTCGAAAGTTTGCGTCATTTGACCATTGAAGAAACCTACGAATTGGGCGATGCCATTCTGAATAACGATTTGCAAGAAATTAAAAAAGAGTTGGGCGATTTGCTGTTGCACATTGTTTTTTACGCGAAAATTGGAAGCGAAACCAACGATAGTTCAACTGCGCTCAATACAGGCTTTGACATTGGCGATGTTTGTAACGAAATCTGCGATAAACTCATCCATCGTCATCCGCATATTTACGGAGACGTGGTGGTTGCTGATGAGGAAGAAGTCAAGCAAAACTGGGAAAAACTCAAGTTGAAAGAAGGCAAAAAGTCAGTTTTGGAAGGCGTTCCCAAAGGTTTGCCTGCATTAGTTAAAGCCAGTCGCATTCAGGATAAAGTAAAAGGAGTTGGTTTTGATTGGGAAGAACCGCATCAGGTTTGGGATAAGGTTCAGGAAGAATTAAACGAATTACAAGCCGAAGTCAATGCTGGAAATCTGGATCGGATGGAAGCGGAGTTTGGCGATGTGTTGTTTTCGATGATCAATTACGCACGATTTTTGAATGTCAATCCCGAAGACGCTCTTGAACGTACCAATAAAAAATTCATCAAACGATTTCAATATTTAGAAAGTAAAGCAGGCGAACTCGGCAAACCTTTAGCCGACATGACGTTAGCAGAAATGGATATTTTTTGGGAAGAAGCGAAAAAGTTGTGATTAATTTTAAACACTTAGTTTTATTTTTTTTAACCATTAAATAATGAAGGTTCATTTAGTATAACCTTAATGAAACTTAATTTCTTAATGGTTTACGTTAGACAAAAATTGTTTTTTTAATTTGCAAAGCAATGATGAAATTACCTTATTACGCTGTAATTTTTACGTCAACACGAACTACTGTTGATGAAGGTTATGCTGAAATGGCAAACCAAATGGTTGAGTTAGCTCAACAACAAGATGGTTTTTTGGGCATAGAATCGGCGCGAAATGATATTGGAATTACTGTTTCCTATTGGCGCGATTTAGAATCTATTAAAAATTGGAAAAGTAATTTAGATCACCTCGATGCGCAACGCAAAGGCCGAAGTAAATGGTATGAAAATTATACAGTTCGTATTGCTTTAGTAGAAAAAGAATATTCTTTTGAAAAGTAATCTTAATTAGCTAAGCGTTTCAATTTGTTCCGGTCCAAAAGGGTAATTTTTTTTCCAGTCAAATCTACAAATCCACTTTTGTTAAATTCAGAGAGTAAACGAATACAGCTTTCCGCAGCCGTTCCAATCATACCGGCAAGTTCTTCCCGTGAAAGTTGAATGTGCAGCGAACCATCATCGCCTTTTCCAAAAGTATCTTCCAAGTAAAGTAGTGTTTGAGCTAGACGTTCTTTCACACTTTTTTGTGCCATCGAAACCATATGCTCATCGGCTTCTTTTAAATCGCCACAAATGGTTTTCATCACATTCATGGAAAACTGATTGTTATCGTTAAAAAAAGACATCACTTCTCTTTTTGGAATGAAACACACTTCCATATCTTCTAATGCAACGGCACTTAAATTAGTCGGTTCCTCACTAATCATGGAACGCTGACCCAGCAGTTCGCCAGGCTTTACCAATTTAACAATTTGGTCTTTACCGTTGGCGCTCAATTTGGTCATTTTACAAACGCCATCTTTAATACAGTAAATTCCGTTGGTCACGTCGCCTTCTTCAAAAAGATGTTCTCCTTTTTTGATGGTGTACGACGTTTTACATTGGGCCATTTTCAATAGTTCATCTTTAGTCAGGGCTTTTAAAGAACTGAATTGCCTCACAATACACTGTTCGCACTTGCTCATACCTAGATTATAATTAATGTTGTACAAATATATTAAAACCATGACAAATATCATATTTTAATTTTAGACCTTTTGTAACCTTTGTTGCAGGTAAAATGAGCAAATTATGGATGCAGAAAGTTGTTTCCATTGTGGTAATGAAATCATAAAAAGAGATAAGATTGAATTTGATGAAAAAGATTTTTGTTGTAGGGGTTGTAAAACTGTTTACGAAATTTTTAGTCAAAATGATTTCAGCTGTTATTACGATTTTCAAGCGTCGCCAGGCGCAACTCCACTGGACATTAAAGGTAAATATGATTTTTTAGACAATGAAGAAATTGGTGCTAAACTTGTCGAATTTCAAGAGGATTCCACGCATATTGTTTCACTCTACATTCCTCATATACACTGTAGTTCGTGTATTTGGATTTTGGAGAATTTACAAAAACTTCAAAACGGAATAAGTACTTCGCAGGTTAATTTTCCGGAAAAGAAAGTCCGTATTACTTACCATCCTGAAAAAACTTCCCTCAAACAAATTGTAGAATTACTCAGTTCGATTGGTTACGAACCCTACATCAGTTTGGAAAATTTTGATGAAGGAAAGAAGAATGTCGATCGCTCTTTAATTTATAAAATCGGAGTGGCTTTTTTCTGTTTCGGAAATATCATGTTGCTTTCGTTTCCCGAATATTTTGAAGTAGAAGAATTTTGGATTAATCAATACCGCGGATTTTTCCGTTGGCTTATTTTTGCTATTTCACTTCCTGCCTTTTTCTATTCGGCTTCAGGATATTACGTTTCTGCGTGGAAAAGCATGAAATCGGGTATGCTCAATATTGATATTCCGATTGCATTGGGAATTGTGGTGATGTTTGTGCGCAGCACGGTTGATATCGTTTTCGATTACGGACAAGGATTTTTCGATAGTATGTGTGGATTGATTTTCTTCATGTTGTTGGGTAAGCTGTTTCAGATTAAAACCTACGACTTCTTATCGTTTGAACGCGATTACAAATCCTATTTTCCGATTGCAATTACGAAGATTTTGTCGGATGGAACTGAAGAAGCTATTCAAGTCTACGATATAGCAAAAGGCGACCGATTGCTCATCCGCAACCAAGAACTCATTCCGGTCGATGGGATTTTAATTTCAGAAAAAGCATCCATCGATTATAGTTTTGTAACGGGTGAAGCGGTTCCGATTGAAAAAAAATCAGGTGATAAAGTATTCGCTGGTGGAAAACAAATGGGGAAAGTCATCGAGATGGAAGTCTTGTTTTCTGTTTCCCAAAGTTACCTGACACAATTGTGGGGCAATGATGTGTTTCAGAAGAAAGTAGACCAAAAACACAAAACGATTACCGATCAAATCAGTCGCTATTTTACTCCAGCTTTACTCGGATTGGCAGTTGTTTCCTTCATTTATTGGATGTTTTTCGATACCGCAACGGCATTCAACGTTTTCACTGCTATTTTGATCGTGGCGTGTCCGTGTGCCTTGGCCTTAACCGCGCCGTTTACGTTGGGAAATGTGCTTCGAATTTTAGGTGCCCGAAAATTTTACCTAAAAAATGCTTTGGTAATAGAGCAACTAGCTAAAGTTGACACGATAGTATTTGATAAAACTGGAACCATTACGACCAATAAAAAAACGTCTATTAAGTATGAAGGATTGCCGCTAAATGATTCCGAGTTGCAACTACTAAAAAGTACTTTACGCGGTTCGAATCATCCGCTGAGCCGCAGATTGTATGAGTTCATTCCCGCATTTGAAAGCATAGAAATTACTCACTTTGAAGAAATCATCGGAAAAGGAATTCATGCGACTTCGAACGACCGTACGATTAAATTGGGATCTTCACAATTCTTAGAACACATGAGTGAAAACACGCACAAGAAAACCAAAGTGCATGTCGAAATCAATGGCGTGTATAAAGGAAGTTATGTGTTCAATAATCAATACCGTATGGGTTTAGAGCAGTTGTTTGAAGACTTGTCCAAAAAATACAGCATTGTAGTGTTGTCGGGTGATAATGATGGCGAGCAACGCATTTTAGAAAAAATGTTGCCCAAATCTACCACTTTGGTGTTCAATCAAAAACCTGAACAAAAGTTAGCTTTCATAGAGAACTTGCAAAAGCAAGGTAGAAATGTAATGATGGTGGGTGACGGACTGAACGATGCTGGCGCTTTGGCTCAAAGTAATGTAGGAATATCCATTTCCGAAAATGTCAACGTGTTTTCTCCAGCTTGCGACGGAATTCTAGATGCAACTCAATTTGACAAAATTGCATTTTTTATGAAGTATGCCAAAAACGCTATGAAAACCATTTATATGAGTTTCGGATTGTCGTTGTTGTACAATGTAGTCGGGTTGAGTTATGCGGTTACCGGAAATTTATCTCCTCTAGTTGCAGCTATTATTATGCCCTTAAGCACGGTAACTATTTTGAGTTTTGTAACCATTATGAGCAACTACTTTGCTAGGAGGACTTAAAAAAATTAAGACAATTTTAAGAGTATGACAAATGTCATATTTTAAACAATCAAGGAAAAGTAATTTTGTTAACACAATTTAAGGTATGAGTGTCATTTATCTACTAATTTCAATTAGTATCATCGTAGCTGTAGCATTTTTATATGCTTTTATTTGTGCAGTCCGATCCGGACAGTACGATGACGATTATACTCCGTCTGTCAGAATGCTTTTTGAAGACGAACTGATCAAAGAAACAAACAAAAATCAAATACATATAACCGAAGAAAAACAACTATAATTATGGAAATGCAACAATTTTATTACGACAACAAAATTGTAAAGAAATTCATTTACGCGAGTATACTTTTTGGGGTAGTAGGAATGCTAGTCGGATTGATATTGGCTACGTTATTTCTTTTTCCGAACCTTACTGATGGAATTTCATTTTTAAGTTTCGGACGATTACGACCACTCCACACGAATGCCGTTATTTTTGCCTTCGTAGGTAATGCGATGTTCGCCGGAGTCTATTACTCGATGCAGCGTTTGCTCAAAACTAGAATGCTCAGTGACTTTTTGAGTAATTTGCATTTTTGGGGTTGGCAGCTGATCATTGTAGCTGCAGCGATTACCTTACCTTTAGGAATCACAACTTCTAAAGAATATGCTGAGTTAGAGTGGCCGATAGATATTGCCATCGCGTTAATTTGGGTGGTATTCGGAATCAATATGATCGGAACCATCATCAAACGTAGAGAGCGACATATTTATGTAGCTATTTGGTTTTATATTGCAACCTTTGTAACGGTAGCTGTACTACATATTTTTAATAGTTTAGAGTTACCAGTTTCAGGTTTAAAATCCTATTCAGTGTATGCTGGTGTTCAAGATGCCTTGGTACAATGGTGGTACGGACACAACGCGGTGGCATTTTTTCTAACGACTCCGTTTTTAGGAATGATGTACTATTTTGTGCCTAAAGCCGCCAATCGCCCAGTGTATTCGTACCGTCTGTCAATCATTCACTTCTGGTCGTTGATTTTCATTTACATTTGGGCTGGACCACACCATTTATTATATTCTTCATTACCCGATTGGGCTCAAAATTTAGGAGTAGTATTTTCTGTGATGTTGATTGCTCCATCTTGGGGTGGTATGATCAACGGATTATTAACACTTCGTGGCGTTTGGGATAAAGTACGAACTGATTCTGTTTTGAAATTTTATGTAGTTGCGATTACAGGATACGGAATGGCAACGTTCGAAGGACCAATGCTTTCTCTAAAAAATGTAAACGCGATTGCACACTTTACCGATTGGATTATTGCACACGTTCACGTAGGTGCATTGGCTTGGAACGGATTTTTATCATTCGGTATGATTTACTGGTTGATTCCACGTATGACTAAATCGAAATTATTCTCTGAAAAATTAGCGAATTTCCACTTTTGGATTGGAACGTTAGGAATCATATTGTACTCACTTCCAATGTATGTTGCCGGCTTTACGCAAGCATCAATGTGGAAACAATTCACACCAGAAGGAACTTTGGTATACGGAAACTTCTTAGAGACTGTAACTCAAATTATGCCAATGTATTGGATGAGAGCTATCGGTGGAACCTTGTATTTTGTAGGTGTAATCGTATTGGTGTACAACATTACAAAAACAGTTACCGCAGGTTCAAAAATTGAAGACGAATTGGCAGAAGCTCCAGCGTTAACAGTATTGAGTGGAAGCCGACTTAAAGGTGAAAGATGGCATGCATGGTTAGAGAGAAAACCAATTCAGTTTACTTTGTTAACTACGGTCGCCATATTAATTGGTGGTGTGATTCAAATTATACCGACCATTATGGTGAAATCAAATATCCCAACCATTGCCGCTGTGAAACCGTATACGCCACTTGAATTAGAAGGTAGAGATTTATACATCCGTGAAGGTTGTGTGGGATGTCACTCTCAAATGATTCGACCGTTCCGCTCTGAAGTAGAACGTTATGGCGAGTATTCAAAAGCCGGAGAATATGTGTACCAACATCCATTCTTATGGGGTTCAAAACGTACGGGTCCAGATTTACACCGACAAGGGGGAAAATATAACGACAACTGGCATTTTAACCACATGTGGGATCCACAAAGCACATCTCCAGGTTCAATTATGCCTGGCTATAAATGGCTTTATGACAATGAACCGATGGATTATTCCTTAACTGAAAAGAAAATGGAAGCCATGGTAACTTTAGGCGTGCCTTATACGAAAGAAGAAATTGCTAATGCTAAAGCAAGCATTGACTTGCAAGCGAGCGCCATTGAAAAAAATCTGTATGATGACCCTGATTTTGTGAAATCATATGAAGACAGCAAGAAAAAAGCAGCGACTCGTGGCGAAGAATTCGTAGCGATGAAAGACAGAGAAATTGTTGCTCTTATTGCGTATTTACAGCGTTTAGGAACGGATATTAAAGTAAAAGATAAAAAATAAGAGTCATGTTAAAATTCATAAAACACAATATGGAAACGATTGATGGAATATCAATTTATCCCATTATTTCACTCAGTATTTTCTTTACGGTTTTCGTTACTTTTTTTATCTGGGCGATGACCTACAAAAAGTCGACAATCAAAGAATTAAGCGAATTACCCTTTAAAGATTAATTAAACTAAAAAGTTATCTAATGAAAAAATTATTTCCATCATACGTTAGAGTTCCTGTCATATTTGCAGCAGTATTCGTTGCTTTGGAATATTTCATTGACTCGGGAGATCATCCTGCTTTCATAAAATACCCCATGGTTATGCTCTTTTTGGGCGTGTTCCTATTCCTACTTATCGCGATTGAAATTGTAACCGATGCGGTGGATAAAGTTACCTACCATATGTTGACTGAGGAACAAAAGAAAAAACTAGAAGAAGTTCAATCGGTTTCATTTGTTGATAGTCCGTTTTATACCAACCTAGTAAAAAAGCTTACACGTTCTAAAGATATTGAACAAGAAGCCGATGTGATGTTAAATCATGATTACGACGGAATCAAAGAATTAGACAATGTGTTGCCACCTTGGTGGGTAAATTTATTTTATGCCACCATCATTTTTGCCTTAGTATATATGTTGCGTTATCATGTTTTTGGCGACGACAATCAAGCTCAAGAATACATTGCTGAGGTTGAATTGGCTCAAATTGAAATCGAGAAAAACAAGGTCATCTCTCCCGATGACATGAATGTAGAAAAGGTAACGCTTCTTGCCGATGCTGAAAGTTTAGCAAGAGGTAAAGAGATATTTGTAAATGCTTGTGCAGCTTGTCATAAAGCTAGTGGCGCTGGTCAAATCGGGCCAAATTTAACTGACGAGTATTGGGTATTAGGGGGCGGAATAAAAAATGTATTCAAAACCATATCAGAGGGTGGACGAGAAGGCAAAGGTATGGTTCCGTGGAAAGCAACCTTAAAGCCAACGGAAATTCAAAAAGTTGCTAGTTATGTCCTTTCACTACAAGGAACAAAACCTGCAGGAGGAAAAGCTCCAGAGCCAGAAGCTAAAATTTGGGTTGAAGAAGTGGCACCAGGAACAGCAGTTGTTGTCGACAGCGCAAAAGTGGTTCAAAAATAAAAACACGTTTTAATTCGACAAATTTACATCAATTACCATGTCAAATAGTCCCGATGATAGTTTCAGAGATACCATTTCTACAATAGATAGTAAAGGTAAGAGAGCTTGGGTTTTTCCAAAAATTCCATCGGGAAAACTGTACGACAGGAGAAAATGGTTGAGTTACTTTTTATTGATTTTTCTATTGGGTGCGCCCTTTCTTAAAATCAACGGTAATCAGTTTTTGATGTTCAACGTACTCGAACGAAAATTCAATATTTTTAGTTTTCCATTTTGGCCACAAGATTTCCATTTGTTCGTCATCTCCATGATTATTGGAGTAGTGGGATTGGCATTATTCACTGTTGCGTTTGGACGAATATTTTGTGGATGGTTTTGTCCACAAACGATTTTTATGGAAATGGTTTTCAGACGAATCGAATTCTGGATTGAAGGTGACCGAGGTGCACAAATGCGTTTGCAAAAACAAGCTTGGGATGCCGAAAAAATTAGAAAGAAAACCGTCAAAACGATTATTTTTTTCCTCATTTCGTTTGTTATCGCAAATGTCTTCTTAGCCTATTTAATCAGCAGTGACGAGTTGATTCGATTCATAAAAGAAGGTCCGACTCAAAATGTAAGTACGCTCATTGCCTTATTGATTTTTACCGGTGTGTTTTACTTTATTTACGCATGGTTTAGAGAGCAAGTATGCATCATTGCTTGTCCGTACGGCAGAATGCAGGGAGTTTTGTTGGATAATCAAACCATCAATGTTGCCTACGATCATGTGCGTGGCGAAGGTGAAAAAGGAAGAGCTAAATTCGACAAAAATGAAGATAGAGCAGCTTCGGGAAAAGGAGATTGTATCGATTGTAAAGTATGCGTACACGTTTGTCCAACTGGAATAGATATCCGAAACGGAGTGCAACTCGAATGCATCAATTGTACCGCGTGTATAGACGAATGCGACAGTATTATGGAAAAAGTGGGCTTACCATTAGGTTTAATCCGCTATGCCAGTGAAGATGAAATCGTCAAAAAAGAACGCTTCAAAATCACCAACCGAATGAAAGGTTATATGGCAGTTTTAGCCATTTTAACTGGTGTTTTTATAGGGATGTTATTTTTGCGAAACGACGTCGAAGCGACCGTATTACATTTACCCGGACAGTTATTTGAACATAAAGAAGGTAAAATTAGCAACGTGTATACCTATAAAATTGTCAACAAAACAGAAGATGCTTTTGACAAGGTTACCTTCCGATTGATTACTCCAAAAGGAGAAGTGACAGTAGTGGGTAACGCCACAATTAAAGTTCCAAAACAAGGTTTGGCCAAAGGCACGTTATTCGTTGTAATTGATCCAGCGTTTTTAACAGGAGATAAAACCGAACTCGAAATTGGCGTATACAACGGAACTAAAGAAATCGAAACAACCACCACCAATTTTATCGGGCCGAGAAGCTTCGACTAAATTGAAATACATGATATTATGAAAATTAATTGGGGAACCGCAATCGTTATTGCATTTGCATTGTTCATCAGCTTTATATTGTTCTTTGTTTTTAAAGTGCAATCGGATAGTAAATACGACAACGAATTGGTGGTTGAAAAGTACTATCAGAAAGAACAAATCTTTGAAGCAGAAATGCAAAAAGAACAAAATGCACACGATTTGACGCAAGCAGTAACATTTACTGTTGAGGAAGAAGGAATTGTAATTCAGTTTCCAGAAGAAATAGACTATACTAAAGTTTCAGGCAAAGTGTCCTTATATCGACCGTCCAACAAAAAACTAGATTTTGAAACTCCGGTTTCACTAACTGGTCCTCGTTTGCTCATACCTAAAAACAACTTGGTTGGCGGTCGTTGGGACATTGCTTTAGATTGGAGTTACGACGGAATTGATTACTTAAACAAAGAACGATTTAATTTATAAAAATGCTCTATACGGCTTTAGTATTTGGATTGATTAGCAGTTTGCATTGCATTGGAATGTGCGGACCTATCGCTATGATGTTGCCTGTAGATCAAAAGAATCCAACTAAAAAAGCTGCGCAGATTTTGACCTATCAACTTGGGCGGTTAACTGCGTATGGAATGTTGGGCGGATTATTCGGACTATTGGGAAAAGGACTGTTTTTAGCTGGATTTCAACAACAATTGTCCATTTTAGTGGGCGTATTAATGATTTTCATTGCTGTTGTTCCTGACCAAGTTTTTGCAAAATATAATTTTTCTAAACCTATTTACAAGGTTATCTCTAAAATAAAAAGTAATCTCGGCGCCCAATTTAAAAGAAAATCGCCGGATGCATTATTTACCATTGGATTGTTGAATGGTTTTTTGCCTTGCGGAATGGTTTATGCCGCTTTATTCGGAGCGATAGCGATGCAAAACACGGCATTAAGTATTTCGTATATGTTGTTGTTCGGACTCGGAACGATACCCATGATGAGCGCGGTGGTGTATTTTTCCAACTTCCTGTCACAACCGTTTCGAAATAAAATCCAAAAGGTAATTCCGCTTGTCACTATTCTCATTGGAACGCTCTTTATTATACGCGGATTGGGATTGAACATCGATTACCTTTCACCGAGCAATTTAGACTTGTTTGTGCAAGCCGAAGCCAATTGCCACAATTAATCAAAAACTAAAACTAAATAAAAATGGAACGACACAATTTATTAAACGAGTTTCCTGATTTCAAGGAAAAAATTCACGAATTAAAAGTAAGTAATGAGCATTTCAGAAAGTTATTCGATGAATACCACGAAGTAGAACACGAAATTCACCGCATTCACAATCTAAATGAGATTGTGAGCGACGAATACGCACACAAATTAAAAGCTAAATTATTGTATTTGAAAGACGAACTTTTTTCACTTTTAAACCAGTAAATTGCAAACACTAAAAAAGCCATCTTAATTAAAAGATGGCTTTTTTTTATATGGTCATGGAGAACAATTCAGTATGCGGGACTTTTCGTTTCAATCGCAAATCAAATGCCATACATATATTTCGTACAAATGGTTTTCCTTTTTCGGTAACGGTAAGCGAATGTTTGGAGATGATCAGCAATTTGTCGTTTTCCATTTCTTTTAGTTGCAGAATTACATCGGGTAATTCAACAAAACGCATCGCAGTATCGTTCCATGTGGTCTGAAACTGACACATTAAATTCAGAATGTGTTGACGAATAATGATGTCTTCAGGAGTCAACTCGTGTCCTCTAAAAACGGGTAATTCGTTGACTTTTAGCCGTTCGTAATATTCTTCAATTGTCTTAACGTTTTGAGCAAAACAAGTCCAACTATCACTAATAGACGACACGCCTAAACCAATCATTAATTCGGTTTTAGATGAGGTATATCCCATAAAATTCCGGTGCAAGGTTCCTTCTTTAAACGATTGAAACATACTGTCGCTTTCCAACGCAAAATGGTCCATGCCAATTTCGTGGTAACCGTTTTGCGCTAGTCTTTTTTTACCTTCTTCATACAACGTTCTTTTAACATCGTCCCGAGGCAAGTCTACTTCTTTGAAGCCACGTTGACCATTGCCTTTCAACCACGGTACATGTGCATAGCTATAAAATGCCAAACGATCGGGTTGGAGCGAATTGGTTTTGTCGATGGTATCAATAACATCATCCAAGGTTTGAAATGGTAATCCGTAAATCAAATCGTGACTCACCGATGTATATCCGATTTCTCTTGCCCAAAAAGTAACTTTGGCCACGTTGTGAAAAGGTTGTATTCTATGAATAGCTTCTTGCACTTTCGGCGCATAATCTTGTACACCAAAACTGACTCGTCGGAAACCTAAGTCGTGTAATTTCTGTAAATGAGAACGAGTTGTATTGTTAGGATGACCTTCAAAACTAAATTCGTGTTCGTTGGCTTTTATAGCGCGTTCAAACAATCCTTCAATTAAGCGCTCTAAATTTTCGGGAGAGAAAAAAGTAGGCGTTCCACCACCTAAATGGATTTCTTTAATAATGGGTTGCTTAACTAGTAAGTCGCAATAGAGATTCCATTCTTTTAAAACTGCTGTAATATATGGATTTTCAACATCGTGTCGCTTCGTAATACGCTTGTTACATCCGCAAAACGTGCACATACTCTCACAGAAGGGAAGGTGAATGTATAAACTAATTCCTTCTTTTTTATTAGAATTATTGAACGAATTTTGAACATGTATTTTCCACGACGAAATAGTAAATTCAGACTCATCCCAGTACGGAACCGTTGGATAACTGGTGTATCTCGGACCAGCGACATTGTATTTTTGAATGAGAGAAACCGACATACCAATGAATTTTTATCACATCAAAAATAGCACGATTGCAATTACTGGCATATGATAATTGTCATACTCAGCTAGATGGCGGAATTCTTCTTGAAAAGCGACGAAGATTCGGAATTACGACGGCAAGAAATACTTTCGAATTCCGATAAGAATTACAAGCAAAAACGAATACCCAATAAAGAAAGGCACTATGTATTCAATCCAATTCATAGGAAGCATAAAGGCAATAATCAACAACTGAAATCCCAATCCATACAATGATAGCAAGGTCATAAACCAATTGGGAAAGGTTTTTACTTTGTACGCGGTAGCATCAAGATAGTGAATGATCTTATCGAATAGTCCGTATACAATAGTGTAAATTCCGAATAAAATGGTAACCGATTTCTGACTCTCGCCAGGTAAGGCTTTTGGGGTTTTGTATTCAAATATTTTACTAGTTGCATCGCCACCAACCGATTTATTTCGGAGGATGACGTAATAATAGTTGTACAACGTTCCTTGTAATTGAATGGCAAAAAATGCCAACAACGCAAAACTGATTGTAGTTTGGGAAACGTAGCAAATAGACATTAACAGAAAAAAGTTCAATACGATATCGAACACACTATCCAAATAACGTCCGAAATAGGAAGGCGTGTTTTTTAAACGAGCTAGCTCTCCATCCGCAGCGTCGATTCCCGATTTCAATATGATAAAAAAAGCAGCCCAAAAATAATGCTGATTAAGAATGCAATACACGGCCACTAAGCCAGAAATCCCGAAAAGTAGTGTTACGTGAATCGGTGTGAATCGAGTGTTTCTAAGTTGATTCGCTAGAAATTTTCCAAATGGTCGAGCGTAATCAGATAAGTCAAGAAAAGCATCTTGAGCGGTAAGTTTTGACATGTAAAGTTTCTAAAAAGAACTGCGACACTATAGTCTAGGATTTATTTTGAAAGACGGTGCAACGTATACGTCATCGTTGCTAACAAAATAAAAGCCATAATTTGATGGGTCAATCCCAACCACATTGGAACTCCATATAACAAGGTCAATACACCCAATGCGAACTGTAAAAATACGATAAAAATCAAAGCGTTTAACCCATTAGATTGTTGCGTTGAAAGTGAGTACTTTTTACTTTTAAAATATAAAAAAACGATAATTCCAACGACCACATATGCCATGGTTCGGTGTACAAATTGAACGCCACTTTTTCCTTCAGTAAGGCGAAGTAACCACGAATCTTTTTCGAGCATAATACTTTCATGGAAGAATTGTCTGTCACTCATCATTGGCCAACGATTGTGAATTAAACCAGCATTCAAACCAGCAACAAATCCGCCATAAATGATTTGGATGATTAGAAGTATAATGGCGATTCGCGCTAGTTTTCTCAATGTAATTATGACTTCTTTTTTGTCAGGATAGATTAAATCTAAGGCAACCCAAAGTGTATATGCAAACGTGATAAAGGCAAATGTTAGGTGTAACGCCAATCGGTAATGACTCACATCAGGATTGTCAATCAAGCCACTTTTAACCATAAACCAACCCAAAAAGCCTTGAAATGCGCCCATCGTTAATAAAATGACACATTTTTTGATGGTAGCCGAATCGAGTCTTTTCTTAACCAAAAAGTATACAAACGGAATGATGAACACGATACCGATGATGCGTCCGATAAAGCGGTGAAACCATTCCCAAAAGTAAATGAACTTATAATCATCGAGCTTAAAATCGTTGTGAATATTGATTTTTTGGTATTCTGGAAATTTCTTGTATTCGTCAAAGGCGGCTTGCCATTTTTCTTCGCTCAGCGGCGGAAACGTATCGGTTACCAAATGCCAGTCGGTCATCGACAAACCCGAATTAGTCAAACGCGTAATTCCACCAACGGTAACCATTATGAACAATAAAATGCATCCCGAAAGAAGCCAGTAAATAACCGATTTGTTTTGATTCATTTTTGAAGGAAGTTTTGGGTTTTGGATGACTTCTCAACCGAAATTTTAGTAGTGCAAATGTAAAAAAGAAAGATGTTTTTTATCTTCAAACAAATTATAATTATCTATTAATTTTACCGCAACGTGCCATTTAATTCACTTTTCTCAATCCCATTTTCTGCGCTTTGGCGATGACAAAATCATAGGCCGCTTGGTATTCATTCGGAATTTCACCTTCCAAAATAGCTTCTTTCACGGCTTCTTTTAAAACACCAATTTCTCGAGACGGTTTCAACTGAAACAATTCCATGATTTCTTCGCCTGAAATCGGCGGTTGAAACTGACGCACTTTATCTCGTTGTTCTACTTCAATGATTTTTTTGCGAACGAGATCGAAATTGTTGTGGTATTTTTTGAATTTTGCGGGGTTTTTCGTGGTGATGTCGGCTTCGCACAACGTCATTAAATGATCGACATCTTCGCCAGCATCAAATACCAATCGGCGTACCGCTGAATCGGTTACAATATCTTCCGATAAAACTATCGGACGAGAACTCAACATGACCATTTTTTGTACAAACTTCATTTTGTTGTTCAACGGCATGTGCAAGCGTTCGAAGATTCTCTTAACCATTTTTCCTCCCAAAAATTCGTGACCATGAAACGTCCAACCTTGCTTTTTATTGAAGCGTTTGGTAGGTGCTTTTCCTATATCGTGCAATAAGGCAGCCCAACGCAGCCATACATCGTCGGTATTCGGGCAAATATTATCGACTACTTCGAGTGTATGGTAAAAGTTGTTTTTGTGCGTATGACCTTCAATTTCTTCCACATTGTTGAGCGCCGTTAATTCGGGTAAAATAAGTTCTAATAATCCGGTTTTATACAGATGTAAAAATCCGATGGACGGTTTTGCAGTGGAAAGAATTTTGTTTAATTCGTCTACAATTCGTTCACCCGAAATAATGCTGATTCTGTCTTTATTGTTGGTAATGGCGGCCAACGATTCGGCTTCGATTTCAAAATTCAACTGCGTTGCAAATCGGATTCCACGCAACATGCGCAAGGGATCGTCAGAGTACGTAATATCTGGATTTAAAGGCGTTTTTATTATTTTATGTTGTAGATCATCTAAACCATTGAACGGATCAATTAAGCTGCCATAATCTCGTTCATTCAGTGAAAATGCCAATGCATTAATAGTGAAATCACGACGGTTTTGGTCGTCTTCGAGTGTTCCGTTTTCAACAATTGGATTGCGACTGTTGTGGTTGTACGATTCTTTTCGGGCGCCGACAAATTCGATGTCGATTTCTTTATAACGCAACATTGCAGTTCCGTACGTTTTGAAGACTTGAACTTTGGGTTTATTCGGAAGTAATTCAGAAACTTTAAGCGCCAAATCGATTCCGGAGCCAATCACCACCACATCGATGTCTTTTTTGAAATCGCGTTGGAGTAGGTAGTCGCGCACAAATCCGCCAATCACATAACTGTCGACGTTGAGTTCTTGACTCGCTTGCGCGATGATTTTGAAAATGGGATTTTGAAGTGCTACTCTATAATTGTTTTCTTTGGCCACGAATTCACGAATTTTTAAATATAAGAAATAATCTATAAAATTATTCTTTTGTATTCTAATGAGTCATTATTGAAGTTTACTATCAGTGCTAATCGATTTCCAGATACTTTAAGATAATTCATTGCCTGCGCAATGTGCGAATCCGAAATAGAACTACCTGATTTAACTTCTAAAATTATTTTGTCCATCACAACAAAATCTGCATAAAATTTATGCTTCAATTCTGTTTCCTTGTATTGTATCGAATATTCTTTTTCTCGTTGGAAAAAAATCTTTGATTTTTCCAATTCGTATTCAATTGCATCTTTATAAACGATTTCAAGAAAACCTTTACCTAAGTTGTTATGAACTTCAAAAAGAATTCCTAAAAGTCTATAGCTTTCTGTTTTATAAATGATATCTGGCATATAAATTGTGCATTCGTGGCTTATATTTAGTACTAAAATTTTACTTCCGTATAATTTTCACCTGATTATCCAACGACAATTTTATAATCGTGGAAGGATTTTTACAGATTTTATTGCGGTGCAAATTTACTACATAGTCGACACCTTTTATAATTTCGGGAGCGATTTCTTTGAATGTGTTGGGTGTGAACATGCCCGAAATATTGGCTGATGTTGAAACTAAAGGTCGTTTCATGCGTTCCATCAGTTTAAAGCAAAACGGTTCTTTTACAATTCGGACACCAAGTGTTTTATCGTCGGCGATGATGTTGGCTGCAACATTAGTTGGGTTGTCTAAAATTAGTGTGGTCGCTTTTTCCGATAAATCCCAGATTTCCCAGGCGACATCGGGTATTTGTTTGAATACATTGTACATCATCTTTTCGCCATTCATCAAAACAATCATGCTTTTCGAATCGTCGCGCTGTTTGAGCTGGTATATTTTTGCTACGGCATCCGCATTCGTGGCATCGCACCCAATTCCCCATATCGTATCGGTAGGATAGAGAATGATACCTCCGTTTTTTATGACTTCGTATGCGTTGTGAACTTCTGTGTTGAGATCCATAATTATGATTTACTGGGCAAAAGTAACTTGAATAATGAAATATCTCAAGTAAATGTTTCTTGTAGTTTGATAAATTGTTAAAGTAGGTTTAATTTCTTTTTTATATTTTGGTAATCACTTTCCAAAAGAGAAACTCTGTTGATTTTGAACTTAACTTTCTTCTTAATTAAGCCAAAAAAGTAACGTTTCTTTTGGATGTTTTTGATGGCATAATCAACCTGCTCTTCACTTAATTTTTTAGTGGTAAAAACATGAATATTTCCATTTCTGCAGTAATAATTTCGGTTGTAAAGTTGAGCTATGTATTCCATTGCTTTAGTTGTGTAGAAAGCAATGTGTTGTCCAGTTTCTTCTGTCAAATACCACCAATTTTTAATTTCTTCAGGTGATGAAAACGGAATCAACTCGGTCGAAAAAATCGCAGTATCGGCATAATCAAAAACAGTTTTTATATTTTCTAATGGATGGTTGAAATGTTCTAAAACTTCAAATCCGGTAACAATATCAAACTTTTTAATGGCACTATCATCAATGTCAAAATTCTTGGCAAAAATATTTTCGCAGTAATCATCTTGGTTGTAAAAGTTGTACCCTGCATCTCTCATTAGGCGCGTAAAAGCACCGTATCCGCCGGCATAATCTAAAAATGATTTAGCTTCGGGATAACAGCAATCGACAATTTTTGATACTTCTTCGCGCAAGTGAATGTTTCGAGATAGCAAACCAATATCGAGCGACGTAATGGCTGCTTCATAAGCTTCTGATAACCAGTGTGGTTCGTCAGTTTGCATGAATGAACAGTTAGAGCATTGGTAATAGTTGGTTTCATATTTCGTTAGAACAGTTTTTGAGAATATTTTTTCTGACGGACTTTGGCAAATTTTACAGTTTGTATTTTGCAACATCTTAGTAGTATTTTATATTTAAAAAATTATCTTTGCATCACTTTTAATTTTTCAAATTTAACAAACAAAATTGCATAATCAAGAGGCAGAATGAAAATACTTTTAGACCCGCAAATATTTAATGCTCAAAAATTTGGTGGGATATCTAGATATTTTTCTGAGATTTACAAGTACATTCACTTAGAGAATCCGCAATCAATTGTATTGCCGCTAATCTACACGGAGAATCTTCATATCAAAGAAATTGTAACAACTGAAATTTCCTTGTGGGACAAAATGGCCTTACAGTTTTCCTTTTTGAGAAGGAAAGTGACCCGCAAACTTAAACGCAAGAATAAAAGATGTGCGCAATCAGTTATTAGTGCAGGCAATTTCGATCTTTTTATACCCACTTATTACGATACTTATTTTTTAGACCTAATCGGAAATAAACCATTTGTGTTGACAGTATATGATATGATACATGAACTTTTTCCACAGTATTTCAAAGGTGATTTGTACACGGTTAAAAACAAAAAAGAGCTGATGGAAAAAGCTACAAAAATCATTGCCATATCAGAAAGTACCAAAAACGATATTTTAAAGTTTTATCCGCATATTAATGCTTCTAAAATTGAAGTAATCTATTTATCTCAGAGTATTGATCCAAAAAATTATACCGAAGTCGAATTACCTAAAAGCTACATTTTGTTTGTAGGTAATCGCGAAGGATATAAAAACTTCACTTTTTTTTTAAAATCAATTTATAGCTTATTGCAAGCTGATGGTGACTTACATATCGTCTGCGCCGGCGGGAACAAATTTAATTCTGATGAAATTCGACTTATTCAAACCTTAAATATTTCTAATCAAATCATCCAAAATAATTTTGAAGATAGAGAATTAGCTTCGTATTATAAAAATGCCATTTGCTTTGTTTTTCCATCGGAATATGAAGGCTTCGGTATACCAGTTTTAGAATCAATGGCTTGTGGTTGCCCAGTGGTTTTGGCTCATCACAGCTCTTTTCCTGAGGTTGCCGGTGACGCAGGAGTTTATTTTGAATTGAATAATGAAGTAGATTTAAAAGACAAAGTCGTATCTTTAATTGATAATGAAGTATACAGAAATCAAATAATTCAAAAAGGGTTTCTTCAATCTGCAAAGTTCAGTTGGAAGAAAACAGCTCAAGAATGTACGGAGTTATTCAAAAGTACGATAAAAAATGAGTAAAAAGACAGCAATTATATCGGGTATTTCGGGTCAAGATGGAGCTTATCTCGCACAGCTATTGCTGAATCACAATTATGAAGTGATTGGATTGACAAGAAAATTGAATCAAGCAAGTGTTTCAGGTTTAGAATACTTAGGAATTCAAAAGAAGGTGACTCTTTTGGAGTGTGATTTGTTAGATATTAATCAGATTAAAACGATTTTAACGCACTATAAGCCAACCGAATTTTATAACTTAGCCGCACAGAGTTCGGTATATCTCTCTTTTAAACATCCAATTGACACTTTTCAATTCAATACCTTAAGTGTATTCAATTTGTTGGAATCCATCAAAGAAATAAATCCAGAAATTCGATTTTATCAAGCTAGTAGTAGTGAAATGTACGGTAGAGTAAACCAACTGCCTATCACCGAAAATAGTGTATTGCATCCGTTGAGTCCTTATGCCATTTCAAAAGCTGCAGCTCATTTTACTTGTATACATTATCGTGAAAGTTATGATATGCATATCAGTTGTGGTGTATTGTTTAATCATGAATCCTATTTGCGACAAGATACTTTTTTCGTAAAAAAAATAATTAAAGAGAGTATCAAAATTAGTAGAGGTGAACAAGAATTTCTGCAGGTTGGAAACATCGACGTCAATAGAGATTTTGGTTACGCACCCAAATACGTGGAGGCCATGTTTCTAATGCTGCAACAAGAAAAATCGTCCGATTATTTGATTTGCTCCGGGCAATCCATTAGTTTGAGGGAAATAGTCAACTATGTATTTGAAAAATTAGCTATTCCGCTAACAGCGTTAAAAATTAGTAAAGAACTGTATCGACCTGCCGATATTGAAGATATGTATGGAAGTAATGCAAAAGCCAAATCAAATTTAAAATGGAATTATAATTTGACTATTTTTGACACCATAGATTTATTGGTTGAAGAGGAAT
>CAIUWH010000106.1 GCA_903902795.1 uncultured Bacteroidota bacterium
GAAATTTAATTCATCATCAAAATAATCTTCATCCAATTCAAAGTAAAGTTTTCCAAATTGCAAATCGTAAATTGCTCCGTCATCTTTGACTTTCAACTTATAATAAACGGGTTCCTCAGTTGGTAAAATCGGAATGTAAAACTTATAAGTTTCAGATTTAAAGGCTAAGGTGTTGTCCACGATTTTTTGGATTTCCCAAGCATACCATTTTCCTTCCTCAAGTTCGGGAGCGTCGTAAGGGTAAAACAATTGATTTTGAGCCAAATGATCTACTCGCAATAATGGCGTGTTCATCAAAATTCCAGCAGAAACATCTTGATTTTCTTGTAACTCAACAAGGATAATTTGATAATATTCACGCACTGTGTTTGTCGGTAATTCACCCCAAAGCGACCATGAAAGCAATGGATTTTTGGTATTGATTGTATCGCCGTCCATGGGCATGTTGAGCAATATACTTTCTTGAGCTTGTAAAATGCCTGTAAAGAATAGAAAGTAGAAAAAGAGCAATTTAAGTTTCATAAGCTATTTCAATTGATAGGTTAAACTTGTTTGTATGTAAAAAGGAAATCGTTCAAAGCGAGTCGGGTCATAAGTGTTGTAAAAATCTCCAAGTATTAATTTTTCGATACGCATTTGTAGATTTATTTGACTTGTCCAGGCATATTGTAAGCCTAAATGACCTCCAAATTGAACACCGTATTTGGAACTATTTGCCAATTTTACTCCGATGGAATAATCTAGTTTTTTGCGTTTGAAAGCGAAAGCTTCTTGAACTAACCATGTCGTATTTTGTCCACTTGTATATGGTAAACTTGCATTGAAATAAGCTAAAGTGAACGTGTTTTTGCCATCTTCGAATCGCGTCGATTGATCAAAACCGATATGCTTTAGTTGCGTTTCGCCTTGACTAGTCGTAATTTTATAAAAGTCAGTTTGAAGGCTACTCACTTGTTTTACTTTCAAAATTTCATAGTTCCCACTTACCGAAAGGGATGCCATATAATTCAATACTTGCGGAATGGAAATTGGCACTCTGAATTGTTGATTCAGATAATTAAATGTGCCACTTGCATTGATGTTTTCGAATAACACAGAATTGATATTCATTCCATACATGGCTACTTTTCGTGTAGTATCAGAGATTTGATTGACGTTATCTTGATCGCTGCGATAGATAAATCCAAGTTGCGTTGAACCTGACAATTTGTGGCGTGTTTGAATTTCATAACGCAAATTATTGGGTTGCAAAACGCCCATACTCGCCATGTCAGCATCCGAATCTAAGAAGCGAATACTCGCAATAATTGAAGAGTGTATTTTCGTCAATTGTTGTGTCATGCGAAACAAACCTGTGTGTGTTCGTTCGCTTGAGAACAAACTCACAAAAGGCGAGTTACGCAAACTATCTTGGGCTTGTAACGTCTTGGAAGTTTTGCCATAAACCAAATCGAAAGCAGTACCTTTTGAAAAGCTAGGAACCCAACGTGTATCTAATTCAATACCAGCCGCTGGGGCAGTATTTTCTGTTGTATCAGCACTAAAACCTGTTTCAACACCTTTATTCATGAAACGAACACCAATGAAAGCGTGAGTTTTTTCTTTCTCACCATATCCAGTTTTGGCAAAAATCAATAAACGTTGTTGGCTTATTTGTTGAAAATCAAACTGATTGAAAAGGTTAGATGTATTTTGTAAACTGTTTTGAAGTGCGTTATTCGTTACCATCAAATTGTTCATTGTTACACCAGCAGTCAGAGCAGCATACAATTTTCCCTTTTGAATTTCGAGGTCAATTCCCTTTACAGGTAAGCTGTTTTTGCTTAAAGCACTTGTTTTTGGATAGGTCAAACCAATATCTATTTTTTTAAATAAGCCGAGACTTTGAAGGTTTTTTGCAGTGACTCCTTTTGAAAGTGTCATCCAAGTTTCTTTTTGAGAAAGTAGATTTCCTTCCAAAGAATCCAGCTGATTTCGGAAATCCACCAATTTATCTATGTA
>CAIUWH010000107.1 GCA_903902795.1 uncultured Bacteroidota bacterium
ATCTGTCATTCTTTTGCCATCCATTCTATCAAAAATTGCTTTTATAAAATTGTCAGATGGCTCAAAAAGTTCTGTTGCAAAGGCATTATCAAACCCTTGCATAAAATAAAATTCTTGAGTTTCTTCAAGTAATTCATTCAAATTATTAATAAGTGAGCTTCTATGAAATTTTGATAATTTTTCAAATAAATCATCATTTAGTTCAGAAAAATCAACAACTAAAAAAGGAATTTCAAATAAACTTGATGATTTAGTAGCTTGATTAACTGAATAAAAACGCCATTCTAAACCATTTGTTAATATACCAATTTTAGAATTCTTAGTATTAATAAAATAACCATTAAGCTGAGATGCCTCTTTGTCGGTTAATTTCTTTCCATAAGTTTTACACTCAACAATAATTTCAGGATTTTTTTTGTCCTTTACAATTAATCCAACATCGGCTTTATCATTTTTAGCACCCCAACCGGCATTAATTTCAGTTAGCATATCATCTATTCTACTGAAACCTAATACTTCAATAATCGGCTCAATTAAGTAAAGTCGTGTTTGTGCTTCATTAGTACATTTTTCAGTAATTTTAGAGAAATCAAATTTTAATAATGATTTTTTTATTGCGTTAGCAATTTGTTTATTTATAGCCATTTATTTATAATTTTTTTGATAACATCAAATGTATTTATATTTTTTTATTTAATATTTATTTGAGCATAATTTAATTAAAATAAAATATACTTTAAGAATTGTCGGGCAATGGTCGGGTAACTACAATAAAAAAAGCCCGTAATATATTGATTTACAATATAATTACGAACTTTTAATGTACCCGGAGTGGGAATCGAACCCACACACCTAAGTACACGAGTTTGAGTCGTGCGCGTCTACCAATTCCGCCATCCGGGCATTTGGTCATTTAAAGGACTGCAAATTTATATAATTTTTTCTCAATTCATAAAAAAATACTACAAAATTTCCTTTCGTACTTGGATTTTATTCCTAAATTTGCACCTCGTTAATTCGACACACAACTAACTAACTACATCCGAGGCGTTTACAAATGACTGCTTTATATAGCTTATAAAGCTGAAATAGTAAGCAAAATGGAGAAAAACAACACAGAATAATGTCACATCAAGAACCAGAAGCGAAGATATTTGCTTGTTCCCAAAGTGTCCACTTAGCCGAACAAATAGCCAAAAACTATGGAATTCCGCTGGGTAAAGTTACGTTCTCACAATTTAGTGATGGTGAATTTCAACCTTCGTATGAGGAGTCCATTCGAGGATTACGCGTTTTCATTGTTTGCTCTACGTTTCCGTCGGCAGACAATTTAATGGAGTTGTTGTTGATGATTGATGCGGCTAAAAGAGCATCGGCGCGACACATCACTCCGGTAATTCCGTATTTTGGTTACGCACGTCAAGACCGAAAAGACAAACCTAGAGTACCGATTGGAGCCAAGTTGATTGCAAAATTGTTGGAATCGGCTGGAGCAACTCGAATCATGACGATGGATTTACACGCCGATCAGATTCAGGGTTTTTTCGAAAAACCAGTCGATCACTTGTTTGCGTCGACGATATTCTTGCCGTATGTAAAGAGTTTGAATTTAGAAAATTTAACCATTGCATCACCGGATATGGGTGGTTCGAAAAGAGCCTATGCGTATTCTAAGTTCTTAGAATCGGATGTGGTAATTTGCTACAAACAACGAAAAGCGGCCAACGTAATTGATACCATGGAGTTGATTGGAGAAGTAAAAGGCAGAAATGTGGTATTGGTAGATGATATGATTGACACCGGCGGAACGCTTGCAAAAGCAGCCGATTTAATGATAGAAAAAGGCGCGATCAGTGTGCGAGCCATTTGTACACACGCCATCCTTTCGGGTGACGCCTACGAAAAAATAGAAAATTCTAAATTACTAGAATTGATAGTTACCGATTCCATCCCGTTAAAGAGAGAATCAAAAAAAATAAAGGTAGTGAGTTGTGCACCGCTTTTTGCAGAAGTAATGCATATGGTGCAACACAACAATTCTATTAGTGGGAAGTTTTTGATGTAAGGAAGAGAGAAAAGAGAAAAGACCGCTTCGCTGCGAGATACAATACAGACTTGAATACAATTGATGTGTTGAATTTAGCAAACGAGCACGTTAGGGATAGAGGCAAGCACCGCGTGCAGCCGAAAGCCCGGCCCGAGGAACGAGGGAAACGCCCAAAAAAAGAAGAAAGACCGCTTCGCTGCATGAAGCAAGAAATGTCGGACACGAGAATCTGGAGAAAACCGATTACTGACAACCGACAACCTGTCTGCCGACAGGCAGGCCGATAACGAATTATTTATTAACTATATATTTTTACAATGAAATCGATTACAATTGAAGGATCAGAAAGAGAAAGCGTAGGCAAAGTAGCTACTAAAGCCTTACGCGATGCTGGAATGGTTCCTTGCGTTATTTACGGAGGAAGTCAACCAGTACATTTTGCAGCAGAAGAAAAAGCATTCAAAAGCTTGGTTTACACTCCAAACGCTCACACAGTTGAGTTGAATTTGAACGGTAAAAAATTCAATGCTATTTTACAAGACATTCAGTTTCACCCGGTATCGGACCGAATCAATCACATTGATTTTTTCCAATTGAGTGACGACAAAGAAATCATCATGGAAGTTCCTGTTAAAGTTACGGGTACATCGCCAGGGGTTTTATTAGGAGGTGTTTTGAACTTAAATCAACGTAGATTAAAAGTGAAAGCATTACCAAAAAATCTTCCTGATTATGTTGAAGCCAACATTTCAGAAATGCAAATGGGAAACAAATTATATGTAACGAAATTAGATACACCTAATTTCAAATTAATGCACCCAGACAACACTGTTGTGGCACAAGTGAAGATTTCACGTGCTGCTATGAAAGCCGCTCAAGAAGCAGCAAAAGCAGAAAAAGGAGCAAAAAAGAAAAAATAATTCAACCTTTTTTTCAAATACAAAAGCATCAGTTTTTACTGGTGCTTTTTTGTTTTATGTTAGCCACGACCCGAGCGCAGCGAACAGACGAAGTAATGCACGAATAAAAGGTCTTGCAATTCGTGCATTAGTGGCAAAAAAAATCAGAAACGAAAGGCTTGGGCATTTAAGTAAACCATGTTCCTGCTGCCTTTCCTAAACTTTTTGCCCTTCGACTGCACTTCGTCTTCGCTCAGTATAAACTTCTCAGGGTGACAAAAAGGTTTTTCCCTTGCATCAGGGTTAAATCGGTAATGGTCGTGCACAAAATTTCGTGATTCTAACAATTATACTACTTTTGCATCATGAGTTGGTTTTCAAGACTATTTAAAAAAGAAGCACAAGCAACCGTCGATGCAACCTCATCACCGGTTCACGAACACCCAGAAAATACCGAAGCAAACGTGAATAAAAAATTTTTAATTGTAGGTTTAGGCAACATTGGCGCTGAGTATGTCAACACCCGACACAACATTGGGTTTAAAGTGGTGGACCATTTCGCCCGAAAAGAAAGTCTTTCCTTCCAAACCGCCAAATTGGGCGAAGTGACCGAATTCAAAATCAAAGGTCGAACGCTCATTCTGTTAAAACCCAACACCTATATGAACCTCAGCGGAAAAGCAGTTCAGTATTGGATGGAGAAAGAAAAAATTGAAAAAGAAAACATCTTGGTCATCACCGACGATTTGAATTTATCTTTCGGAACCATCCGCATCAAATCGAAAGGAAGCGACGGCGGTCACAACGGATTGAAAAACATTCAATTGGTATTGAATTCATCCGATTATCCACGATTCCGATTTGGTATCAGCGACGAGTTTAAAAAAGGACGACAAGTTGATTATGTATTGGGCGAATGGAACGAAGACGAAAAAGTAAAACTTCCCGAACGTCTTGATTTAGCGGCTGAAATCATCACGTCTTTTGCTTTGGCCGGATTGAATAACACGATGAATACCTATAACGGAAAATAGTGGTAGACTTTTTGTTATACATTGCTTAAAATCTAGTTGTATGAAAACAAGTATGGGTTTAGTTGTAATACTGATTTTTTTCGGTTGCAGCAGTAAAAAAAATAGTTCCAGCACGACTAATGGCGCTACATATTATAGCATTCTATCGGCTTGTCCAGAGGAAGGAACGTGTGCCGTCGAACTCCTAAAAAACAAAAGCCTGAATGTCAAAGCCGACGAATTTGGTTCTATTTATTACCAATTGTTAGATTCAGAAGGAACGAATGTGATTCGATATACCTATGATAAAACCGTGCCTGAAGGTTTACAAGATGGCAACCACAGAGAAGAAATCATTTTTGAAATCAGCACTACGAATCAAACCTTAACGCTGACAGGAAAAGAACTTCAACAAACCAAGATGCTTTTTGGACGTTTCTGTTTTTGTAGAGGTCAAACGGGAAGTTATAAAGTAGAAGACGGGACACTCAATCTAACCCAAAAAGACGATTCGGTACACTTTGATTTACAGTTTGCGAATGGTAAAGTTCCACAGCTCTTAGCTACAATTAAGGTAAACTTGAAATAAAAAAAATGCCTCTTGATAACTACCAAGAGGCATTTTTATATAAAAATGTAATTTATTCGATTACGATTTTCTTCACTTCTTTTCGTTCGCCATCTCTTACGGTAACTAAGTAAACCCCCGATTGAACTGATGAAAGTTGAATATTCTGCTCAAAAGTTCCAGTGTTTTGATAATTTTGACCAAAGACTTCTCTTCCTCTAATATCGTGCACAAAAACTGAAATTTCATTACTTGAAAACGAATTAAATTTGATGTTGAAGTTTCCGTTATTCGGATTAGGATACAATGCGAATTGATCTAGGCCAAAATCTTCAGTAAGTAAGGTTACTGTCTGAGTACATACTTCAACAGCCCACGAATTGATAGTTCCAGAATCACCTGCAAAGTTATCATATACTCTAAATGTCCAATTGCCTTGTGGGTTTTGACCATTAAAAGCAGATAGTGCCGCATTAGGAGCAACCGTTTGTAAAGTTGTTCCACCTGCACAATTGATGGTAGCTCCACCATCACTGAATTTCAAATTCAGCGTACCATTTGTATTTCCGCAACTTCTGTTGAATAATTTTACAAACGTAGTTGGAGCTTGTGGACTGCTAATATCTGTTTGAACATCAGATAAATAGGTATGAGTTAACGAATGAGATACGTTTACATCAGAAATAGTTCCGGTAATTGGAATGTTCAAGGTACGAGTTGTGAAATTTCCTGGTGCTTGATCTGTAAAAGGTAGCGGAACACTATCTGTATAGGTATTACACGCATTCACTATTGAATATCCGAAAGCAATATTTTTAGATACGCAATAGTAAATATTTCCGATGGCTTCAATCATTATTCGCCCAGTGGTCGATAAGGTATTTGGAACGGTAATAGTTTCTGTACCGTCGTTTGGCGTACTTTCGATTAGGGTTATAAAAGTCGCACCGCCATCGATAGAATACGATATTTTGACATTCGCAGTATTTATTGGAGCTATATTGGTGTTGGCAACATCCCAAGTTAACAATTGCGACGAGCCTAAAGGCCAAGATGTGTCGGCAACATTTGGAGATGAAATTCTAAATGGTCCGTTGGCATTTACTGTTACCGTCATATTGGCTCTACCAGTTTGACCTCCATTTGGTGCTCTGTTGTCTCGAACGGTCAATGCAAAATTCATGGTTCGTGCCACATTTGGCACTACTTCCCAAGTTGGCGTTAAGTTTCCGTTCAATACTTCCGAAAATATAGGCATGTATCGGTTGGGTGATGTTATGGGCGGATTGGATCTGAAATTAGGCCCAGTAGTACTCGTCTGTAATGGTGGCTGCGTAGAAACTTGCGTATTGGTTTGTTCCCAGCAATACGTTAGAGCATCACCATTAGCATCTGTAGCAGAACCCTTAAGAATGAATGCAGTTCCTCTTGGAATCGTATAATTTGCAGTTACTACAACGGGTGCCGCATTATTGTTTGGATTATTTGGGGCACAATTTCCTGTTCCAGCCACAAAAGTAGCCATTTGAGCCAAACTTACTGCGTGAAAATGAGCATCTGAATTGGACTGAACATCGGGTGCACAAATTCCGGCATATGCCATAATTGTACTTCCTGATCCAGGTTCAACAGAGGTTGACGTAGAAATATTTCCTCCGCACGAATTGTTAAAAGTATGCGTAGCACCAAATTGATGTCCCATTTCGTGCGCCACATAATCAATGTCAAATGGATCTCCCACTGGCGCTGCTGAACCCGTAATTCCTCTTGCTTTATTGCTTGTGCACGGGGAATTTAATTGAGCTAAACCGCCGCCGCCTGTACTCACGGTATGTCCAATGTCGTAATTAGCTAATCCAATCGCAGCGTCAATTACCGTTTGACTTTGATTAATTAAAGTGCCTGCAGCTGTATTATTGAAACTATCTGAATCGATAAAAATAATAGCATCATTGTTGGCTATTAAATTCATACGTAAAGACATGTCTCTTTCGTATAAACCGTTTACACGCGTCATGGTAACTACCATTGCTGCTAAAACGGCTGCTTTTTTCTGCGCCAATGTTCCTGCACCAACACCTGCCGCGTTCACATGAAAAGCGGCATATTCTATAGTACATGCCATTGCCAATCGGTATACTCTAAATTGTCCGTCGCTAGCCAAGATAGTGTTTCCATCCAATCCTCTGTGTACTGCATCTTCCATACTGTCTTCTACCAAACAACTAAAAGTGCTCGCTCGAGCAACACTTTTTCGATTGTATACTATGTAATTTTGAAGATCTTTGGTATAGGTATCGATATAGTACGTGCCCGCTTTTCCGGACAACGACATCACATGTAAGCCAAAAATAGTGGTGCTGAAACGGATAGAGGCAGTCGCGTCGTCCACTCCTTTACCAACATACGATTTAATGTCTGGATAATTTGCCGCTAAAACCGCATCCATAACGGGTGCTTCAAAAATTTTGAACCGCTCTAAGGTTCCTTCTGAATTTGGAAAGCTGATGATGGTATTCGAAATACCTTCGTTGTTTTCCATTGGAGCTTGTTGCAACTGACTTTTAAAAGCTGCAAAATCTAATTGATAAAGCATATATGTATTAGGAAAAGCAGAGCGATCCATCTTTTCTAGTACATTGACTCTTTCATCGGATGTTTTGGTCCACAACCCATTTTGTCCAAAAATTGTGGAAAAAAACAGTACTGAAAACAAAACAGAGTAAATAATTTTTTTCATTATAAATAGTAATTTAGTTTGTAGGTCAAATATATGAAATATCTTTTTTTTAAAGAACTTTTTTAACTTAAGACTCCATTATTAATTTTGAGCTTGTTGAAGTGTTTTTAATTAAATAAATTACATTTGTCAAAAAAATTATTAGTTGAAAACCTACACAAATAGCGCACAATTTATACCCACAAAATCAGTAGTTACAATCGGTACTTTTGACGGTGTTCACATCGGGCATCGAAAAATTCTCAAAAAACTGATTTTACGAGCCCAAGAAATGAATTGCGAAAGTGTGGTACTTAGTTTTTTTCCGCATCCGCGAATGGTATTGCAGCACGACACATCGATTAAACTGCTTAACACTTTAGACGAAAAAATCAAGTTGATGGAAGAACTCGGAGTTGAGCATTTAATCATTCATCCTTTTGACCAAGAGTTTTCGAATCTTTCGGCCGAACATTTTGTCAAAAATATATTGGTAGATCAACTTCACACCCAAAAAATCATCATTGGTTATGACCATCGTTTCGGGAAAAACCGTTCGGCTGACATTACTGATCTAATCGAATTTGGCAGAAGGTACGATTTTGAAGTGGAACAAATATCTGCTGAAGAAATCAATGAAATTGCGGTGAGTTCTACTAAAATTAGAACTTCGTTATTAAATGCCGATCTGGAAACAACGACGCATTTTTTAGGTTATCCCTACGAATTTAGTGGAACCGTGGTTCAAGGCAAACAACTCGGGCGAACGATTGGCTTTCCAACAGCAAACATTGCTATTGACCAAAAGTACAAACTACTTCCAAAAAATGGTGTATATGTTGTTCGAGTAACTTTGGATGACCAAACGTTATTCGGAATGATGAACATTGGTGTCCGACCAACGATTGATGGACAAACACAAACCATAGAAGTGCATCTTTTTGACTTTGAACGTGAAATTTACAACGCTCATCTAACCATTACTGTACTGAAATTTATACGTGACGAAGAAAAATTCGAGTCGTTGGAAGCATTACAAGCTCAAATCTTCACAGACAAAAGCGTTGCTTTAGCGTTTCTTTCTCACTAGCTTTTTTGTTAAATGACTTCCCAATTAAAAAAATAATTAGGCATAAACGGAGAAGTAGTGCATTGTATGCGACGAATCATTCACCTGTATTCCAATCGCGACCTTTTTGGTTAGGCTTGTGCGTCTATTCATCTTCACTAAAAACCCAACTATATCCAACTATTGCATCGCTTTACTCTTCGCAGAATTGGCGTCGTCGCTGATTACTGTATCTAGTAGTGTGCAGTATTGGAAGGACAAATCAACCATGAATGATTAATCACGGATCACAACATCTTTTGTTGTTTCTTATAAAGTAAATCGCTAATTTTGATGCATTAAATTTACATCAGATGAGTGTTACTAGACATAATTGGACCAAAGAAGAGATAATAAATGTGTACAATAAACCGATGATGGATTTGCTGTATGAAGCAGCAACCATTCATAGAGAACACCACGACCCCAATGTTGTCCAAGTTTCAACTTTACTTTCTATTAAAACAGGTGGATGCCCAGAAGACTGTGGCTACTGTCCGCAAGCCGCTCGATATCATACTGACATTGAAGGGAACGACTTGATGTCGGTTAGCCAAGTGAAAGCACAAGCTTTACGTGCCAAATCTACTGGTTCGTCTCGTGTTTGCATGGGTGCCGCGTGGAGAAATGTAAAAGACGGACCCGAATTTGACCAAGTGTTGGAAATGGTACGTACCATCAACAAATTGGATATGGAAGTGTGTTGCACACTCGGAATGATTACCGAAAATCAAGCCCATCGTTTGGCTGAAGCCGGATTGTATGCCTACAACCACAATCTGGATACCTCAGAAGAATATTATAAAGAAGTAATTTCTACACGCGGTTTTGAAGACCGTTTACAAACCATCGAAAATGTGCGTAAAACCAATGTAACCGTTTGCAGCGGAGGCATTATCGGAATGGGCGAAAGCGTTGACGATCGTGCCGGAATGTTAGTCGCTCTTTCTACGTTAAATCCGCAACCTGAATCGGTGCCCATCAATGCTTTAGTAGCTGTGGAAGGAACACCGATGGAAGACGAAAAACCCGTAGAAATTTGGGAGATGATTCGAATGGTAGCGACCACTCGTATTGTGATGCCTGAAACTCAAGTGCGTTTATCGGCCGGAAGAACCGAAATGTCGCGCGAAGGTCAAGCTATGTGTTTCTTTGCTGGAGCTAATTCTATTTTTGCAGGTGATAAATTGCTGACTACGCGCAATCCAGATGTAAACGACGACATGAAAATGTTTGAATTGTTGGGATTACACCCTCAAAAACCATTCATCAAAATCATGCAACCTACCACCGTTGAAGCCGAAGATTCGCAGTACCAATCGCTAGGTGAGAAACCAAAATGGACGCGTCCCGAACATAAAATTGAACGCAATTTAGAAGCTTCTCAAAAAGGGAAGTAACTTTTTAACCTTATTCCGATTTAACCTTAAAAAAATAAATCAGGACTTCTTTAAACAACGTAGGAAAACCATTAAGATATTAAGTTACAATAAGCTTAATTGCCTCAATTCCTTAGTGGTTTGAATAATTTTTATATCTGCTATTCGTTATTTAAACTATTTATAACAACACCATTGCTTTACACTTTGATAAAGCTTTATTAAATTTGCTTTAACATTTATTTGTTAGAGCATTTTTTTTGCTCCTTCTTGCACATTTAGCTTATGAATTTAATAGAAATAGAACGTGTAAAAACCATTTCTAAAGAAAATTTTTACATGCATTATGTTAAAAAGCAAAAGCCATTAGTGATTGAACAACTCACTCAGGATTGGCCTGCTTACGAAAAGTGGAATCTTAACTACATCAAAGAATTGGCTGGTGATAAAGTAATTCCATTGTACGACGACCGACCTGTATCGCACAAAGACGGTTTCAATCAAGCGCATGCACAAATGAAAATGGCCGATTACGTTGACTTACTGCAAAAAGAACCTACCAATTACCGCATCTTTTTGTATAATTTAATCAAAGAAGTTCCTTCGCTGGCCAACGACTTTAAATGGCCAAATATTGGACTGCGACTCGTTAAGCAACTTCCCATGTTGTTTTTTGGAGGAGAAAATTCGCGAGTTTTTATGCACTACGACATCGATTATTCGAACATTCTTCACTTTCATTTTCATGGAAAAAAGAGGTGCATGATTTTTGCTCCTTCTGAAACTCCGTTTCTGTACAAAGTCCCGTTTGCATTGATTTCTAGAGAAGACATCGACTTTGATCAACCCAACTTTAAAAAATGGCCTGCTTTGGAAAAAGCGCAAGGTTATATTTGTGAATTAAACCACGGTGAAATGCTTTATATGCCAGAAGGCTATTGGCACTATATGAAGTACCTTACACCCGGGTTTTCTATGAGTTTTCGCGCTTTTCCGAGAAAATTCAGTAATCTGTTTCGAGCGGTCTACAATGTATTTGTGATGAGGCACTTCGACAATCTAATGCGAAAATTTAAAGGTCAAAATTGGATTGATTACAAAAACCAAAAAGCTATTACCAATACAAACGGCAACCTATAAAAAAAGCTCCAAAATGGAGCTTCTTTCTTTTTATTTGTAAATACTATAAGACCACTTTTTTGGTAACTACTTGTCCGTTTTGCAATTGAACGCGAACAATTACCGCTTGGTTAGTTAAATTTGCTTTTGGAAAAGAAACATCATACGCGTCACATTTTTTCCGAGTAATTAAAATTCGTCCTAATATGTCAAACACTTCAACTTCATTGATTAATTCTAGGCTAGATTTCACCATGACCTGCGCCTCATCCGAAGCAACTAAAACCGAATTATCTAAAACAAATTCATCATTAGACAGCACAGAATCAGGCGTATAACGCAATTCGAATCGGTCATTTATTGGTCCGGAATTACTAGTGAAAATATAGGGAGCTAGTCTTAAATCGTGCATCACATTGAGCATATTATCCTTTAGATAAATATCTTGCTCGCCTTCAAAAAATCCGTCTACTATTCCGATTGCAATTTTGTATTCTCCCGTAGATGGTATATTCACGCCCAATTTCACTACATCGTTTGCATCAAATGGAGTTGGTCGACCTTGAATCGACATTTGTTCGTTGTCGATTAATGAATAAATGTACTGACTCTGACCTACCGTCGACACATACGCATCGTACATTCTGTCTTTTTCTAACGTTGCTCCATCCACATATCCAATCAAGGTGCGCACGGGTTGATTGGCAGAATTCACAACATCCAACCAAATGCGTCCTCTATTTTCAGCTTCTGAATCAGACTGTCTAAAAAACTGACTGTTATCGAATAATCGGCTTCGCATGGCATTGTTGAATTGAACGGTTGAACTTGCTGCTAGACCGTCGTTCATCAATACAAAAAATCCTTGTCCACTTGCGATAAAACCGTTAAACCCAGCCGGACCCGAAATGGTTCCTATACCGTTGTGAACCACATAATCGGTCGACACATAATTGTATTGGTACGATCCATAAAACGGATTGGTTGGAGAAACGGGTAAGGTTCCGTGCGACCACAAACGAACCGCGCCTTCAATGGAAGTATTCGCGCTGAGGAAATCTGATACTCGAATGGCCGATGGATACGGATTACCTACTAAATTCCAATTGTCGTCGTTGATGGTAAACGGAATTCCGTTTGCACTCGTATACGTTCCCAAAGTTGCAGCCGTCATCGGGCCTCTGCTAATCGGAACGGTAACAATTCCGTTGTTGGGTCTTCCTCCCGTAAAATTAACCGTTAAATCTTGAAACGATGTATTATTAAAAGCAGACGGACCACGTACTATATATCCTTCACCTGCTATCATTGTCGAACCAGCAGCATTCACCCAAGTTCCGATTCCGCCATTGGTGTTCGCAGTTGTTGGGCTAAATTTCCAAATCAAACTCGTTGGCGAACCTGGTGAAACACTGTTGATGTTGAATCCTTCGAGTGGTGATGACCAGTATACGTAATCTTGTCTGCGCATTGATGCTATGCGTTCGTAGGAAATGTTTCCGATGTTTACCGCTTCGTCATTAACTTGCACCAAACTTCCGTTATCGGCAATGTTTAAGGTTCCGTTATTGGTGATGTCACTCTGACTTTCGATAAAATCTCCTGTTGTAATTTGAACGGTTCTACCCGATCTGATTTCGCATTCGCAGGCTCGCACATCGCCATGAGTAGCCGTATTGAAATCGCCGTCGAAGACAGCTTTGGTACTCGTTGTTGGATTTGCGGGCAACCAATTGGTTCCATTCCATGTGCTCACGACCGGCAGTTGCCCTTCTATTCGAATTTCGTCAATCGCCCAAATTTCGTCAGCACGATCCACAGCAAGAGTAATTCTAATTAATAAATTTGTAGAAGAAGGAAGGTTTCTAACGTTATACGTTGCAATTCCATCCGCCAATTCAGCATTTCCGTTTCGAGTATCAATCGTTGCACCATTATTGTTTCCGGTATAATATGCATTAAAAACTCCTGTCGCATTAAAACCCCATCTTGAATTAGAATAGGCTCTTAGTACTGATTCTGTTGACCAATTGACACCGCCATCAATACTGGTTTCAATTTGAATCAGTTCGTTGACGTCTAACCCTTGAGTAGTTCCCGTTCGGAAAGCTCCCACTTTTAATGATAAATTGATATTGTTGTACAAACTTACATCAATTGGCGCCATGGTAACCACGGTAGTCTCTACTAAATTTCCTGAAGACGTAGTTCCAATTCCAGCCATTTGTAACGATCGTCCACCGATAAAAGCATTGACTGCTCCAGAACCGTTGTTGTAGGTTCCTCCAGTTATATTAACCAAACCATCGGTAGTGTAACCGTATCCGTAGGTTGGTGACGCTGGAACGGACTCAAAATCTTGTATGGCCAAGGTTTGAACGGCATTATTCGTACACGGTGTATAAATGATTCCGTTTCCGGAGATGGCAAACGTATAAATAGGATCAATTGGTTCACTTACCGTCCGCCCCGCATCGATATACACGTTAAAAGTAACCGTTGCGTTTTTAGTTCCCGCTGTTAAAGGTGTAAAATTAATTGTAAAAGATGTACTGTTGCCGCTTCCCAAACCATTATTGGTGGGTTGTGCAACCACCGTAAACAAAGCCGCATCGGCTCCCGAAACGGTTGCATTACTCAAATAGATAGCAGAACCAGAAAGATTCGTTATAATGAACGTGTTTTGTTTGATTCCCGACGTAACAGCAACCGATCCAAAGTTTGTTAAATTAGTAGTAGCTGTTGTGGTTGCGCCTTTTACGACGTCATTTCCGTTACCATACACATAAATATTGTTCGCTCCTTTTGCGGTTCCGCTGATGTTAAAGTTATACGGATTTTCGTTGGGATCTGTACTCGCGATAACCACCGTAGCATTTTTGGCTCCGGGTGAAGTTGGGTTAAACGTAATATCAAACGTCAATGACGCACCACCTGCAATCGTATTAGACGAAGGCTGAGCGGTCACGGTAAACATGGAAGCATGCGGACCTGTAACGGTTACATAGGGCGCGCCGGTTAAAGTTAGTGTGGTAGAACCCGTATTTTCAATGGTAAAAGTTCGTACAACTGTAGTCACGCCAACGGTGGCAATTCCGAATGCCGTATGATTCGTTCCAGCAGGATAAATACTATTGTCGGGGATACTTTGACCGTTTCCTCGGACATTAATATCTACCAATGCCACTAAGGTTCCCGTTCCTTGAATGACAAAGTTGTACGGATTTTCATTCGTATCGTTATTGACAATGGTTAAGGTCGTATTTCGAATACCGGCAACTGTAGGCGTAAATGTTACAGTAAAATCCAAACTTGCTCCGGCCGCGATGGTCGTTGGAAGTGTAATTCCCGAAACGACAAATTCGGTAGTTGCTCCGCCTACCATTGTAATCGACGTGATATTCAATACCGCATTACCCGTGTTTTCCATTCTAAAGTTTTTCGCTTGATTGTTTCCTACAACTACCGTAGCAAAAAGCGTATTATCGGTTCCTTGCGGAGTTACGTCATTATCTGGAATAGTTGGATTGGTTCCTACAACACCACGCACATTCATCTCTGGACCGATTAAGGTAGAGCAATTGGTAACGGGAATCGTTGGAAGTGTTCTGTAATTTAATGTACTTGGATCAGAAAGATAAGAACTGTAAGGCACGAGTGAAAAATAATACGTAGTTCCTGAATTTAATCCAGTTGCATTATAAGTGGTCACCAATCCAGTATTAGAAGTATAACCGTGCACCGTCGCATCGCCAAAAACAGTTCCACCGGGATGAATCGCCCCATCGGTTGGCACTCCAGTTGGCGCTGCACCAATTCGGTATAAAATGATATAGCCATCGCCACCAATGGTATTAGCCGCACTAAACGTTAAATTTATTTGTGTAGAACTGAATGTAAAACACGCAAAACTAGCCGCATGAGCCGTTGCTTCTGCTGCTAACGTTATAAAAGTGATTGTCTCTGGAGTTGTGGTATTGTAACAAATATTGGTTCCGCTACCGTTGTACGCATACACCGTTATGGTATACGATGTTTCGGGCAACAAACCTGTAATTCCTGTAACGGTTGAACCATTACTTCTGTACACTACTCGATTATCCACATTGATTTGAGCTGCGGTTCCATAATTCGTATTGGGTGTATAATTGACCCCATCTACTGGAGGAACATTCCCTGCAGCCGTTGGACGAATGACAACTAGTGAACCAATTGCCGTTGCTCCGGGTGTCCACGAAATATCCGTTCCGGCAACTGTAGTATTGGTGTTGGTAATGGTTGACGCTTGTGAGGCTGGATCGGAACATGGTGTAGTACAAGAAGCCGGAGAATTTCCAAATCCTGTCATTGTTAAACCGTCAGCAATTTGAGTAAATCTCGTACTTGGATTAGACCATCCATCGGTATCTCCTAAGCAAAAGCCATCAATTATTTGCAAATTATTATTTTGAGTTTCAACTCCTCCACCTAACCAAGAAGCTCCTGGATCAACGCCACACAAACCGAACATATCTTGTGTAACTCCTCCTAAATCGACACGTAAAGCGTCGTCTCCATTAAAAGTAAAAGTAAATGTTGTAGTTCCACTTAAATTAGTCCCATTAGTTGTCGCGTAAGTTATTAAACCAGCTGTACCAATAACCCACACTCTGCCCGCTTGTAAAGTTCCCGATGTAATGTTTACCACAGATGCACAAGCAGCACCATTCGTCCCTTGAAAAATCTGCAAATTATTGCCCGCAGAAAAGACAATATCACTTCCGGTCACATTAAATATCTCTATTCCTTTTGGGACAGAACCTGAACTAGTTTCTATATACTGGCTTATAACAACTGATTGTCCCCAAGAAAAAACACTAAAAAAAAGCGCTATAAAAAGAATTTTAAATTTCATTGTTGCGTACTAAAAAATTGTTTGTGTTTGAACCGATTTTTAGCAAAAAATCAGCCTGCAAATTTACACCTAATTTGCACAATTTCAATACATTTGCATTATCAAATTATTAACAAATCCAATACTTTTTAATCGTTTTGCCCTCACAATCAAGTAGTTCTGTAGAAGTAGTTGTACAAAAGTTAGAATACTATTGTTCGTATCAAGAGCGATGTCATGTCGAGGTGGCCGAAAAACTCCGCGGCTTTGCTATTTCTGAGCACGAAAAGAACCAAGTCATCGTGCATTTGATTGAACATAATTTTTTAAACGAAGAACGATTCGCCGGAATTTTTGCCATCAGTAAATTCCACCAAAAAAAATGGGGGAAAATTCGCATAAAAAACGAGTTGAAGGCACGAAAAATTTCGGATTACTTGGTTACTAAAGCGTTGAAAGAACTTCCATCGGATGAATACGAAACTACGTTTCACGAATCAGCCGAAAAACACTGGGAAACCATCACCGAAAAAAACGCGTTGAAAAAACGCAAGAAATTCTGCGATTATTTACTGCGAAAAGGATGGGAAAGCGATTGGGTGTATGGGAAGGTGAAGGAGTTGGAAGGTTGATAGTTGTCGGTTGTCGGTTGTCGGTTGTCGGTTGTCGGTTGTCGGTTGTCGGTTGTCAACTATTTGTTCTTGGAGAGGAGAATCGTTACGGCGTTGCCTCCAAAACCCACGGCGTTGATTAAGACGTTGCGGATGGCTTTTCGCGGTTGTTGCGGTTGGGCAAATGGCACGGGAATAAACTGATTGTGTTGCATCATCAGCATTGCCAATTCGAGGTTCAACATTCCAGATGCGCCAAAGGTATGCCCGACTTTCCATTTATTGGTCGTGAGCATCGGATGATTTTCTCCAAAGATTTTTGTGATGGCTTTGTATTCGGATGTGTCGCCTTTTAACGTTCCGGGTGCGTGCATCACAATGGCATCAATTTCATCTAAATTAGTATTCTGCAACGCCATTTTCATGGATTTCTGAAAACATTCGGCTTCGTCGGATATTGAAATATTGTGTTCTAAAGTGTCGGTTGCATAGCCAATTCCGCTGATATAAGCCAACGCATTGGAGTGTTCGCCCAATTCCAAACACGCGACTGCTGCGCCTTCGCCCAAGACCATACTGTTTTTGGCTTTGTTCAAATCGAACGCTCGACACGGAAATTCGTTTTCCTCCTTCGCATAAATTTTCAGGGCATTCATTTGCGCTAACGTAAAACCCGTAAGTGGCGCTTCACTTCCTCCGACTAAAAACTTCGTTGCCATTCCCGATTGCATCCACGCCACCGCATTCAATATCGCGTGCAAAGCCGTCGAACAGGTAATGGAATGTGATATTTCGGGTCCGTTGTTTTTTAAATCGTGTGCCACCCACGAAGAAATATTTCCCAAGGTTGTGGTGGGTGATGCTAAGGTGGCGGTTTTACCCGTTTCGATGAATTCGCGGTAGTGTTTTTCAAACAATTGTGTTGCGCCGCGTGATGAACCGAGGTTGATTCCGAAGTCGTCGCCTTGTTTCCAACCGGCATTTTGTATGGCTTGACGCGATACTAAAATGGCGAGTAAAACGGTTTCGTCTAACGATTTGTATTTGACTTCTTCCTTTTTGAGTTGTTCGATTTGGACTCGAATGACCGGTGGAATTGGGGCTACAAATTGCTTTTTGCCATCGATTTCTTGGGTGGTAATGAGCGTGGATTGGGATAGATAGTTATTCCAAATTTCGTTAGGTTCATTCCCTAACGGAGAAATGGAGGAAAGAGCTGTTATGGCGATTTTACTTTTCATATTCATTGCGAGAGCTTGTCCCGACTTTTCGGGATACGAAGCAATCTCTTATTATTTAACCGCAAAGTTCGCAAAAGTTTTACGCAAAGTCCGCAAAGGTTTAAAATCTTTTTAATCTGTGAAAATCTGTGTTAAAAACTACACCATCTCGAGCGCCTTTTCAATCGTTTGATAGACTTTTTGCAATTGATTTTCGGTGATGATATACGGCGGTAGAATGTACACGATGTTTCCTACTGGTCGCAAGATGATTCCGTTTTCGATGAAGAAATTATAGAGTTTATTGCGCAAATTGCCGTAGTAACTTTCCTGCGTTTCGGTTTTAATTTCTAAGGCAAAAATAACGCCGAGTACGCGCGTGGTCTTGACTTTCGGATGATTTTGAATTTTCGTTTGAAAGTCCAAATGACTTTGGTGAATGCGCTCAATATTGCTTTGCGTGGCGTCATTTTGCAGCAACTGAATACTTGCCAAAGCAGCTGCGCAACCGGTCGGATTGGCAGTAAATGTATGTCCGTGAAACAAAGCTTTGTTTGTGTCGTCGTCGTAAAAACCGTCAAAGATTTCCTGAGTAAATGTAGTGATAGCCATCGGAATGGTTCCGCCAGTCAAAGCTTTCGACAAACACATCATATCGGGAGGAATCGAAAGATAATCGGATGCAAAGGTTTTTCCCGTTTTACCAAAACCGGTCATTACTTCATCTGCAATAGTAAAAACATGATGTTGTTTACAAATAGCAATTAAATGATCTAATACTTCGGCAGAATACATGACCATTCCCGCCGCACCTTGCACTAAAGGTTCAAAAATAAAAGCAGCAAATTGGTTGGTTTTTACTAAGTTTTCTAGTGCTTGGATTGATTTTTCTTCATTTCCAAAAGTAGGAACCGGAATCCGAACAACTTCTAACAATGATCCTTCAAAGGCTTCTGTAAAGAAGGTTATTCCGCTTGCAGCCATCGCTCCAAAAGTATCACCATGGAAGGCATCTTCAAAGGCAATGATCTTCGTCTTTTTAATTCCCTTATTGTAATTGTATTGTAGCGCCACTTTTATCGCGATTTCAACTGCGGTCGAACCGTTGTCGGAATAGAATAATTTCTGTTGATTGGGCGGAAGGATTTCCATCAATTTCTCGGAAAGTAACACGGCAGGCTTGTGTGTAAATCCGCCGAACAATACGTGCTCTAAAGTGGTCAACTGTTGGTATATCGCTTCGGCAATAATTGTATTGGAATGTCCAAACGGATTGACCCACCACGAAGCAATGGCGTCAATGTATTCTTTGCCGTTTTCGTCCCAAAGCAATGCGTCTTTTCCGCGCACAATGGCCGGAAAATCGGGTGCGGTTTTGTGTTGGGTGTACGGATGCCAGTTGTGTTTTTTATCTCTTTGGGAAAGGTTCATTTTTTTTAGAAAATAGAAGAAAGAGGAAAGAAAAAAGACTTTCGATCTTCCTAAAATTGAAACACAAAGATACGTATTGAAATTATCTTTTCTCTTGCTTCTTTTCTCTTTTCTCTTGCTTCTTGCTTCTTGCTTCTTGCTTCTTTTTCTTTTCTCGTCTTTCTTACAAACTCAAAAGCTTCTCTCTAAACTTATCGGCGTAATATTGAATTACATTTTGATCGAAATAGAGTTTCATTATTAAGACACAAAGAACAGAGAGAATAGAAAATAGACTTGTTCTAAGAAGTATTACAATAAAAAGAGTCTATTATCTATTTTCTATTTTCTTTTCTTACAAACTTAAAATATTATCTCTAAACTTATCGGCGTAATAACTAACTACATTTTGGTCAAAATACGGTTCATTTTCAATGCGCCCGATAAAATGGGCTTGCGTTTTTTTGAGGATGATGGATTCGGTAGCGGTATTTTCATCACCTGAAAAGATAATTCCGGCTACGTTGATGTTTCGGGTTTTGAGTGCTTCGAACGTGAGTAGTGTATGATTGATGCTTCCTAAATAATGCCTTGAAACCAGTATGACTTCATAATCGGGTTGAATTAAATCAATAATGCAATCGGTATCGTTTAACGGAACTAAAATACCTCCTGCGCCTTCAATCACTAGATGATTTTTAGTTTTGGGTTCGGTGATGTTTTTTAAATCGATGGTGATTCCGTCAAGACTTGCTGCGAAGTGCGGACTTGCGGGAGTATTTAGTTTATAACTATTGGGATGAATGACCGTTGTATCATTCGAGATGTAGCGCTGAATTTTATGACTATCCGAATTGTCCAAATCGCCTGCTTGTATGGGTTTCCAATAATCGGCTTCTAGCGCTTGAGTAATGATGGATGAGGCGATGGTTTTGCCTACGTCGGTGCCGATTCCGGTGATGAATAGTTTCATGATTTTGATTTAACCGCAAAGTTCGCAAAGAATGCGCAAAGTTCGCAAAGGTTTTAACTTTATATTTAAAAAACTAAATCCGCTAATGTTTTTAAAACCTCGGAAATTTGTGGTTCTGAATTGTAGCTGTGAAGGCAAAAACGGAGGCGTTCTTGACCTTCGGGTACGGTAGGTGATAAAATGGCTTTGACATTGAATCCGTGTTGCTGTAATTGAGTGGCGATGGTTTTTACTTTTTCGTTACCCGGAATTATGGCGCATTGAATGGCGCTTTTACTGCACACAAATAGAGGTTTCAATCCGAGTTGGATTTTGTATTGGTTAAAAAGTTGGGTATTGGATTTTAATTGATTGATGGTTTCTTTTTCGCTTTGCAAATGTTGGTAAGCAATGAAAATAGTAGCCACTGAATGGGGAGACAAACCTGTCGTATAAATAAAACTTCTGGCAAAATTGACTAAATAATTTTTAAGTTCGGATGACCCTAAAATGGCGGCACCGTGACAACCTAATCCTTTTCCGAAGGTCATAATCCTTGCAAAAACTTTATCTTGTAGTCCTTGGTATTGAATTAAGCCTTCGCCTACATCTCCAAAAACACCAACCGCATGCGCTTCATCAACGACTAAAAAGCAGTTGTATTTTTCGGAAAGTTGAACGAGTTGTTCGAGGTTGGGTGAGTCGCCGTCCATGGAGAAGACGCTTTCGGTAACGACATAGATGGTTGTCGGTTGTTGGTTGTCGGTTGTCGGTTTTTGGATTAGTTTTTCTAGATGTTCGAAATCGTTATGATTGAATTTAAAGGATTTAGCTTGGCTGAGCTGGATGCCGTCACGGATGGACGCGTGACAGAGTTCATCGTATAGAATGATTTCATTGCGCTGTGGGACACAAGAGAAAAAACCAACGTTGGCATCGTAACCTGAATTGAAAATTAGAGCGGATTCCGATTGGTGGAATTGTGCAATGAAGTCTTCGGTGATGGAATAGAGTTTGTGATTTCCGGAGATGAGACGCGAACCTGTGGCGCCGTTTATTTTGATGTTGTTGTCTAGTAAGTACTGATGTGTTTGATCGAAAATGGATTCGGATTGGGCGAAACCGAGGTAATCATTGGAAGAAAAATCGATCAAATGGTTGTTAACTGGCAACTGACGTAGCGCATTGTTTTGCTCGCGGAGTTGGAGTTTTTGGTGTACCGATTTTGGAAATTTCTTCATACTACAAATGTATGGCTTTTGTTTTTTGCCACAAAGGCGCTAAGTCACAAAGAAAAATGGATTACTATTTTTACTATTAGTTCTAAAAAAACGCTGGGTTCAGCCCTGATAGTAGTGGAAAGCTTTTGCAGTGCAGTTGGGTTCATTTTCTTAAAATAAAATAGCGCCGAAGAAGCTCATTTTATTTTTTAGAAAATGCCCACCGGAACAAAAAACTTGGAACGGAGAGCGGGAATGGCTGCATAAAAAAAGCCCAACTGAATGTTGAGCTTTCTATGATGAACTTGAATTGTATTAGTCGGCTAACACAATTACTTTATTGTCTTTCATTTCGATGGTTCCCGATTCGATTTGAAGTGTGTAGTTTTGCTCGTTTAACTTGGTAAACTGAGCGGCTACTTCTTTCTCGAACTTGAAACTTTTCGCTTCTATTTTCACGAGACCTTTTTTAAGTGTAGAAACTATGGGCGCGTGATTGTTTAATATTTGAAATGAACCCGCAACACCAGGTAAGATAACCGAGGTTACTTCTCCGGAAAATAAGGTTGCTTCGGGTGATACTATTTCTAAAATCATTTTTTA
>CAIUWH010000108.1 GCA_903902795.1 uncultured Bacteroidota bacterium
ATTTTCATAATTTGCTTTTGCACAATACGTTTTTTGAGGATACCGCCTATCAATTAATTGGCTTTCACTATGAAAACGACCAGTTATTTGCTGTAGTTGAACAACCCTTTTGTTGAAGTATCGTCGACGAAGAATCTTTTCAAATCAACAAATTATTTTTCCTTATAATATTGAAATTCAGTATAATATGTCTTTTAATGTTGAGTTTTACGATAGTTTTTTAGATTTTTACGATCCTTTTTTATACAATTATAGCACCTCCCATTTACTTCAATGACAGAAGCTTCCATGACAACCCTAAAACCAATTTTGCTAGAAGTTTCGCTTTCGTGATACACCTCGTTACAGGCAGTATTCAAGTAATGAGGTTGATTTGCCCAGCTTCCACCTTTTACCAATCGACATGTTTTAATGGCATTTTCATCCCTCGAAAGTCGCATTATATCTGCTTGCTCGATGCCCCCAAATTTTTGTTGTATATCCAAAACTTGGGTCTGTATTTTTTCAGCGCGCTCAATGACCTCCCAGTTATGCTTTAATTCTCTGATTAATCGAACCAATTTTTGTTCTGCCCATATTTTCTCTTTTGTTTCGAAACATCCACTGTAATTGTTGTACAACTCCAAAGGGTTATTAAATCTCGGTATGGGAATCTCTTCTGTAATTACAACTCCCCGAGGAAAAGTATTTTTATCGGTAGATTGCGTTTGTTCCTCTTTTTGGGAAGCGTTTATTTCTTCTTTTTTTTGAAGATTAAATATTTTTTCTCTGAAAGTACTATCTACAGAATGAAAAGCAATGTAGTTTTTTAAGATCTCATCAACCGATGCATTTGGGCTGATGTTATAAAATAGTAGCCTTTTTTCCAATATTTTTTTGTGCTCAGGACTGTCTTTGATTACAAGTTGCGTGGTCTTGGTGTATGGGTCAGTTACATATAATTCCTGAGGCGCACTGACAACAGTATCCCTTACATTTCTCCAATGCTGATTGCCTTTTGACTCTGTGGCATCGTTGGGGTTGTCTTTCAGTAAATCCTCTGAAGTAGACCTAAACTTAAGAAAGTTGGTGGTTGAATACATACTAATTTCCATTAAGTTTTCAAAAAAGTTTTCAGGTCTTGCTGTAGGATTGTCTTGAATCCATTCGGCAACATTTCCAAACATATTGTACAATCCAAATTCATTTCCTAAATAACTTTTTACTTTAACGGTATTAAAAGCCCCATCGTCGCGGTAATCTTTGATTACAATCCCAGAATTTAAATAAATGTTGCCAAAATTTGAAGTATAGCAGCCGGATTCATTTTTAACATAGGGTAGTGTCTGGATTCCGTTAGGTTCACAGGCATAAGACCATTGACGGTTGTTTGGCAATGTAAATTTCACTTCTAAATGTTTACGCTTCTTCTTATTGCCCATTGTATTTAACTCGTCCAAGTAACGCTTTGTACGCCAATCGCAGTAGGCTTGTGCTTGAGTCCATGAAACTCCTACCACTGGATAGTTATCATAGGCTGTATGCCAGAAATAATAATTCACCATAGGGTCGAAGTAGCCATATCCATCTTTTGTCCAACAAAGCGTATCAGGGTATATATTAATGCTTGTAGAAATGGTATCTCCATTGCGAATGGTTTCATAATAGTAAAAGAAAGTACTCACATCAAATTGCTTTTGTTTGTAAAATAGATCATGCATATCAACATACATATCTTGTAGCATTATTGCTATATCCATCGCACCGTAGTCTAACTTTGTGTCCCAGTTTAAAACAAAATATTGTCCAGTATGGTCTTTGTTTTTTGTAACCGTATTCGTGTACCTACCCCACTGATGATCGTTTCTTTTGAACAATAAGCTTCTGGCAATAGAATCTCTAACCCAATTAACAAACTCACGGTATTCGGCGTTGGTAACTTCATGATCTGAAATATAGAAAGAAGGGACACTTTCTCGAATAGCTGGCTCGGAGTATAGTAATGTGGTGTC
>CAIUWH010000109.1 GCA_903902795.1 uncultured Bacteroidota bacterium
AGTCTATATTCTATGTTCTATTCTCTATTTTCTATTTTCTATTTTCTATTTTCTATTTTCTATTCTCTATGTTCTAACCAAAACAACTGGATGAGATGCTTCCTTTCCCGAAAAGTCGGGACAAGCTGTCAGCATTGACACACGTAAAGTAACGAAATTGACTTAAAAATGAACTCTGCCTTCTGCCACTGCTTTCTGCCACTGCTTTCTGCCACTGCCTTCTGCCACTGCCTTCTGCGTTCTCTTTCTCACTGACCACTGCCCACTGCCTTCTGCTACTGCCTTCTGCGTTCTCTTTTTCACTGACCACTGACCACTGCCTACTTACCTTTCCTCTTCGCCGCGCGTTTCTTCTCCACACCACGGTTCGTTGGCTTCGTCTTTCTTGGTTTTACTTTTCCGGGTCCGCCAAGGTTCACTTGTTTGTTTTTGGCCGACTTTTCATGAAAAGCCGCGCCGCCTTCTCGTTTAGGGCGTTTCAGTAAGAACTTCATCTTCTTACGCTCTTTTTCAAACTCTAAAAGACGTGTCGCTACTTCAACATCGGCTGGAAAGTCAAGGAATTCAAGCTCTTTCTCCATTAGAATTTCAGCTTGAATCTGGATTTCTTCTTCGTGCGGACTCACAAAACTGATCGCGATACCCGATTTATCGGCACGACCCGTACGTCCGATACGGTGTATGTATTGTTCTTCTACCTCGGGGAATTCAACGTTGATGACGTGCGTGACATCTGAAATGTCCAATCCGCGTGCCATGACATCCGTTGTGATGATTCCTCTGATTTCGCCTCTCTGAAACGAAGCCATAGTGTTCAAACGGTAATTCTGAGATTTGTTGGAGTGTATCAATCCGAATTGCTCGGGAAAATCTTCTTCAATATTATTGGCCACCAAATCGGCTATTTTTTTATTGTTGACAAACATCAAAATCCGACTCATGCTTTCGTCGCTTTGAAGCAATCCTTTCAACAAGTTGATCTTAGTCAGAAAATTAGGTACACGGTACGCAATCTGTTTGATTTTCTCCAACGGTGTGCCCGATGGAGCTAACGTAATTTCTTCGGGCAAATCAAAATAATCGTCCAACATTTCATCTACATCTTCAGTCATAGTAGCCGAAAATAAGATACTTTGGTGTTTGTTTTTCAACATGGCGAGTATCGACGTCACTTGAAAACGGAAACCTAGGTTTAAGATTTCATCAAACTCGTCGATGACTAATTTCTGAGTCGAATCGAAACGGATGACATTGTCCAAGGCTAAATCCATCGTTCTGCCGGGCGTTCCCACTAATATGTCGATGCCTTCACGAACCGATTTCTTTTGGGTGTTGATGTTTACGCCACCGTATACGCCAAGGGTTCGAACCGACATGTACTTGGTCAAACTCTCCACAACCTCTACAATTTGAACCACCAGCTCACGCGTGGGAACGAGAATGACAATACGCGGTGAATCGGTGTGTATGAATTTCCATTGTTTGAGCAACGGAAGTAAATACGCAAGCGTCTTACCTGTTCCAGTTTGTGCAATTCCCATCACATCTCGTCCCGACATGATCGGTGAGAAGGATTTTTCCTGAATGGGAGTTGGAGTGGTCAAACCCAACTCATCGATTGCTTTTTGCAATGATTTAGGCAGGTTAAACAGTTCAAAAGTATTCATTGAGCGATAATTTGGCGCAAAGGTACGCATTTCATTCCTAACAGGTTTTCAAAACCTGTTAGGTTTATTTTTAATTTGAAAATAAGTGTTTTCAATACCTATCTAAACACTTTTTCTTATTTTTAGTTTTAGTTGTTTTTTATCATAGAATTTGGAGCAGACAGCGTTTCGTTTATAAGAAACCTTTAACAGAATGCACGTCCACTTTTTGCTACCTTGCACGCACGTGATCTTAGATACAACAACATGAATTTTAATCCTTGGCACAATGTCAGTTTTGGTGAAAATGCACCGAAAGTCGTAAACGGAATTATCGAAATCCCAAAAGGAAACCGAGCAAAATATGAATTGGATAAAGACAGCGGCATGCTCAAACTCGACCGCGTATTGTTTTCGTCGGTGTATTATCCCGCCAATTACGGGTTTATTCCTCGTACGTATTGCGATGATAACGATCCGTTGGACATCTTAATCTTATCGCAGATTGATATCGTGCCGATGTGTATCGTTTCTGCCAAAGTAATTGGCGTGATGCGCATGATTGATGGTGGTGAAGCCGATGATAAAATTATTGCTGTCGCGGAAGGCGATACGAGTGTGAACCATATTAATGACATCGCGGAATTGCCGTCGCATTTTATTTCGGAATTGAAAAGTTTTTTTGAAGATTACAAAAAGCTCGAAAATAAAGAAGTGGTGGTAGAGCAGTTTCAGAATCGGGAAGTGGCGGAGCAAATTTTAATTCAGGCCATCAACGATTATAAAAATAAATTTGAAATTTAATTCGTTTCAAATTGAGGCATAAAAAAATCCTTCTATGTTCGAGTGGAAGGATTTGTGTATATTATTTATGCACTACATGTGCATTTTACTTTATCGGCTAGGAGTTTTTTTACCGCGGATTCGCAGATTTTTTAAATCTTTTTTTAATCTGTGAATCTGCGGTAAATTTTTGCAAACTAATTGTACTTTGTTAGTCTTAAGTATAAACTAAAACAACTGACTTTAGATTTATAATGTTTTATTTTTGTAGAATAAAATTTATAATTTCCCCATATTCGAAGATAAAGTCTCTAAGAACTTCGAAATCGGTCCTTTGATCATCATCGCCATCATGGGGTTGAATTCGCCTTCAAAGTCCAGTTTTACATCGCAACTGTTATCCGAAGTCGATTGGATGTTGGCAATCAACACAAACGGAAGCTTATCACTCGCCGCAGCTAAAACCACTTTCGAATGCGGTGTTTTTTCCTTCATCCGCAATTTGATTTCCGGCATTCCTTTCAATCCGAAATTAAAGATGTCATCACCCAAAACTTCAAATTTGGCAATGTTATCGGGCATCAACTGCTCAAAATTCTTAACTTCTGAAAGTGCGTTAAAAATGTATTCGGCCGATTTAGGTACCGATGTAGTAGGGCTTTCTAAATTCATGTTGTATGTCATTGCAAGGAACATGGATACTCGAACGCAGCGAACTGAGCGTAAGCTAATCTTTTCCTCTTTATTTTTTATATGTTAACCATCCACTCCGACGGATTTTTTCTCCATTCTTGTAGGGTTTCTATTTCTTCTTCGGTGATGTATTGTTTTGCCACGGCTAGATTCAGCAAACTTTCGTAATTACTCAATGTAGTCAATTCGACATCAGCCATTTCAAAATTGCGTTGAGCAATATCAAACCCGTACGAGAAAATCGCTACCATTCCTTTTACATTCGCGCCGGCAGCTTTTAGTGCTTCAACGGCCAATAAACTGCTGTTTCCGGTACTGATTAAATCTTCGACAACCACTACATTTTGTCCTTTTTGCAAAAAACCTTCCACCTGATTCTGTCTTCCGTGCTTCTTTGGTTCGGGTCTAACGTACACAAAAGGAAGTCCGAGCTCTTCGGCAACAAGTATGCCAATGCCAATTGCACCGGTTGCAACACCTGCTATGACATCAGGTTTACCGTATTTTTCTTCAATTTGTTTGGTAAACTCATCGCGGATGTAATTTCTTATCGCTGGAAACGAGAGCGTTAGTCGGTTGTCACAATAAATAGGTGAATTCCAACCCGAAGCCCACTTAAAAGGATTTGATGGATTCAATTTAATTGCATTTATTTGTAAAAGCAATTCGGCTGTCTTTTCGGCTGTGTCTTTATTAAAAATCATAGTGCAAATGTATAAAGTTTTTGTGAACGATAAGCCACTTTTTTTGACAAATGAAATCGCAAAAGAAACCGATTTTCAGTTGTTCTTGCTTGAAACAGTTGATATTGAGCAGCTTATAATTAAGATGTTCAACAATAAAATTAAGAAAGCCAACTTATATTATCCAGACGAAAAGGAAATACTAAAAAAAGTGAAGGAAAAAATCCCGGTTTGCAAAGCGGGAGGCGGATTGGTATATAATAAAAAGGGCGAGGTTTTATTCATTTACCGCAACGGAAAGTGGGATTTGCCCAAAGGCGGAAGAGAAAAAGGCGAAGAAATCGAATTGACGGCCATTCGCGAAGTCGAAGAAGAAACCGGCGTTTCCAGACTGAAGATTAAAGAAAAACTACAAAAGACCTATCACATTTTTAAACGCAACGGCAAATACAAATTAAAGATCACGCAATGGTACGAAATGACGACCACTTTTGAAGGCGTTTTGATTCCGCAAGCCAACGAAGGAATCGAAAAAGTTGCATGGCTCAACCCCGAACAAGTCAAAGAAGCGCTGAACAACTCGTACGAGAATATAAAGTTGTTGTTTGAGAAGGAATAGATTTTGTTTAAAAAGGATGGAAGCGGGAAGAATGCAGAACGCAGAACGCAGAACGCAGAACGCAGTAGCAGAACGCAGATTTCTAAGAAACTGTCACCCTGAGCGCAGTCGAAGGGCAAATCAAAGTACAGCGCAGTAGTAGAAAGCAGACTTCAAAGAAAGCAACCCACAACCGACAACCGACAGCCCACAACCGACACCCCACAACCGACATCCGACAACCGACAACCGACAACCGACAACCCACAACCGACATCCAACAACTAATCCACAACCCGATACACCGGATAATTCAAATGCGCTTTTTCATAATACGGTGAATTTTTATACACCCAGTCCAATTGCGCTTCCGGACTATCAGCAAAGGATTTGTCTTCCTTTTTCTTTTGCTCTAATTTGCTTTTCAACTTCGGATTTTCAGCCAGATAATCCCATGCCAAATCTTCAAAAACATAACTCGAATAGCCTTCTTTTTGTTGCAAAATCGTATCAAAAAAGTTCCAATTGAAATAACTGTCAACGGCTTCGGGTTCGAGTGTTTCTACTAAAAATTTCACGCCTTTTTGCAGCGTAGAAAAGACATAGTCGCCTTTGCGAAACGAAAGGGTTTGTTGCGTTGTATTGACCGACGTTGAATAATGGACATAATGTCCTTCATACGGAGTTTTCGTCGTCGCATAATCGGCAATGCGGTAACTTTCTACCACCATAGTCGTGTCGTTTTTCAATTGTTTGTATTCTAATTTGTTGGCTTTGAGTAAGTCGATTACAGGCCATTGTCCTTGCGGAATCACATACGCATTCGGAATGATGACTTCTTTAACCGATTTGTAATCGCCTTTAAACGGAATGTATTTGGTAAACGGCAACTTTCGGTCGTAGTACAACCGATTACCATTCGTTACGTCGCTTTTTTTGTACGTTCCTTCGTAACCCATAAACGGAAGCTGAGTAATCTTTGTAGTGTCGATTTCCCACTTTACTGTATAAGCACTTTTGGGTTTGAACTGGTTTTCGTTTTCAACCCGTTTGGCTTGTATTTTTTTATAATTCTTATCGGTGTAATCCAGCGTGGAAACCATAAATTCATAGGTTGCTTTCACGCGACTCGAATAGTTTTTCAACATATGCGTTTCCACTACAAAACCAATGGTGTTGAATAATGAGGTATAACCAGTGGTGTATCGCGGACTCTCGAAAAACTGATTGAACCCTTTCTCTGGAGTGCCATTCCAAACGTTGACGTACGGAGTCGATTCGATCTTTTTTTGTTGTAAATCTTTAACGATGGCAGGCGTTACTTCATTCTTCATATACTCGCCCAAAGCCGTTCCTAATTTCTTAGGTTCGGTCATGATGTACGTCAGCGTGTACTGATAATCGGCGCCATTACTCACGTGATTATCAATAAAAACATCGGGATTGTACTGATGAAAAATCTCCACAAAACTTCGGGTATTTTTAGTATCCGATTTGATGAAATCCCGATTCAAATCGAAGTTTCTCGCATTCCCACGAAAACCGTATTCTTCCGGTCCATCTTGATTGACGCGAGAAGTTGAATTTCGATTCAAGCAACCACCAATATTATACACGGGAATCGCGACAAGAATGACATTTTTTGGCACTTTAATCGTTCCTAAAGCCAAATCACGATACAATTGCATCGTCGCGTCAATGCCGTCGGGTTCGCCCGCATGGATGCCATTATTAATTAAGATGACTGCTTTTTGGGAAGTGTTATCTACTTTAAATTTTTTGTCTTTGTCAAAGATTACGACCTGCAAGCGTTCGCCGCTATCGGTATAACCCATATTTACTACTTGTATGGTTTCGAAGTCGGTGTCGAGCATTTTGTAATACCGAACGATTTCCTGATAATCAGCACTTTGATTGCCATTTCCTTTTTCAAAATAGGTGTCGTATTTTGAGTTTTTTTGTCCGAATACAGAAACTGATATCAATAAAACAACAAGTAGATTACAACGCATAGGTTCGTTTTTTTGTGGAAGTTCAAAAGTAAATAAAAAAATCAATATCAATGGCAATGGCAATGTCAATGGCAATGTCGCAGGACGAATTTCTTAAGCCGAAATTTTAGTTACCTTTGCGCGATGAATACACACCACCATTCCACCAATTTACTTCTGAATCTAGGCATAGCTCAATTGAACGAAATGCAAGAACGAGCACAAGAATCCATTTTAAACGATTCGAATGTGCTATTGCTGTCACCAACGGGTTCCGGAAAAACCTTGGCTTTTTTGCTTCCGCTATTTCAATTGTTGCAGGAAGACGTTAAAAACGTTCAATGTTTAATTTTAGTTCCGTCGCGTGAATTGGGTTTGCAGATTGAACAAGTGTGGAAGAAAATGGGTACGAATTACAAGGTGAATGTGTGTTATGGCGGACATTCCATCGACACCGAAATCAAGAATTTATCAAATCCACCGGCTGTTTTAATCGGAACTCCGGGCCGAATTGCTGATCACATTGACCGCGGAACCTTTGAATTGAATGACATTCAGACCTTGATTTTGGACGAATTTGACAAGTCATTGCAATTGGGTTTTCACGAAGAAATGTCGTTCATCATATCCAAACTCACTCAATTGAACAAACGCGTGTTGGTTTCGGCTACATCCGAAGTGGAAATTCCGAAATACACTCGTGTGGTGAATCCGACGGTATTGGATTTTATTCCGACGGATGAAGCACATTCTAATTTAACAATAAAACGAGTACTATCGAAAGATAAAGATAAAATACAGACTCTTTTTCAGCTGATCTGTTCGCTCCAATCGGAAGCCGCAATTATTTTCTGCAACCACCGTGATGCTGCCGAACGGATTAGTGATGCGTTGAACGAAAAGAAAATTTATTCCACGTACTACCACGGCGGAATGGATCAAGACGAACGCGAACGCGCGCTCATTCAGTTTCGAAATGGAAGTGTGACGTATTTGGTAACCACCGATTTGGCCGCACGCGGATTGGATATACCCGAAATGAAACACGTTATTCACTATCATTTGCCTTCCAAAGAAGACGAGTTGACGCACAGAAATGGTCGTACAGCCCGAATGTTAGCAACTGGAACGGCCTATCTCATCCTCCACGAAAGTGAAAAGAAGATGGATTACATTGATTACAGTTTGCCTATTTTTAATGTAGAGAACGCATCGACTTTACCCAAACCACCCGAATTTCAGACGATTTACATCAGTGGTGGAAAAAAGAACAAACTAAACAAGATCGATATAGTAGGCTTTTTCTCTCAAAAAGGAAAGCTCGAAAAAGGCGATTTAGGATTGATCGAAGTAAAAGATTTCATCTCGTTTGCCGCGGTAAAATCGAAAAAGGTAAAAGAATTCCTGACTAACATCCGCGATGAAAAAATGAAAGGGAAAAAGTTTAAGATTGAGGTGGCGAGAAAGGTGATTAAGAAGGAAGAATAGATGTTATGATTGTAAGATTGTAAGATTGTAAGATTGTAAGATTGTAAGATTGTAAGATTGTAAGATTGTAAGATTTTAGGATTGTAAGATAATAAGATCTTAGGATAATATGATTTTAATATAATAAAATATACAAAATAAGAATAATTCTACAATCCTATAGTCCTGTAGTCCTAAAGTCTTATAATCCTAAAGTCCTACAGTCCTAAAATCTTAAAATCCTATAGTCATACCGTCTATTTAACAACCACGGAATCCGGAACCAACACCGTATAATCGCCACCATTTCGAATAACATCTCTTACAATACTTGAAGAAATATAGGATGTTTTGGAAGCTGTCAATAAAAATACAGTTTCAATTTTTGATAATCTTCTATTAGTGTGAGCAATGGCTTTTTCGAATTCAAAATCGGCCGGATTGCGCAATCCGCGTAAGATGAACTCCGCTTTTTCTTTTCGGCATAATTCAATGGTCAAACCTTCGTAGGTAATGACTCTCACTTTGGGTTCGTTGGCAAAGGCTTCTTCGATGAATCGCTTTCGGTCTTCCAATGAAAACATGTATTTTTTTTCGGCATTGACACCAATGGCAACAATGACTTCATCAAAGAGAGAAATTCCCCTTTTAATGATGTCGTAATGACCGTTGGTTATGGGGTCGAATGAACCTGGGAATATTGCTTTTTTCATAAATTTAGTTGTCGGTTGTCAGTTGTCGGTTGTCGGTTTTCTGTTAACTGATAACGGACAACTGACAACGGTTTTTTACTTTTTCCAAATGGGTTTTCTCTGTAACGCTAGAGCAATTTCATTATCCAACAAATCACCCATTGGCATGCTGGAATACGCCGCTTGTTGCGGAAAAATACTTTGTGGCGATAAGCCCGGATTGGTGTTGATTTCTATAAAATGTGGCACGTTGTTCATCAGTATAAAGTCGGTTCGCGAAAACCCCGACATCCCGAGTGCCTCGTATACTTTGATGGCGGTTTCTTCTACGCTATTTTTGAGGTCTTCGGTTAAATCAGCTGGTGTAACTTCGCTCGATTTTCCTAAATACTTCGCTTCATAATCGAAGAAATCGTTCTCCGATATGATTTCGGTAATTCCCATTACTTTCGTTTCACCTTTATAATGAATTACACCTACTGAAACTTCGCGACCTTTTAAAAATGATTCAATCAAAATGTCGTTGTCCTCTGCAAAGGCAAAATCGAGTGCTTTCGGTAACTCATCCAATGCATTTACTTTGGAAACGCCGAGTGAACTTCCGGATTGGTTGGGCTTTACGAAAAACGGCAATCCCAGTTCGGCTTCGATTTGCGCGCCATTAATAACATCGCCTTTGGAAGCATAAATGGACTTGGCTTTCGGAATATTGAATTTGGACAAGACCGAAAGTGTATCGCGTTTGTTGAACGTTAAACTCGATTGATAAAAACTGCAACCGGTGTAGGGCAGTTCCAACAGTTCCCAATAGGCTTGCAAATGACCGTCTTCGCCTGGCGTACCATGAACCGTATTGACAGCCACGTCAAAACGGATGGTTTGGTTGTCTTTGGTGAACGAAAAATCAGCTCTGTTGATGGGGTATTTTTGGTTGTCAATCAGGCAATACCATTCGTTTAAAAGGATATGGATTTCAAACACTTGGTACTTTGTTTTGTCCAATTGATTGAGAATTAATTGTCCACTACGCAAGGATATCACTGATTCGTCTGAGTATCCACCCATAACCACAGCTACGTTCATTCGATTTTATTTTAATTACAATACAAATTTAGCACAATTGTTGAGACTAAAAATTATATCTTTGCCGTAAATGTATTTTTATGAGTTTGCGTAACTATCTTACTAGTAAAGTTTTTTTTGCTCAAGTGCTTGCTGCTGCTGTAATTGTAGGAGTTTTGGCCTTTTTCTTTTTCCATTGGATTACGTTTGTAACCAAGCACGGAGAGGAAATTTTGGTGCCGAATTTGAGCCGAATGAACGAAATACAAGTGGAAGAAAAACTAGATGAATTAGGCTTAACTTATGAAATATTAGATACCTTAGATTACCAACCCAATTTCCCGAAATTAGGAGTTCTGTTTCAAGAACCTTCTCCGGGCTCGAAGGTAAAAGGCGGACGAACCGTGTATATTAAAATCAACGCCAGCGAATACAAGAAAGTTCAGATTCCGGATTTGGTTGATAAAACCTACCGTCAAGCAGTTCCGACATTAAAATCACTCGGTTTAGCAGCAGGAAATATCACCTATGCACCGCATATTGGTAAAGACATGGTGTTGGAAATGCGCATGAACGGAAAAGTAATTAAACCCGGAACGCGTGTGTACAAAGCTTCAAAAATCGACTTAGTTTTAGGTGATGGAGAAGTGGTTTTCGATGAAACAGATGCCGATAGCTTACGACTTTTATTACCAGAACCTGAAATACTTCCTGAGGATAGCTTAGATGTTGCCCAACCAAAATAAAATGACCGACTTTACCCTGAATGAAATAGAAGAAGAATTATTTGAACATCATCGTTTTGAAGTTCCTAAAGGACAAGCGTTCTTGCGAATTGACAAATATTTGATGAACATGATTCCGAATGCCACGCGGAATAAAATTCAGAATGCCGCCACAGCAGGAGATATTTATGTGAATGATGTCCCCGTGAAGTCCAATTATAAAGTCAAACCGGATGATGTTATTCGCATTTTACTTTCACATCCGCCATTTGAAAACCGCATTGATCCCGAAGATATTCCGTTAGACATTGTTTACGAAGACGATTCGCTTTTGGTCATCAACAAACCAGCTGGATTAGTCGTTCATCCCGGTCACGGTAATTATACCGGAACCTTGGTCAACGGATTGGCGTTCCATTTCAAAGATTTACCGATGAACAGCAGTGAACGCCCAGGTTTGGTGCATCGAATTGATAAGAATACTTCGGGATTGTTGGTGATTGCCAAAACTGAGTCGGCCATGACGTTTTTAGCCAAACAATTTGAAGATAAAACCACCGAGCGTGAATACATTGCCATTGTCTGGGGAAATGTAAAAGAAGAAGAAGGAACGATTGAAGGAAACATCGACCGACACGTAAAAGATCGCATGCAGATGGCTGTTTTTCCTGAAGGTGATCGCGGAAAACATGCAGTAACGCATTATAAAGTTTTGGAACGATTGGGTTATGTGACCTTAGTTTCGTGTAAATTGGAAACGGGTAGAACGCATCAAATTCGCGTTCACATGAAATACATCGGACATACGTTATTCAACGATGAACGCTACGGCGGAAATTTAATTTTGAAAGGAACCACTTTTACCAAATACAAGCAGTTTATCGAAAATTGCTTTAAAACGTTGCCACGTCAGGCATTACATGCCAAAACTTTAGGATTCCAGCATCCGGTAACGAAAGAATACATGCAATTCAATTCCGATTTGCCTCAAGACATGGTCGATTGCATTGAAAAATGGCGCAATTATACGAATTCGAATACGTTAGTTGAGGAAGAAGAAGATTAATTATACCGTTTATGTATTCAATATAGCCCAATAAAAATTGGACTATTTCCATGCTATAACGGCATTATACCAGAGGTTTTTCAGTTTACTAGATATTCGTAATTGGTATTACTTAAAAGTAGCCTTATACTTTTCTTCCACTTTCCGCCAATTGATTACCTTATAGAACGCAGCTATGTAGTCTTTTCTTTTGTATTGATAACCCAAATAATACGCATGTTCCCACACATCCAACGCTAAAATTGGCGTGCCGTTTACGGGCTGTTTTGGCATCAGCGGATTGTCTTGATTGGGTGAACTCGTTACTTGCAATTTCCCAGAAGGATCTACCACTAACCACGCCCAACCCGAACCGAATTGTTTGGCAGCAGCATTGGTAAATGCACTTTTAAAATTGTCAAACGATCCAAAATCGCGGTCGATGGTTTTGGCCAACGAATCTTTTGGTTTTCCGCCCGCTTTTGGACCCATGATTTCAAAAAAGAACGAATGGTTGTAGTATCCACCGGCGTTGTTTCTCAAATCGGCATTATTCAAGTCTAACTTTTTTAGAATTTCTTCGATAGTCTGGCTTTCTTTTTCTGTGCCAGCCAAAAGACGATTGAGGTTATTGGTATAGGTTAAATAGTGCTTAGAATAATGCATTTCCATGGTAAACGCATCGATGTGCGGTGCTAAATCATCGTATTTATAAGGCAATTTGTACAATTCAAAAGCGCCTTTGTTTGCTTTTACGTCGTCGGGTTGACCAATGGTTACTTTATTTTCGGTAGTAGGTAAAGGCACTTCAACAACTTCTCGTAGCTTGTTTTTTCTACAGGAAGAAAAGCTAATCAAAAAGCAAATACAGATTAGATGAATCAACTGTTGTTTCATAACAAAAGATTAAGGTTTAGCAATGGAATGGATGATTCGGATGTATTCTTCTTTGGCTTCATCGACCGATAAATGGCTGATTTGCATCCATGCATTTGTTTTGAAAGCGTTACGTAAATCAAAACTCGACGCAGACATTCGGGTATCAATGGTGCCGTGGGTTGCCTGTTTGTAATGCGCATACAGACGCAACTGAACGTCTTGAGGTAATTCAGATTGAGTCATTGCGTCGGCTATTGCGACAGCTTCTTGAAATCGAGTTTCTAAATCGTCGTTATGCATCTGACTTTGTGGCAACTATAGTTCTGTTTCCAATGGCTTTTTCGCCAATTTTCACATTTATTTTTGTTCCCAATGGGAAATAGATATCTACACGTGACCCAAATTTTATAAACCCGGCGTCATCACCCTGCTTTACGCGCGTACCTTCTTGCGCATAATTCACAATTCGTTTGGCCAAAGCACCAGCAATTTGTCGGTACATGATTTCTCCAAAAATTCGGTTTTCAATGACGATAGTCGTGCGCTCGTTTTCAGTACTTGCTTTTGGATGCCAAGCTACCAAATATTTCCCAGGATGGTATTTGCTATATTTTACGATGCCACTGGTTGGATAGCGGGTTACGTGCACGTTTATGGGCGACATAAATATCGAGACTTGTAGTCGTTTGTCCTTGAAATATTCGGGTTCGAATACTTCTTCGATTACCACCACTTTTCCGTCGACTGGAGCAACGATGTTGTAATCGTTAACTGCAAGATGGCGATCCGGATTCCTGAAGAATTGCAACACCAACAACAATAAAATCAGTGCCGTGATTTGAATTGTTTTTTCTAACCACAGCGTAGTTGGAAAAATATAATGAGATGATAAAAGCACTACAGTTGTTAAAAACGTAGCTATTAAAATGATTTTTCCGCCTTCTTTATGAAACATAATCTAATACTATTTGTTGGAACAAAAATACGAAAGGTGCGACAAATATAATACTATCGAGTCGATCTAAAATTCCGCCATGACCAGGCATTATTGTGCCGCTGTCTTTTACTCCAGCAATACGTTTAAATTTTGATTCGATTAAGTCGCCTAATGTGCTAAAAACACTAATGATGACAGCAGTTACAGACCAAATAAACAATGACTTTATACTGTGTTGTTCTGATGGATTGAAATAAAACTTTGAAATTAAAATTGATGCAACCACTGAGAAAAAAAGACCGCCCAAGAAACCTTCAATTGTTTTTTTAGGAGAAATTTTTTCAAATAATTTATGTTTTCCCACTGATTTTCCCACAATATAGGCAAAAGTATCATTTGTCCAGATCAGGATAAAGACACTAATGATAATTTTGGGTTTGAAATCAATTCCAGAAAAGGGAATTTTTGAAATGATTATGAAAGGAAAAATCACATATCCTAAAACATAGGTGTATTTTGCACTGGCAGAAAGTTCATTTTTAGTAGTGTTGAAAAGTAGGCTAACCAATGAAATTGACGTGATTAGGGTAAATCCTAAAATGATTAAATCAAATGATTTAAAGGTATAGTATTTGGCTGCTAGAAAGTAGGAGACACAAGCAAGTACGATTGGAAGATAAAAATTTACTTTTAAGATTCGGCAAAATTCAAAAAGAGTAATGATAAGAAATATTCCAAAAAGAACATAGAAACTTTCCACAGAATATGCAGTAGCGACAATTAACAAAGTTACATATACTACACCTGATAAGAATCTCGTTAAAGTTTCACTCATTTTATAAATCTTCTAGCAGCAATAAATAAAGATTTTTTGCACAACTTCCGTAAGTTAAGAAGTCTTCATCTTGAACTTTTTCAAAATATTTAAAGGTGGTGATGTTAGTAGGGTAGTCCTTGTCGTATTTTTTCTTGATTACGCGTAAACCGTCGCTTTTTGACTCAAGAATCTGACTCGTTGTAGCCAAGATTACGATGTTGTCTGGAAGTTCGTGTGGCTTATACTGTTTGATTTGATTGGATGAAAATAAAACGGAACCTTCGTCTCCAATAAGATTTTCGCAACTGGCCAATAGAAATTTAGGTTGTGACGGATTCGTGAAATTAATTTTATTTTCTTCGAGTAACGAATACAATTTAGGTTCAAAGCACAAGGCGTCGCTTTCAAACCAATCGTTCTCTTCCAGTATGTTTTCGAATTGTTCTTTTACTTCATCAAGATTTTCACAGTACAAGAATTTCCCGCCATTCTTTTTAAAGTTGTAGGTAAATTGCTCGTCTATGGGCAAAATTGATTCTTTTGGATGGTTGTATTCGCTTCTATTTTCCTCGTCAGAAGCATCTTTATTAGAACCAAATATTTTTTTGAAAAGACTCATAGTATGTAATCGAATTCTTTAGTATTGACTAGAAAACTTTCAAAGATAAAAAATCTTAATTCAAAAGCATTTTTTGAATTAAGATTTTCATTATTTTATGCTAACGTTAAATTTAGGATACGATTTCTGCAACATCTTCAGCTTCGGTATCGAAAGGACGTTTGCCAAAAATTTGTTCTAAATCATCTTTAAAAATAACTTCTTTTTCGATTAAAATATCGGCAAGTTTCAGCAGCTTATCTTTATTGTCTTTTAAAATCTGAATCGCTCTTTGGTACTGACCTTCAATCAAGATGGAGATTTCTTTATCAATGGTAATTGCTGTTTCCTCTGAATAGGGTTTGTTGAAATTGTATTCGTTTTGTCCCGATGAATCGTAATAGGTGATGTTACCGAGTTTATCGTTTAATCCGTAAACGGTAACCATCGCACGCGCTTGTTTGGTTACTTTTTCTAAATCGGATAATGCACCAGTTGAAATCGTATCAAAAATTACTTTTTCTGCTGCACGTCCGCCCATAGTAGCACACATTTCGTCGAGCATTTGATCGGGACGCACAATAAGGCGTTCTTCGGGTAAGTACCAAGCGGCACCTAAACTTTGACCTCTTGGAACAATAGTAACTTTAATCAGCGGTGCTGCGTGTTCTAGCATCCAGCTTACCGTAGCGTGGCCTGCTTCGTGAACGGCAATCGCTCGTTTTTCTGCTGGTGTAACTATTTTATTTTTCTTTTCTAATCCACCTACAATTCGGTCTACAGCATCAAGGAAATCTTGTTTGTCAACGGCAGTTTTATTGTTTCGTGCTGCAATTAAGGCAGCTTCGTTACATACGTTAGCAATATCAGCACCTGAGAAACCCGGAGTTTGTTTCGCCAAGAAATCGGTGTCTAATCCCGGTATTTTTTTCAACGGAGCCAAATGCACTTCGAAGATTTCTTTACGCTCGCGAATGTCTGGTAAATCTACATAAATTTGACGGTCAAATCGGCCCGCTCGCATCAACGCTTTGTCTAAAACATCGGCTCGATTGGTTGCTGCCAGAACGATTACGTGCGTGTTAGTCCCAAATCCGTCCATTTCGGTCAGTAATTGATTCAACGTATTTTCACGTTCATCGTTTCCACCCGACATATTGTTTTTACCTCTAGCTCGACCAACTGCATCGATTTCATCGATAAATATAATGGCAGGCGATTTTTCTTTGGCTTGTTTGAACAAATCCCTAACACGAGAAGCTCCGACACCCACAAACATTTCTACGAAATCTGATCCCGATAGAGAGAAAAACGGTACTTTGGCTTCACCAGCTACTGCTTTGGCGAGCAATGTTTTTCCGGTTCCTGGAGGTCCAACCAATAAGGCACCTTTCGGAATCTTTCCACCTAAAACAGTATACTTTTCTGGGTTTCGTAAGAACTCAACAATTTCTTGTACTTCTTCTTTCGCACCTTCTAATCCAGCTACATCTTTAAACGACGTTTTAACATCGGTCTTTTCGTCAAAAAGTTTCGCTTTTGATTTACCGATGTTGAAAATTTGTCCACCACCAGCACCAGCACCGCCACCCGACATTCTTTTCATGATGAATATCCAGATTGCAATGATTACGATGATGGGTAATAAACTGAACAAGATATCCGTCCAATTATTTTTTTGTTGGTGATCAAAATCTTTTAATCGTTTTTCGGTTTTGGCGATTGCTAAAGCTTTATCAAAATCTTGTAAATCGCCAATATTAAAGAGGTAATGCGGCCCTTTATTCGGATTTCCCATAAAGTCTTTAGCAACTTTTTCATTATCTTTTTCCTTTAACGCTGCTGCAGTCAAATAGGCTTCCGCTTGGACTTTGTTGAAAATAATTACTTTTTCAATTTTACCTTTCGCTAATAAATCATTGAATTTGGAAGTCGAAATGATTGATGGATCTTGAAAATTATTTCCATTAAAAAAACTTAATCCAATAAACAATGCGATGACGATACCGTACAACCACATTGGATTAAATTTAAAATTGTTCTGATTTTTTTCTGTAGACATTCTGTACTTGAGCTTTTAATATTTATTTTGTATCGATGTAATTTTGGCGTCACCCCACAGACCTTCAATGTTGTAATAATCTCTAATTTCTTTTTGAAACACGTGAACTACAATGCTCACATAATCCATTAAAACCCATTCGGCATTGTCTGTACCTTCTACATGCCAAGGCTTATCTTTAATTTCTTTTGAAACCAATTTCTGAACTGAATTTGTTATGGCATTCACCTGCGTATTCGAGCTACCGTTGCAAACAACAAAATAATCGCATACAGCGGTATCAATATCTCTTAAATCTAAGATTTCAATATCATTCCCTTTTACTTCTTCAATACCTTTTATGATGCAGGTTAACAATACATCGGTACTCGCTACTTTTTTAGTCATTTATAAATTTTCTATGAAATGCAAAGGTATCAATTTTTGTCATTAAATTTGATGCTTAACACAAGTTAAAATTTTATATGTCTATAATCAAACTCGATGCCATAGATTCTACTAATGATTTTTTGAAAGAATTAGCGAAAAATCAGACGATGGAAAGCTTTACCACGGTAGTTGCACGTGCTCAAAATAATGGTCGCGGGCAAATGGGAACAACATGGGTAAGCGAACCAGATAAGAATCTTATAATGAGTATTTTACTGAAAGATATCCCGCTAAAAATTGAGAACGTATTTGTGTTAAATGCGCTAGTTTCAGTTGCTATTGTCGAAGCCATTGGGCCGCTTAAGATTCCGAATTTGTCTGTGAAATGGCCAAACGACATTATGTCAGAATCGAAAAAAATTGGAGGGATTTTGGTTGAAAACAGCTTAAAAACGGATACTACTATTACTTCGGTAATAGGTCTAGGATTGAATGTGAATCAGCTTGATTTTACTCAGTTGCCTAATGCATCGTCTTTAATGATACAGTCAGGAGCAGAATTTAAAGTTGATGAGCTGATGATGCGCGTTTTGGATCAAATGAAACTACTATATCCGTTGGTAGTGGAAGCGAAATACCATGAATTATGGGAACACTATCACCATCATCTTTTTAGGAAAGACATTCCGACGGTTTTTGAGGATACAAGCAAAAAACGTTTTATGGGAATTATTGAACGAGTCAATCCGCAAGGTAAATTAGAGGTTCGATTGGAAAACGATGTTATTGCTTCCTATTTCCTTAAAGAGATTCAAATGATTTATTAAAAAAAAAAGCTTCCCAATTGAGAAGCTTTTTGAAAATTAGTTGATGATTACTTTTTTGGTAATCGTATTCGATTCAGAAGTAATTTTTACAAAATAAAATCCGTTCGGAACATTTTCAAGTGTATAGCTATTCTGCACACGAGTCGGATTTTTAACTTCCATCATTAATTGTCCGTTAATAGTAATCAATTGAACGAGATCAATTTCTGCTTCGGTTTCGATATTTATTTTTTGGTCGTTTGACGGGTTTGGAAAAATGCTCACATCGCTTAAAGCTGTGAATGTATCATTTGATAGGAATACGTTGGGCCAACGGTTTTGAGCTACTGGTCCACCCCAAATAACGGTTGCCAAATACGGATTATCGATAAACGGATTTCTATTCCCTTGTCCGAATGAATTATTAGCATTACCTAAATAGGTGTTACGGTTATCTTCGTATTGCGACACTGGATCTTCGGCGTTCCATTGTAATAATAAATCTAGCATGTTTGCATCAGATGCAACCGGACTACCAGTAAATACGTAAGTTGGTAAACATTGGTCACCATAATGCAAATACATATACATGATGATTCTGGCACAATCGCCTTTCCATTCATCGCCTGGATACCAATTAATTCCAACTGAATTAGATGTACCTGAACCGGTAGCAAATTTTCGATTAGCTCTAGTGCCGTTTAGCTGCACATCGCATGCACGAAGCATCTGAGCATCGGCACCAGGACCAATTTGACCTAAATCAGGATTACCTAACGCTTGAGCAAAAACGTGTTCTCTATTCCATTCACCATTATCCCCACCATTCATATTCTTATCTCTTGAACGGTCATTTGTAACATCAGCATCTGTACCGTTTTCCCAACCATAAATTAATAATACATTGTTGGAATTAGCTGGATCCAAATCAACAATCCTTAATGCATTCCACACTTGTGAATAGGATAGTTGATTGGTGTGCGTTGAAATGATTTTGGTCGCCAATGCATCTCTTAAAGCTGTTCCGGTTTGTGTCCAGTTAAATCCGTTATAGTACGGAGCTGCTGGCGCACCATTTTGCCCAAATGAAATGCTGGCAGTAATAAGAAGTACTAAAGAGTATATTTTGTTCATAGCAGGTTATAATTTTCGTTGAAGTTGGGCCATATAAAATCCGTCAAATCCAGATTCGTGGGCAAGTATTTTGGAATCTTTTACAAAAGTAAAGTTTTTACCTGTATCAGTAGTTAAGAAATGCTTAATTTGTTCTTGATTTTCAGAAGGTAAAACCGAGCAAGTAGCGTAGACTAATTTTCCGCCTGGTTTTACAATTTTGGAGTAATTTTCTAAAACTTCAGCCTGCACTTTTCGGATGTTATCAATAAATTCGGGTTGCAATTTCCACTTAGCATCGGGATTTCTTTTTAAAACTCCGAGTCCACTGCAAGGTGCATCAATTAATACACGATCGGCTTTTTCGTGGAGTTTCTTGATGACTTTGGTCGAATCAATGATGCGGTATTCTATATTGAAAGCGCCATTTCTTTTGGCTCTTAGTTTTAATTGTTTCAATTTGCTCTCGTACAAATCCATTGCGATGAGCTGACCTTTATTTTCCATGAGCGAAGCCATGTGTAGGGTTTTTCCGCCAGCGCCGGCACAGGTGTCAACGACGCGCATTCCGGGTTCCACTTCAAGAAAGGCGGCAACCAGTTGAGACGATGCGTCTTGTACTTCAAACATTCCTGCTTTGAAAGCATCAGTTAAAAATACATTGGCACGCTCTTTTAAGACTAACGCATCGGGTTGATTTTTCAAATAGTCGGTATCGATATTCAAGTCCATCAAATTGGCTCGTAATTTTTCCTTTGTAGTTTTTAAGGTGTTTACACGAAGAATTACTTGAGCTTGCTGATTTTGAGCAGCGATTTCTTTGGTCCACAATTCTTCTCCTAGCTCTTTTACACCTAATTCGTCCATCCAATCCGGAATCGATTCGCGCATTTTTCTGATTTTCGATAATTCGTCGAAACGACCTTTAATTTTACGTTCGGGCGTGCCTTCTAGTTGTCTCCAATCGGGAATCGGATATCCACGTAAAACGGCCCAAACGGCAAAAACTCTCCATAAATTGTCACGATCGAACGGTTCTTTTACTTCAGCAATTTCTGAGTATAACCTTTTCCAACGCACAATTTCATAGATGGTTTCGGCCACAAATTTGCGGTCGGCACTTCCCCATCTTTTGTCTTTTTTTAAGGCCCGCGCCACTACTTTGTCGGCGTATTCACCCTCATTAAAGATAGCGTTTAAAGAGTCGATAGTGGTGTAAACTAAATTTCGGTGTAATCTCATTATTTTAAAAATCAGCGTGCAAAGGTAATCCTTTTTTAGGTTTGAAGGGTTAACTTTTAAGTTTGTTTCTAATTTTGCTGTGATAAATTAGAACAGTACTAGTGTAATTATAATAAAAACAAAAAAAAACCACCAGTTTCCTAGTGGTTCCATATTATATTCTGAATTTAATTACTTCATTTTACTATTTACAAAGGCGATAGCAGCGCCAACAATTGCTCCAGATACTAGCATTAATCCGATGTCAAGTGCCATTTTTTTAAGGTCGGGTTCAAGTTCCATTTCGTTCATGAAAAAATTATGAAATAGTGAAACGAATAACGAAATTACCGCTCCCGCTTTTGCACCAGTCATTGCATTAGAAATGTGTGCCCATCGAGTAAAAATATAGGATATGAAAAATCCCATTGTCATGCATCCTAAAAAGATGAACAACATATTCATCTGACTTTCATCAGCGGGGAAACTGTCTTTAAATAGAATTCCCCACAGCAGCCAACCTAGCAGATAATCTACAATTCCGCCGACGATTCCGCCTACAATAAAGTTTTTTACATTCATACTATTAGTTTTATTGGTTAATGTAATAAAAGTAGTAAAAATTAAGAATTGTTGAATGTGATACTCAATTAATTATCAACCATTCAATTGATTAAAATGTTTATAACCAATAAAATAGAGTTTCATTATCAAAAAAAAACACCTTAAAAAAGGTGTCTTGTGTTTAATCAGTTCTATAAATTTTGTCGTACAGATGTTGGTATTTTTCCCGTACAATTTTCCGTTTTAATTTTAAGGTTGGAGTTAATTCGCCTCCATCAATGCTCCAAACAGTCGGAGTTAATTCAAAGCGTTTGATTTTTTCCCAATTGCCAAATTTTTCATTTGCGTGGTCAACTTCTTCTTGTATACGTTGTATTACATTAGGATTGGAAGCTATTTCTTCGTTTAGATCGCCTACATCTACTTGATGGCGTTTTGCCCATTCGCGGACGAAATCAAAATTAACTTGAATGAACGCAGCCGGCATTTTTTCGCCGTCGCCTATCACCATAATTTGCTCAATGAATAGGGATTGCTTCATTGCATTTTCGAGCAGTTGCGGAGCAATGTATTTTCCACCTGATGTTTTGAACATTTCTTTTTTGCGATCGGTGATTTTTAAAAATCCGTAGGCATCTATAATTCCGATGTCGCCTGTATGAAAATACCCGTCTTTTATCACTTCATTGGTCAATTGTTCGTCTTTATAATAGCCCATCATAACATTCGGACCTTTGCATAAAATTTCGCCGTCATCCGCAATTTTCACTTCTACATTGGTGATGGGTTTACCGACACATCCGATTCTAAATCCGCCATTTCGGACGTCATTTACCGAAATTACGGGAGATGTTTCGGTCAATCCGTAGCCTTCCATCACGGGCATTCCCGCTGCTGCAAATACTCGGGTTAAACGTGGTTGTAGGGCAGCGCTTCCCGATACCATTACCGTTAAATTTCCACCTAAACCTTCTTGCCACTTACTAAAAATGAGTTTGCGAGCGATTTTCAATTGCGTTTCATACCAAAATCCGTTTGCGCCATAAGGTTCGTATTTCAATCCGAGTTCAATCGCCCAAAAGAATAGTTTTCTTTTGACGCCTGTTAATTCGGCACCTTTCGCATAAATTTTGTCGTACACTTTTTCGAGTAATCGCGGTACAACCGAGAAAACGGTGGGTTTTACTTCTTTGATGTTATCCGACAGCTTTTCAATACTTTCAGCAAAATAAATAGATACCGAGTAGTATTGGTAGATGTACAAAATTACGCGCTCGAAGATATGGCAAATTGGCAGGAAACTAAGTGCCCGACTTGTTCCTTCGTCAAATGGAATGCGCGGTGAGCTATCCAAAACATTAGAAACAATATTATTGTGCGATAACATTACGCCTTTTGGTTTTCCAGTAGTTCCCGATGTGTAAATGATTGTGGCCAATTCTTCAGGGAGGACATTTTTTTTGCGGTCTTCAACCACATCTTGATTGCTTCGATCGGCGCCTAAAGCAAGAAGTTCATTCCAATTTTTGCAATTTGGAATGCTATCGAATGAATAGACCTCTTTTAACAACGGTATATTTCTTTGAACCGATTTCAATTTTTCGAAAACTACGGCATCCGAAACAAAACAATATACCGCACCGGAGTGGTTCAAAATGTACTCGTAATCTTCGGCAGAAATAGTCGGATAAATCGGAACTGTCTGCGCTCCGATTTGTAAAACACCAATATCCATGATGTTCCATTCGGTTCGATTGGAAGAAGAGATGATGGCAATTTTGTCGTTTCTCTCTATGCCCAGACGAAGCAGTGCTCTCGACATGGCGTTCGATTTGTCAATGTATTCTTGCGTTGATGTTTTGACCCAAACACCATCGTATTTGGTGACCAAACAATCAGTAATGTTGTTTTTTTCTAATTGATAGTAAGGGAAATCAAAAAGCCTCGTTATCGTAGTCATAGGTTGGTAATTTGATGCAAAATACTAATTAATAAACAGATTAACAATAAATTTATAAATTATAGTTCCCGAATTTAGTAGTTTTGCACAAACTCAATATCCAAGAATGAAGAAATACATCCGTATTGACGAATATAAAGTCTTGTTTGTCAGAATAGTTTTGGTCTATTTCTTTTACACAATTGCGCGTTTGTTGTTTTATTTTTACAACGCCGATTTATTGCAAATCAAATCCTTTTCGTACTTTTTGAAGTTATGTTACCACGGATTGACATTCGACACTTCGGCTATTTTATACGTCAATTTGCTTTTTATTCTGTTGTCGATTTTGCCGCTGCGCATCAATACTTCTGTTCGATTCCAGAAAGTTCTGTTTTATCTGTATTTCATCACCAATTTACTGGCATTTTCTACCAATTTCATCGATTTCATTTATTACAAACACAGCTTGGCTCGAACCACCTTGGCAGCCATGAATGTGATTGAAAACGAGACTAATAAAGCGTCGTTATTTCTGAGTTTTATTGTCGATTACTGGCATGTGTTTGTGCTGTTTTTTGTCTTGGCATTTTTATGGATTTTTCTCTATAAGAAGATTCGTTTTAGAGCAGACATTCCTCAAAATAAAATTGCGTATTTTAGTTTCTCTACACTTTTTCTATTGATTTTTAGTGTGATGATTATTGCCGGAATTCGCGGTGGCGATTTGAGTAAATCAACGCGTCCTATTAATTTATTAGATGCCAGCCGACATGTAAAAAACATAGTGCATGCCGATATCGTCCTAAACACACCGTTTGCGATTATCCGAACGGTATTCAGTAATAATTTTAAGAAAGTAGAATTCCCCGAAGTCACTGAAAAGGTCATCGCTGAAAAAGTACAACCCATAAAGTTTTACAAGAACAATCCCGAGACGAGTCCGAATGTGGTGTTAATCATTCTAGAAAGTTACGGTCGAGAATATTCAGGCGCGTTCAATAAATTCATGAATATTAAAAACCACAAAAGTCATACGCCATTCATCGATTCATTGGCGCAGCACAGTTTAATTTTTTCAAATGCCTACGCTAATGGAAGGCAGTCTATACATGGAATGTCATCGATTATTGCCGGAATTCCGACCTATAAAGATGCCTTTACATCCTCACCATATCCGAAACAAAAAATTGAGTCGTTGGTTTCTACTTTGGAACGTAAAGGGTATTCAACGTCCTTTTTTCATGGTGCTGCCAATGGTTCTATGGGATTTTTGGGCTTCAGTAACATACTTGGTATAGACCACTATTTTGGTCGCAACGAATACAACAATGATATTGATTTTGACGGCTATTGGGGCATTTGGGACGAGCCTTTTTTACAGTTCATGAAAACTAAATTGGACCACGAAAAAGCGCCATTTTTTTCGACGGTTTTTACGATTTCTTCACACGAACCGTATATCGTTCCAGAGAAATATAAAGATAGGTTTAAAGAAGGCGACATCATCATGCACAAATGCGTCGAGTATACCGATTATGCCCTACAGCGTTTTTTCGATGAGGCAAAAAAATCAACTTGGTATGAAAACACTATATTTGTATTGGTGGCGGATCACGGAAATCAAGTGTTTTATCAGGATTATAACAAAACCATCAATCGGTTTACGGTTCCCATTTTGTTCTTCAAGCCCAATAGTGATTTGGTAGGAAATAGCAATGAAATAGCACAACAAATCGATATTTATCCGACCATTCTTGACCTTATTGGATACAACAAACCGTTCAGAAGCTGGGGAAGAAGTTTGGTCGACACCCGAAAGAAAACAGAACCTTTTGCAGTGCATTCATTAGGCAATATGCATCATTTTATGAAAGGAAACTACATCAGTGCTTTTGATGGTAAGAATGTCGTCGGGTTTTATTCCATCAACGATAAAGCGTTGGAACATAATTTGATTCAACAAAGAAATGCTGAAATGGATGAATTGGAACTTGAAACTAAAGCCTTTTACCAAGATTATATGAATCGGGTAATAGATAAAAAATTAACAAGCGAAACGAAATGAGTACCAAGAAAAAAATAATTTTAGGCGTGTTCTTAGTGATTGTAGCTGGAGTAGGAAAGTATGTCTACGACATGCACATCAATCATAATTTTGAAACAATTTCGGAAGGGAAAGTGTTCAAAAGTGCAGTTATTCCGCCCGACGAAATTGCCGACTATGTAGAAAAATACAACATCAAAAGCATAGTCGATATGCGTTTCCCAGGAACGGGCGACGACCAAAACAACCCTGAAATTCCGATTGAATTGACGGCCGAAAAAGAAGCAATCGCTAAAATCAAAGGTGTGAATTATTTCAATAACGGTTCGGATCAGATTCCGACTCAACAAAACTTAGATTACTTTTTCGAAATTATGGACAATCCCGATAACTATCCCGTTTTGTTGCACTGCTATCATGGTGTCGGTCGCGCCGAAATGTACTCCGCCTTATACCGAATCGAATACGAAAACTGGGACAAAAACGATGCGCGTTTGGCCACGCGAACCTTTGTGAAATTCAGTTCGTTCGACATCGGAAAACCCAAAGGCGATTATTTGATGAACTATCAAAAACGAAAAAAATAAAAAGTTAAATGCCTCTATTGAGGCATTTTTTTTGGAGCTATTTTTCTGAAATAGTACTTTATAATTAAACTTCTGAAAAAACGGGTGTTTTCCCTCTTTTTTGGTGTACATATTCGCATTACTTTCACAGATTGAACTTCAATTTATTCAATTGATTAAAAGTAAAAGTTATGTTTCCAACTATTTTAGATGTAGTAATTTCTATTATTGTCGTTTATTTTTTGATGAGTACTTTGGTTTCGTTTTGCAACGAATGTATTGCTATGATGGCTAACTACAGAGGGAAAATTCTGTACAAGTCGTTGAAGCATTTATTTTTGGAAGAAAAGAACGAAGAAGATTCATTGATCGAAAAAGTGTATCAATCGAAGTTTGTCAACAATTTGGCGGGACAATTCACTATTGCCAATAAAGTACTTCAAAAACCCAGTTACATCGCTACCGAAAATTTTACTAGTGCATTAATTGATGAAATTCAGAAATGTGGAATTAAAAAGGCGTATGCTCGAAACATAGACGATTTAAAAAAGAAAATTGACGCCATCAAAGATTCTTTCATCAAATCCAAATTGCAAGAAATCATAACCGAGTTGGAAGAAACTCAGCAAGCCAGTATTACATCCGTAAAGAAAAAGATTTCAGAATGGTATGATGGTTATATGCTTTCGGTGACCGAGGTATATAGAAATTACATCCGAATGTGGATTTTCGGAATCAGTTTTTTTGTTGCATTTACCATGAACGTCGATAGTTTGGTACTCATTGAATACTTTTTTGAAAATAAAGAAAAGCGAGAACTAATGATTAGTTTTGCGGAAAATGTGGGGAAAGATGATTACAAAATAAACGATTCAATCGCAAGTGATCGACGTCTGGAAGAAATTAAAAGACTCAAAAAAGCAGTAGTTGACGATATAAATGCCTTCGATTTGCCTAATGGATGGAAAGAAGGTGGCATGAAAAGCACCTTGCTGTACGAGCAAAAAGTACTGAACAATCCAACTTCAAATTCATCTTTTAGAAAAGTAATTGGTTTGTTTTTAACGACCATTTCGTTAACGCTCGGTGCGCCGTTTTGGTATCAGCTGATGGTGAACTTGTTGGCGTTACGGAAATCGACAACTAATGATGCAACAAAAAAATAATAGTAGTTATTTTTTTTCTTCAGTTGCCGTAAAACTCTTCATTCGTTCACCATTGATAAACATCTTTCCCGAGTTAAAATGAATCGTAAATTCAACTTTATTCCATTCTTCTTCGGTCTCTGATTCCATGGAAGCAGTAAACTTATAATACAGCGAATACTCTTTATTGTCATAACCTTTAGCAAATTTTGGTTCACCGGTTTGAGTACATTCAATTCCCCAAATCATAGCACGTTTCGGACTGTCGTGCTGCTGATAGAAGCCGGTTCCGCCGCCGTTAAGTTCCACGACAGGTTCTGCACCTTTGAACGTGTACGTTCCCGTAATAGGATAATCAATAGAAGTGGTAATATAACGAACACCGTCTTTAGTCGTAATTTCGGAAGCCGAATTTTGAGCAAAACCAAGACTTGTGAACAACAAAACTACGAATAGGAATACTTTTTTTACATTCATTTTATATCGATTTTAAGTTAAATTTTATCTTTTTTCAATCCATAATCGCGCATTCACAAACGCTTCTATCCACGGAGAAACAGCGTCGTTTCTATCTTTTGGATAATGCGCCCAATTCCATGGAAATGTCGAACGCTCAATGTGCGGCATCATCACCAAGTGTCTTCCCGTTGCATCGCACATCATCGCCGTATTGTAATCCGAACCATTTGGATTCGCAGGATACCCTTCGTAGGCATATTTGGCTACAATAGTGTACTTGCTTTCTTCGTAAGGTAATTTGAATTTTCCTTCACCGTGCGAAATCCATACGCCTAAGGTTGTTCCGGCCAAGGTCTTCAACATTACCGAATGGTTTTCCTGAATGGTTACCGAAGTGAATCCGCTTTCGTGTTTCTGACTGTCGTTGTGGTGCATTTTTCCGTGTATTTCGTGCTCCGGATTGATGACTTCCAATTCCATGAACAACTGACAACCGTTGCAAATTCCGACTGAAAGTGTGTCTTCTCTTTTAAAGAAATTGTCCAAGGCAGTTTTGGCTTTTTCGTTGTATAAAAAAGCACCCGCCCAGCCTTTGGCACTTCCCAAAACATCCGAATTCGAAAATCCGCCCACAGCGCCAATAAACTGAATGTCTTCTAAGGTTTCTCTACCCGAAATCAGATCGGTCATGTGAACGTCTTTGACATCAAATCCGGCTAAGTACATCGCATTGGCCATTTCGCGTTCGGAATTACTTCCTTTTTCACGGATAATGGCGGCTTTTGGTTTGTCATTGCGAGGCGTTTGCGACGAAGCAATCTGCTCTAAAGTTCCACTAAAATGATTCGGAAATTTATATTCTAAAGGTTGCTTGCCAACATTATCAAAACGTTCTTGTGCTTTATTGTTTTTGGTTTGTTTTTGGTCGAGTAGGAACGAGGTTTCAAACCATAGTTTACGGTAGGTACTCACTTCCAGCTTCCAGCTTCCAACTTCCAACTCATTACTTTCAGCGACTGATCCCAATTTGAAAAACTCAATTCCTTCAAACGCTTTCTCAAAAGTAGCATCGTCTTTAGCTTGAAGCACGACTCCAATATTTTCAGCAAATAAAATCTTAACCAAATCTTTTTCAGCAAATGCATCAAACGAAATTTTAGCTCCCACGTTTACATCCGCAAAACACATCTCGAGTAAAGTCGTAATCAATCCGCCACTTCCAATATCATGTCCAGCCAAAATTTGCCCTTCCTTAATTAAATTCTGAATTATATTGAACGCTTCTTTGAAAAACGCTGCGTTTTTGATGGTTGGCGTTTCCGAACCAATTTTATTCTGCGTTTGGGCAAACGAACTTCCACCCAATTTAAATTCGTCTTGCGATAAATTGATGTAATAAATCGAACCGCCAGTCATTCCATCGCCATGGAATCTTTGAAGAACAGGTTCCACCACTTTCGTAATATCCGAACAATTTCCGGCTGCCGAAATAATAACGGTTCCTGGTGCGATTACTTCGTCGTTCGGGTATTTTTGTTTCATTGAAAGCGAATCTTTTCCGGTAGGAATGTTGATTCCCAATTCGATTGCAAACTCCGAACACGCTTCAACCGCAGCATACAAACGCGCATCTTCACCTTCATTCTTACACGGCCACATCCAATTCGCGGAAAGTGACACACTTTTCAAATTGTCTTTCAACGGAGCAAAAACTAGGTTCGAAAGCGCCTCAGCAATCGCATTTCTACTTCCTGCTTTCGGATCGATTAAAGCCGAAATAGGAGCGTGGCCAATCGACGTGGCAATTCCTTCTTTTCCGTTGTAATCCAACGCCATTACACCCACATTATTCAGTGGTAATTGCAATGGTCCGACGCATTGTTGTTTGGCCACTTTTCCACCTACGCAACGATCGACTTTATTGGTCAACCAATCTTTACACGCCACGGCTTCTAGTTTAAAAACTTCGGCTACGTACGCAGGAATATGTTCTTGATTGTATTGTAAATCCGTATAATTTCTACTAATGGTTTTGTCAGCCATGATGGTTTTCGGCGAGCTACCAAACATGTCTTCCAAAGCAAAATCCATGGGTTTGGCACCAGTAGTTTTACTTTCGAATGTGAATCGGTGGTTGTTGGTCACGTCACCCACTTGGTACATCGGTGAACGTTCTCTGTCGGCGATGCGTTGCACGGTTTCGATGTCTTTCTGACCGATGACCAATCCCATGCGTTCTTGCGATTCGTTGCCGATGATTTCTTTGGCTGAAAGCGTCGGATCGCCCACAGGCAATTTGTCCAAATCGATTAATCCGCCTGTGGCTTCGACCAACTCGGAAAGACAATTTAAATGTCCGCCGGCACCGTGATCGTGAATCGACACTATCGGATTTTCATCGCTTTCAATCAATCCGCGGATCGCATTGGCCGCGCGTTTTTGCATTTCTGGATTCGAACGCTGAATGGCATTCAGTTCTATTCCCGAGCCAAACGCACCAGTATCAGCGGAAGAAACCGCCGCGCCACCCATTCCGATTCTATAATTTTCGCCACCTAAAATGACAATTTTATCGCCCGGTTTCGGTTCGTGTTTTTGTGCTTGCGAAGCTTTTCCGTATCCGATTCCGCCCGCTTGCATGATGACTTTATCGTAGCCCAACTTTCGTGGTGTCACACTGAGCTTGTCGAAGTGTTCTTCGTGTTCAAACGTCAACACCGAACCCGTGATTAGCGGCTGTCCGAATTTGTTTCCGAAATCGGATGCACCATTCGACGCTTTGATTAAAATATCCATCGGAGTTTGGTACAACCAGTTACGTTCGGTCATTCCGTTGGTTTCGTACGAACGATTGTCGTTCAAGCGCGAATACGCCGTCATATACACAGCCGTTCCTGCGAGTGGAAGCGAACCTTGTCCGCCTGCCAAACGATCGCGAATTTCTCCGCCCGAACCCGTTGCAGCACCGTTAAACGGTTCCACCGTGGTCGGAAAATTATGCGTTTCGGCTTTTAAAGAAATTACTGATTCGAATTGCTTTTTAGTGTAAAAATCGGGTTTATCAGCACTTTTCGGAGCAAATTGTTCCACAATCGGACCTTTAATAAACGCCACGTTGTCTTTATAAGCTGAAACAATATCATTCGGATGTTCAGCAGAAGTTTTCTTGATTAATTTGAATAACGAAGTTTCTTTTTCTTCTCCATCGATGACAAAAGTCCCGTTAAAGATTTTATGACGACAGTGTTCGGAATTTACTTGAGAAAAGCCAAACACTTCCGAATCGGTTAATTTTCGGCCGATTTTTAAGGCAATATTTTCTAAGTAATCGACTTCTTCCTGACTCAAAGCTAATCCTTCTTTTTTGTTGTAAGCGGCGATGTCATCAATTTCGATGATGGGTTCCGGTTGGATGTTGATGGTAAAAATATCTTGGTGTAGTTCGGTGTATTTTTGCGAAAGCATCGGATCGAAATCGCTAAAATCGCTTGAAACTTTTTGGAATTCCTCAATTCTGATAAGGCCTGAAATACCCATGTTTTGAGTAATTTCAACGGCGTTCGTACTCCACGGCGTGACCATGGCGGCACGTGGACCAACAAAAAAATCCGCGAGAACGGATTTATCGATTTTATGAGCGTCGCCAAAAAGCCAGTTGAGTTTTGAGATGGTTTCTGATGTAAGTTCGTTTTGCGCTTGAACGGCAAAAACGGTGTTACTTTCGTTTCCGAAAAAGTGAATCATTGTGTTGTTGTTTTGTGTTTCGTAGGAACAAGTCGCGACTTATCCGTACTTAAATGCAAATTTAATTTAAAATACACGATTAGCCAAAAGAGTTATCAATAGTTTTTAACGGTTTTTTTGACAATTAGTAGGGAATATAATTCTTACACTATAAAGATGTTATGCTTTGATTACTTCCCAAAAAAAAGTAGCAATTTCCATTTCTCATTTGATTAAAAGAATAAAAAAAGCGTCTCGAAATTATCGGGACACTTTTTCAATAATATATTTTCACTTTTTTTACGGAACAAATTGATACGCTCCTAAATCGGGCGAACTTGCTCTGCTATTCCCAAGTATATCATCAAACGCGCTAAAAAGAGGATCAACCGCTAAATTCAAATCTTCGCTCAACCACAATTTATTTTGGTTGGTATTTTCAAATTTCGGATTATTGATTTGCGAGTTCGTTGCTAAATACACGTTGACATATCTTGTAGTATCGGTCGTAAATTGATACAGCGGATTATTAGTGAACTGATTGTTATTTGGATTGAATCGAATCAAACAATGATTGAATTTGTAATTGAAATCGGCGGCAACATCATCTTTTTTGTCCAATAACATCTCAATTTGATTACTTCCATAAATGATGCAATTGTTAAAATTAGCTGCGTTTAAATCACTAATGTAAATCGTGTCGATGGTTTCAAAATAATTACTTACCAAAACCGACACTTGACGAGAGCTATTCCAATTATTGTTAAAGGTACAATGCTTGAAATTATACGTTCCACCATAAGTACAGGCTAAAGTCGCCTGACCACAGTAATTCCCAACAAGATTTTCACCAGTTAAATTTGCTTTTCTAGCCAAAATGCCAACATTCGAACAGTTGTAAATTTGCGAATTTCGGATGGTAAGTTGCGGAATAGATGTATCCGTTGCCGTAGCAATGTTTTGCATTAATAATCCCACCGTTGCATTTTTGATGGTTAAATGATTGATGGAGTTCAACGGACTATTCGATAAAATCATTACTGTTCCCCATTGCCCTGGAACATCCGAAAACAAAGGTTCTAAACGATCGCCTTCAAAAATAACTTCATTTTCAAGACTTTCTTGATTCGAAATAGGCGGATTTCCCCCGTTAATTTGGATGCTAGCATTTTTCCCCACAATCAAACCCGAATTCGCATGAAAATGAACCCTTGCGCCAGCTTGAACTACTAAGGTTTCCGTTCCCGGAACGTAGGCATATCCATAAATCACATACGGTTTTTCATTGGTCCATAACAATTCGTTGCCGTTTACTGGATCAGTTGCTGATAAATTACTTCCCACGGAGATGATTTGTTCGTTATCGTCGTCCAAACCTAAATTGATGCCTTCAAAGAAATATTCATCAGGCGTTCCGGTTCGTTGCGGATAGATAAAAATCGCATCCTGAATCAACGTCACCAAATCCACGTCTTGCGGTGCGCCACTGATGTTCGTAAACTCAATTTTATCAGTATATAAAAAATCGGCTGGATTTGCACTCGCCACATCTGAAGTAACTTCAATAAATACAAACAAACTGTCGTTGGCCAACAGCTCTACATTATTGAAAATTTTACCATCGCCCACGCCATTATTATCGGCATCTTCACCAGTCATTCCGTCTACCATAATGCGGTATTTTGACGTCGGACCATTCGCCAAACGAATTTGCGGAATCGAAATGTCAGCATCACTGGTATTGTACACTTTTAAACGATAGGTACTTGAACCAATATTGCTAAACACTGTGTCCAAATAAACGGTATCACGAGAAAATTGCAATCCGCCGGTACTTGGCTCAAACTCGAAGTCATTTCGACACGAGGAAAGTGAAAGAACAAACAATACAACAAGTAACGATAAATAACGCATAGTAAATCAATTTTGGTAAAAGTAGTTATTTAATTTAAAAATTAAAATCACCAGAAAAAAAATATAAATTATCAAGAGCTCGAAGACAGTATCTATTAACAGATAAATCACATCACTACTAAATTAATTAAATTTTAAAAAGTAGGATATTGTTTTTTTGCCACGAATTCACTAATTTATGAAAAAATTATATTTTAAATTTGTTCATCTACGATGAATATTCGAATGAAATCGAATACTCATAGTAACTGATTCGATAATTCGTGGCTATTTTCTATATCGAACACATTTATGCTAAACGTACTTTTTGAAGCAATAGTACTTTTTAACTATCTTTTTTCTATTTTCTTTTCTCTATTCTCTCTACTAAAATTATCTTTACCACAAAAATAGAGTTATGCCTTTCGATAAAGAAAAAATGCTACGATGGTGCAATGATGCGTCAAAAAACACCTTGATGGAAACGCTCGAAATTAATTACATCGATGCCGGTGAAGATTTTTTAGTGGCTACGATGCCTGTCAATCCGAGAGTTCATCAACCGATGGGCTTGTTGCACGGCGGAGCAAGTGTTGCTTTGGCTGAAAGTGTTGGAAGTGCGGCTTCTATTATGTTTGTCAATCCGGAACGTCAGGAAGTACGTGGTATCGAAATTTCGGCCAATCATCTCAAAAGCAAAAAAGAAGGCATGGTGACGGCTACGGCCAAAATTATCCACAAAGGTGCCAGCATCCACCTGTGGGAAATCAGAATTGTGGATGAAAATGAAAAGCTAATTTCACTTTGTAAATTGACCAATATGATTTTACCACGCCGCTCATGAATCTTTTTGATACCTTAAAAAATCAGCATTTAAATCAGTTGCCGTTTGTAGTATTTTGCAAGCCCAATTCCGATCGAATTGTGGGTGTATTTCAGCGAACAAGTTCTTTATTTTCGTGGGAAAACGGAACCGAAAGTGGCTTTGCTTTTGTTTCTTTTGATGGCAAACAGAAATATTATTTTCCGGTTCAAGAATGTAATGTGGTTGTAGATCAACGACATCCATCTGATTTTTATGTCGCCCAAGAAGTTGCTCTTTCGTATGATGAAAATGCCAAAATTGCCTTTGAACAATTAGTCGAAATAGGTTTGAATGCCATCCAAAATAATCAATTCCAAAAAGTAGTGTTATCCCGAAAGGAATTGGTAACAGTACATAATTTTAACCTCGAAGCAGTATTTAATCAATTAGTAAATTCCTATCCATCGGCTTTTAACTATTGTCTTTATCACCCAAAAATCGGATTGTGGATGGGCGCAACTCCGGAACAATTCATCAAAATCGAAGGAAACAAACTCCAAACCGTTTCGTTAGCAGGAACGCAATTGTTTGATTCTGAATTGGAATGGGGCACTAAAGAACGTCAGGAACAGCAATTGGTAACCGATTTTATTTCCGAAAACTTACAGTTGTTTTCCGAAAATGTAACTATCTCCGAACCTAAAACCGTTAAGGCCGGAAATTTGGCTCATCTTAAATCGGATATTTCGGCTGTAATTGATAAAAAAAACTTAGGTCAGATCATCAATAGTTTGCATCCAACGCCTGCAATTTGTGGTTTGCCGAAAGAATCATCCCAACAATTTATAATTGAAAATGAAGGATACAATCGTGAATTCTACGCCGGATTTTTAGGAGAACTCAACATCGATTTTACTTCTTACAAAACCGAAAATTCCGATTTGTTTGTTAACTTGCGGTGCATGAAAGTAGAAGGGAAGTTGGCAAATGTTTTTGTGGGATGCGGAATTACCAAAGACAGTCAGCCCGAAAAGGAATTTTTGGAAACCGTAAACAAGTCGGTTACCATCAAAAAAGTGTTGAATAATGGAATTTAGAGAAGCTACGAAAGCCGATTTACAAGATATAATGAACGTTCGGTTTTCGGTTACAGAAAACGTTTTGTCCGATCCATCGTTAGTAACCATCGATGATTGTGACGATTTTATCTTTAGAAGAGGAAAAGGTTGGGTGTGCGAAGTGGATGAAGCGGTTGTTGGTTTTTCGATTGTTGACCTTGTAGAAAATAATATTTGGTCGTTATTTGTGCGTCCGGAATTTGCTCAAAGAGGAATTGGCAAGCAATTGCACGACCTCATGCTCGATTGGTATTTTACAAAAACACAGCAAACAGTTTGGTTAGGAACTGACCCAGGTACACGTGCAGAAGCGTTTTACAGAAAATCAGGTTGGCGGCACGTGGGTTGGCATGGTAAGGAATTCAAATTTGAAATGACGTACACGAATTGGTTTCAACTAAAAAATAAAGAAGTATGAAATTGGATATTTTAGCCTTTGGTGCGCATCCCGATGATGTGGAATTGGGTTGTAGCGGAACGATTGCCAAAGAAATTTCGTTAGGTAAAAAAGTTGGCATCGTCGACTTGACTCGAGGCGAACTTGGAACGCGCGGCTCGGTTGAAATTCGAAACGCCGAATCGGCAGAAGCGACCCTACTGCTTGGCGTTTCAATCCGAGAAAATCTCGACATGCGGGATGGTTTTTTTGTAAATGACGAGACACATCAGATGAAAGTGATTGAGATGATTCGCAAATACCAACCCGAAATCGTTTTGTGCAATGCCATCGACGACCGTCATATTGATCACGGAAAAGGAAGTAAATTGGTGTCGGACGCTTGTTTTTTGTCGGGATTACGCCAAATAGAAACACAATACGAAGGTAAGAAGCAAGACGCATGGCGGCCCAAAGTGGTCTATCATTACATTCAGTGGAAAAACATCGAACCCGACTTCGTAGTCGACATCTCTGATTTTATGGAAGTTAAGATGCGGTCTATTTTGGCCTACAGTTCGCAGTTTTATAATCCGAATACCAATGAACCAGAATCGCCTATTAGTTCGAAAAATTTCTTAGACAGTGTGCGCTATCGAGCCCAAGATTTAGGTCGAATTATTGGCAAGGATTTTGCGGAAGGCTTCACTGTAGAAAGATATTTGGCAGTCAATAGTTTAAGCGATTTAGTTTAATTTTTTTCAAATTTTCTTTGTAAAAAGAAAACTTTTGCAATATATTTGCACTCGTTAAAATGGTGGTTGTAGCTCAGCTGGTTAGAGCGCTGGTTTGTGGTGCCGGAAGTCGCCGGTTCGAACCCGGTCATCCACCCTAAATAACTTAAAAAGCTTTCAACACTGGTTGGAGGCTTTTTTTAATTACATTTGAATCATGAAAAAGTTGGTGTTTCTTTTATTGCTTCTTCCGCTGTGCACGGTGGCACAAATAGAGAAATCCATCAAACTCAAAGTGGCCGTGATGCAAAATTTCGTCAGTAAAAGTGAAGAAGGCGAGAAGATGTTTTGGCAAACCAAAGGTAAAATAACGTTTGGAATTGTGAATTATACCGAAGCTCAAAACTATCAATTCAAAGAGCTGTTCATCAATCAATATAAAGAATTAGAAAAAATTTACACACGAATGATTGTTTCGGAAGACGAACGTGATACCGATTTATACATCCGTACACTGATTCGCCAGGAAGACGATTACCGCAAATTACTCACAGCCGAACAACTAAAAAAGTACCGCGATCAATTGGCAGATTTTGAAAAAAACAATCCACAAGCCCACGATTCGTATTCGTCGTTGTTTTTCTCCGACAATCTATTGAAAGAATTCAAAGATAAGTTCCAGTATAAGTAAAACAAAAAAGCTCCTATTTAGGAGCTTTTTTGTTTTAAGAAACGTCTTTTCCGCGAAGGCGGGAATCCACTTTCTGACCTTGGATTCCCGCCTTCGCGGGAAAGACGTGGGTTATGTATTCTTAACTTCTATCCTCGTATTTCTAACTTCGTACTTCCAACTTCGTACTTCGTACTTCGTATGTCGTACTTCGTACTTCAACTTTAGTTTCCGCTTTTATCAACCACTAAGCGTTTTTCGCGATTCGCAATTTCCCAAGCTACAGCAAAAGCGAGTTGTGTTCGTTTGGCCAATGCATCAAATTCTATTTTATCTACTTCGTCCGTTGGTTTGTGGTAATCCACATGAGTTCCACTAAAGAAAAACACAGACGGAATTCCGTTTTTAGCAAAGTTGTAATGATCCGAACGATAGTAAAAACGATTGGGATCATTTCGGTCATTATATTTGTAATCCAATTCCAATTTGATGTGTGTTTTATTTACTTCTTCGCACACCTTATATAAATCGGTTGATAAATAATCTGAGCCAATGATGTAAACAAAGTTATTCGTGTTTTTATGCAAATCATCACGACGTCCAATCATATCAATATTTACGTTGGCCACGGTATTTTTTAGCGGAAAAAGTGGATTTTCAGAATAGTAACGCGACCCGTGTAATCCGTATTCTTCGCCCGTTACATGCAAAATTAAGATGGAGCGCTTCGGACCATTTCCTTCTTTTTTAGCCAGTTGAAACGCTTGCGCAATTTCTAGTAAAGCTACCGTTCCAGAACCATCGTCATCGGCGCCGTTGTACACTTCGTCGTTTTTGACTCCCACGTGATCGTAATGCGCTGAAACGACAACAATTTCTTCTGGAAGTTCACTTCCTTCAATAAATGTCCAAATGTTTTCAGAGTCGGGCAATGCAGGACTAAATCCTTTTTTCATGTACTCGGAAGGAACTTTTTGATAAAAATCGGTAGCACCTTTTGGATATGACAATCCGCTGCTTTTGTGTTGCTCGATTAAATACCGACCTGCTTTTTTCTGTCCTTCGGACCCGGTATTTCGACCTTCCATTTCATCGGAGGCAACAATAGTAAGGTGTGTTCGTAGTTCTTCCGAAGTTATCGTATTTATGTATTTTTGAACATCAACGTTTTGAATGTTTTTTTTGGGAGCGCAATTCATAAGAATTGAGCCAAGCAGCAATAAGTAAAAAGTGTTTTTCATATAGAATTATAGATTAGCAAAGGTATAGATTACAAATAACGTCAAAACGATGGCAAATAGTACGCTGTTGATAACAAAAAGGAAAATGCTTTTTATAAAAGAGACCATTCGCGTTTCGCCATAAAATCGATGATGCGCAGGAAAGAAGTAATATAACATCCAGAGAGTTCCGACTACGGTGACAATGGATTCAATTAAATTCAACACCTTATTATCACCCAAAAATGAAAGTAAGGTTTCAATGAGCGTCGTGATTAGCGTAATCAATAGTAAAAAAGAAAAATAATGCAAGGTGAAAATACCGTGATCAAAGTAGTACCATTTCTTTTTATTGTGGAATAGCCATAACATAAAAGCAAAAAGGGGCATGTAAAAAAAGAGGGTTTTGGGAAAATTTCGCTTTATATATTCCATGAACTTCTCTTTCAATTGATCACTCGTGTATTTTTCTTTGAGTTCAATTGTTTTTTTATCAAACCAATATTCAACACCCGACATCGACCTTGGGTAGGCTTTTCGCACAGAATCCAATTGCGCAACCGTTTCGTATTCAGAATCAAAAAGGTAGTCGTTGTTTTTGGAAGGATCTTTTTCTTTTTTGCCTAGCTCAATAAATTTTTTAATCGAATCGGCTACGGTAGGCTCTAATATACCTTGGTTTTTTAATTCTTCGATTCGAAGTGCTTCTCTATTCAAGTTCTCTTTCTGAGACACGGAATCATGCGTCGCTAATTCTTTTTTAGCTTCGTACTTAACCGAATCTGCGTCATTAGAAAACTGATTTTCGTCTGATTTTGACGTTTGATTTTCCTTATAGTTCTTATTGTTTTTATCGTCTTTATCATCAGGCAAAACCGCAAGAGTGAAAAAAGTTACAAAACTGATAAAGATGTATAATCGCACGGGTGCCAAATAAGACAAACGTTTTCCCGAAAGATATTCTGTAGTTAACGAGGCAGGTTTGAGCAATAAATTTTTAATGGTTTTCCAGAATGCATTTTCATAATGCGTCAAATCTTCAAAGAAATGAACAAATAAATGATGAAACGTTTTACGTGTATCGGTGTTTTCTTGGCCACAATTTGGGCAAAACCGCTGATCCACAACATAATTGCAATTCAAACAGGTTTTATCGCTGCGTAATGGAGATTTGTGCGCCATGTAAAAAAGTAAATTTTATGATGTAAATCTATTAAAAAAAATTAGTATTATATTTGTTTCACGTAACAACACAGCAAAAAATAATTCATTATGCAATCTTCCGCTTTAACTCCCAATCAGTATATAGCAGAATTACCAGAGGACAGAAAGGCTATAATAGAAAAATTACGAAAAGTTGTAATCGATAATATTCCATCTGGATTTGTTGAAGAAATGGGCTACGGCATGCTAGGATATGTGGTTCCGCACTCACTCTATCCGAAAGGGTACCATTGCAATCCGAAAGATCCATTGCCTTTTTTTGGTATGGCTTCTCAAAAAAATACAGTCAATATCTACCACATGGGTGTGTATGCAGATCCAAAGTTGCACGATTGGTTTGTAGCCGAATATCCAAAATATTGCAAGTCGAAATTGGATATGGGAAAGAGCTGCATCCGGTTTAAGAAATTAGATGAGATTCCATACGATTTAATTGGTGAACTTGTGGCAAAAATGACGGTTGAACAGTGGATTGAACTATACGAAGTAAGTTTTAATAAAAAATAAAATGATAGAACTTTTAAAAGCCAGTTATGGGTCTATATTTGAAGATAAATTAGTTGACGAAATTGCCCAAGTTGCCGTATTGCGCGATTTTGATGAAGGGGATATTTTGATTGATTTTGGCGATTACATCAAAAAAATGCCTTTGCTTTTGAACGGAGCCATCAAAATTTTACGTGAAGATTTTGACGAAGGCGAACTCCTTTTGTACTTTCTTGAAAAAGGCGATACGTGCGCCATGACTTTGGCGTGTTGTATGGGCGAAACCAAAAGTGAAATTAGAGCGGTGGCCGAAACAAAAGGACAACTGGTGATGATTCCCATTGCTAAAATGGAAGAGTGGCTTGGCAAGTATAAAAGTTGGCGCAATTTTGTTTTTAATAGTTACAACTCGCGATTGAAAGAGATGCTATCGGCCATCGATAACCTCGCCTTCATGAACATGGATGAACGTTTGTTGAATTATTTATACGATAAGTCGAAAATCAATAAATCTAGAGAAATTAGCACTACACATCAAGATATTGCATATGATTTACATACGTCTCGTGTGGTCATTTCCCGATTGTTAAAAGCATTAGAAAACGAAGGTAGAATTCGATTGCATCGCGCCTCAATTGAATTGCTGGTAAAGTAACAATTGTAGCAGTACATTCATGTAATAACCGATAACTTAGCTGCATAAATCAGTACATGGAAATCAATCATTTTATAGGTTACATTTTAGCGGTATTTGTGGGTATCACACTCGGATTAATAGGAAGTGGCGGTTCTATTTTGTCGGTTCCGATTTTGGCGTATGTCATGGGAATCGAACCCGTTATAGCTACTGCATATTCGCTTTTTGTGGTAGGAACGACAGCTTTGATAGGCGGTATAAAAAAGGCACAACAACAATTAGTCGATTTTAGAAAAGTTTTTTTATTCGGAATTCCCACCGTAGTGGCCGTTTTTTTAACGCGCAAATTCATCGTGCCAAATCTTCCTGAAGTAATTGCGGTAACGTCTTCTTTTTCGGTTAAAAAATCGGTGTTGATTATGACGGTTTTTGCTATAGTGATGATTGCCGCTTCCTACCGAATGATTCGTCCCGTCAAGGAAAAAGAAAGAACAAGTAATAAACTCAATTATCCAGCCATCATTGCGCAAGGAGTTTTCATCGGATTAGTAGCTGGATTTGTCGGAGCTGGCGGCGGATTTCTAATCATTCCCGCGTTGGTGTTTTTAGCCAAAACTCCCATGAAAATTGCTGTGGGAACTTCGCTTTTTATTGTTTCGTTGCAATCGCTTATCGGGTTTTTGGGCGATATCCGAGTTGATCAAATTCTTGACGGGAAACTAATAGGAATATTTACTGTTTGCTCTATCATCGGCGTATTTATTGGCGGATATCTTTCCAAAAAAATAAACGGCGAAAACCTTAAAACTGGCTTCGGTTGGTTTGTATTGGTGATGGGAATTTACATCATTGTCAAAGAGCTATTCGTTTCATAATTAAATGCTAATTGTAACAATTGATACTTTTAGTTCGCTTAAGATTATTTATTTTTACATTTTAAAACAACTTATTATGAAGATAGAACAAATATATACCGGATGTTTGGCACAAGGTGCTTATTATATTGAAAGTAACGGTGAAGTTGCCATTATCGATCCGTTGCGTGAAGTACAACCTTATGTCGATAAAGCCAACGCCAATAACTCCAAAATCAAATACATTTTTGAAACGCATTTTCATGCTGACTTTGTAAGCGGTCACGTCACCTTAGCTCAAAAAACGGGTGCGCCCATCGTATTTGGTCCTGATGCTAATCCAACGTTTGACGCACACATTGCTACTGATGGCGAAGTATTTCAATTAGGAGAAATCACGATTACATGTTTGCACACACCCGGACACACTATGGAAAGTTCATGCTATTTATTAAAAGATAAAGACGGAAAAGACTATGCGCTTTTTAGCGGAGATACGCTGTTTTTAGGAGATGTAGGCCGACCTGATTTAGCCCAGAAAGCAGCAGATATGACGCAAGAACAGTTAGCCGGAATTCTCTTTGATAGTTTGCGTTCCAAAGTAATGACCCTGGCCGACGACGTAATTGTCTATCCAGCCCACGGCGCAGGAAGTGCATGTGGAAAAAATTTAAGCAAAGAAACCGTCGGAAGTATCGGCGATCAAAAAGCAAATAATTACGCCTTGCGTGCCGACATGACGCGCGAAGAATTCATTGCGGAAGTTACTGATGGTTTATTGCCGCCGCCCGCTTATTTTCCGATGAATGTAAAGCTCAACAAAGAAGGTTATGAAAATGTCGAAACTATTATTTTAGAAGCTAAACCCTACGATCCGAAGACATTTGAATTCATTGCAAACGAAACGGAAGCATTGATTTTAGATGTTCGTCATCAAGATGAGTTTTCCAAAGGACACATCCCGAAATCTATTTTTATCGGAATTGATGGGCAATTTGCTCCGTGGGTCGGCGCGTTAATTTTGGATTACAAACAGGCTATTTTGCTGGTAACTCCAGAAGGTAGAGAGAAAGAAGCGATTACTCGTTTATCTCGCGTTGGTTACGATAACACACTGGGTTATTTGGAAGGCGGATTTGAAGCATGGAAAAAAGCTGGTTTAGAGTACGATACGATTAGCGGAATAACCGCTAACGAATTGGAAGCAAAGATGAAAGTCGAAGAAGTGCAACTATTTGATGTGCGGAAACCGGGTGAATACCAATCGGAACATATTGAAAATGTCATTTCATCTCCGTTGGATTTTTTAAACGATCACCTCGCTGAATTTCCCAAAGAAGGCACTTTTTACATTCATTGTGCCGGAGGTTATCGTTCGGTTATCGCTGCGTCAATTTTGAAGGCACGCGGATTTCACAATCTAATTGATGTCAAAGGCGGATATGCCGCTTTGAAAGAAACAAATATCAAACGAACCAATTATGTCTGTCCCTCAACCCTAAAATAATGAAACATCTTTTATTGAACGATTGGCATTTTATGCGTTTTTTGCGATTAGCACTTGCCGTGTTCTTGTCTGTGCAGGCCTATGTAACTCATGAGTGGTTTTTTATTGCTTTTGCAGTATTTTTCTTGTTTCAAGCTATTTTTAATTTGGGATGCGGACCTAGCGGATGCAAAATACCTTACGATAAAAAGAACTAATTATGAACAACAAGTTTCAAGATATAATCAACTCCGATAAACCAGTTTTAATCGATTTTTTTGCTACTTGGTGCGGTCCTTGTCAGACGCTTATACCCATTTTAAAGCAAGTCAAAGATAGTTTAGGTGATCGAATTTCCATTATTAAAGTGGATGTCGATAAGAATCAAGAATTGGCTTCCCAACAACAAGTACGAGGAGTTCCAACGATGATGTTGTATCAAAACGGTAAGCAATTGTGGAGGCAATCAGGCGTATTATCCAAAGAAGAAATCATTCAGATTATTTTAGATAAAATCAACTAACAGCTAGAAAAATGAAAACACTTTTTGAAGTAGAAAACATTAAATGCGGTGGCTGTATGAACAGTATCAAAACAGCACTTCTAAAATTGGAAGGTGTTGAGTCGGTTTCTATTGATCAAGAAACGGACACTATTGCGGTGTTGGGAAATCCAAGTAGAGAAGTGATAGTTGAAAAATTAAACCATTTAGGATATCCTGAAAAAGGAAATAATTCGTTGGTCAAAAAGGCAAAATCGTACGTGAATTGCGCTATTGGCCGAATGACAGATGCGGATTAAAATGACAAAAAAAGCAATTTTATTGACATTGATTGGAGTCGTAGTTGGTGCTGTAGCGGGATATGCTTATTACTTTTATGTAGGTTGTGCTAGCGGAACCTGCGCCATTACTTCCAAACCCTTAAACAGTACCTTGTACGGAAGTTTGATGGGCGGATTATTGTTTAATTTGTTTGTAAAAGAGAAGAGTTAGCCCTTTGATCAAATCGAAATAAAATGCCTTTAACTGCAAATAAAAATACTCTTGATGAAATACGCCCTAATTCTTTTAACGCTTTGCTTATCCACTTCAACTACTATGATACAGCTGTATACGTTTTCTAAACAAACCAACGTGAGCGATTGGCGCATTGTCAATGATGGAGTCATGGGTGGTGTATCAAGTAGTTCATTGCTGCTTACAGAGGCAGGACATGGTCGTTTCTTTGGACATGTATCGTTGGACTACAACGGCGGTTTTGCATCCATACAATTAGATAAAACCGTCAAACGACCAGCAGATAAGAAGTTTATCGTGTTGCGTGTTAAAGGAGACGGAAAGGCTTATGAATTTCGTTTAAAAGGAGCTAGTTCACAGTATGAGTCGTATGTGAAGCAGTTTACTACTACCGGAGAATGGGAAACCATCACATTAGCAATAAGTGATTTTTACCCTCAGTTTCGAGGACGCAAATTAAACATGCCGAATTTCAATTTTTCAAGTATTGAACAAATGAGTTTTTTGATCGCTAATAAGCAGGAGGAAGATTTTGAACTGTTGATTGATTGGATCGGCTTGGAGTAAATAGAAAAATCAAAATCAACCCTTTATTAACTTCCAAGTAAGATAGAGCCAACACTTTCACATTACGTACTGACCTTTATCGCCGGCCCTGGAAATAGGCCAGCGTTAACGTCTTCCTTAAAAAAGTAGTGACTTCGATTTAGTCTTAAATAAAAATCACCTTATTTGGTTGGTCAATTCTATAGCAGTCGCAATGCGTAATTAGGTGGTTGAACCCTCATTCACATATTCTAAAATATCTCCTGGCTCGCAATCCAAAGCTTTACACACGGCTTCGAGCGTACTGAAACGAATGGCCTTTGCTTTCCCAGTCTTTAAAATAGAAAGGTTCGAAAGGGTTAAATCTACTTTTTCAGAGAGTTCGTTGAGTGACATTTTGCGCTTGGCCATCATCACATCTAAATTTACAATTATAGGCATAGCTTATACAGTTAGTTCGTTTTCAGTCTGAATTTCGATTCCTCTCTTGAAAATTTGTGCGATGACAAATAAGATGACTCCCATAAAGATCCACACATCGGCTCCTCCTAATCGTAGGTGTTCAATAGTAGGCATTTGAACTCCATCTTCTACCAACGACGAAACGTGTCCGGTGCCCAAAAGAGAAAATAAGCCAACGGCTAGTGATAAATACGATGCACTAAACATAAAACGCCCAAGCGTCTCATTAAAGGGCTTTTCCATATTTAAGGTCGTGCCTTTTGAAATATTAACAATGCGATACAACAGAATCGTTTTTAAAACTGCTGCAATACTCATCAGTACAGTAATTAAAACAAAAATACTTTGATTGTGTTGAAGCAAGGTTGAAAAATCCAAACCGTTCCAAAATTGACCGGCTGCTTCCGGATTAATAAATAGGGTAAAAAGTGTATTGAAGATGAATCCGCCCGACTCAATACACATCCCAATAAAGAAAATCCATGCAAGAACATGTAATACTTTAAGAATTTGCTGGGTACTCGTTTTAATTGCCATAGTTGTATTGTTTTAATTAAACACACTGCAAATATAATAAATATTTATTGATAAACAATAAAATTATATTTTTTTTCAAAAAAAATTTACTTTTAGTTGTTGAGTACGGTATTTGTACTTTTCAAAGAATAGATAAAAGCGAGTACAACTTACGTTCAGTCATTATTTACTTCGTAATGGAATGTGAGTGTAGAATTCGAATGTTAAAATTTTAGTATTCCGTATCGTTCATTACTTTTTTTTATACATTTGAATTTCAATACTAAACGAGTACATAATTTAATACATAAAAAAATATGAAAAAAGTAGCATCAATGTTGGCCGTGGTAGCATTTTTATTTTCAATGAATGTTAACGCGCAAGAGCCTAAAAAAGCAAAAAAAGCAAAAGCAAGTACTGAAAAATATTCAACTACAGCAGATGCCTCAACTGCACCAGCGGCAGCAGAAAAAAAATCGTGTTCTGAAGGATCAGGAAAGAAATCATGTTGTTCAGCTAAAAAAGAAGAAGCTAAATCATAAGTTAAGAATTTTCTTAGTCTAAATAGAGCGCTCGAGTAATCGGGCGCTTTTTTTATGTCCAAAGTAGGGTATTTGTGCGATAAATTGTTAATAAGAAAAGTTAATACTGTAAAGCAATCGAATTTGTTTTCCTAATTTTGATACTGATTATCCTCATTTTCAGTTTCTAGTAATAGCAACGACCTACTTTTATGATTAAAAAAGGGACATATGCACTTGTACTGATTTTCTTTTCAGTCTGTACTGCCTTTGGATTTACTTTTACAGCAACTCCAACGAACGAAACGTGCTCTGGAAATGGTTCCATTAGCTTTTCTGCTTTCAATACCGATCCCAACGGAACACTAGTTTACGTGGTGTATAAATTACCCGATACGGTTACTCCGTATGCTACCATTTCAGGAACTATTTTAGGCGGATTATCAGCGGCAACGTACCGAATTATAGCACGTGAAACCGTCGGATCTGTTACAACCACGCAGCAAATAGATGTTGTGGTCAACGAAGCCATCATTCCCTTAACCTATTCAGTTCAAAGCGTCAATCAGGCCTGTTCTAATACCAGCACCATTTCCATAACGACTCTTTCTGGAACAGCCGTCAACTACGAAATTTTTTCGGGTCCGCTGCTTTTCCCCATTCAATCGAGCAATACCTTTACTGGTTTACCGGTCGGTGTTTATAAAGTCCGTGTTTTTGATGCGTGCGGAATTGGAGTAGTGCAAACCTTTACAGTCAATCAGAATACGGTTGGTATAACCATTTCCGATCCCATCCTAACCAATACAAATCCACCATCGTGCAATTTTGTCATTGCCACCAATACTCTTGCTCCGTTTGCAGGAACCGTTATTGGTTATCCGTTGAACATCACCTATACCGTCAATCCGCCCAACGGTGGCGCACCCATCACCATCAACTCAATCATCAACAATGGCAATCCTACTTTACAGAATGCTTCCATAACGATACCGAACTATATCAATCAAGTGTATAATTACGACATGACGATTGTCGATGCGTGTGGAAGCGTCTTTACTCAAAATTTTGTGATCAATAATGTAGCATCATTGTCGAGCAACATTATTGTAATGGATTGTAATACCAATTATTTTGAACTCATCACAACCAATTTTACGCCGCCGTACTCGATAAATTTTACTGCGTTTCCAGCCGGATTTAATCCTTCTACCTTTAACGTTAGTTATCCCGGACCTTTTTTTCAGGGTACCGTTGCGTTTGGCAGCACATCATTAATAACTCCATTAGGCTCATACACGGCGCAGATTACCGATAGTTGCGGCCGAACAGCAACCCATTCGTTTACCATCGTTTTCATCACGCCTACACCGCAAGGCGAAGGAACCAACAACGGCTGTTTGACCAATTCAGGTACTATCGTAGTTTCAATTCCGTCTTTCAGCATTGCAACAGCTCAAGTTACGGTTGCGCCAGCTACATATCCCAATCCACTTCCGCACGACGTGACTGCGTTTATCGATGCCAACGGGATATTGACCTTGACTCCAGTTCCCCTAGGCGATTACACCATCACACTTACAGACGATTGCAATAGTGTTTTTTCACCTTTAGTAGTTACTGCTCCCGTATACGTTGATGCCGGATTGTCAAGTCGGGTTCGACCCGGTTGCGAATTGCAAAAAACATCAATCGAGTTAAATAGCAATAATGGCCGACTCATGTCAGTGATAATGACTGCTGCTCCAGCGGCGTTTTCCCCGATTTTACCCTTCAACGTCACCAATCAAATTGCAACTTCAGGTATTTTATACCTCGATGATTTACCGGGCGGAAGTTATACCTTTGTAGCTATCGACGAGTGTAATTTTTCCAATACCATTACGATAGTCGCACCAGGTTACGAAATCACAACAAGCAACTTTTCGTTACAACCCAATTGTGGTTCGTTTGATATCCCGCTCAATTTTGTGAGTAATGCCACCCAAAGTCAGTCGTTTTGGTTGCAAAAATTACTCAACGCCACGACCAACACATGGGGTCATCCCATTACCAATGTTGCATATGTGACAGGGAGCGTACCCGGAAACGCCAATGCAATCCCACTGCAAAACGGAGCCACCAATTTCAATTTATCGTTCAACGGAACGTTTAGGATTGTCAGGGAATTCATTTCGTTCAACAACGGAATAGCCATCAATGCCGGTGCTCCACCCAATAAACAATGTATTGAATTTTTAAGTCCTACACTATCGTTCAATCAATCCATAGAAATTTTAGATGCGGGCCGACTACCTTGTTCACCAAATGGTGATCTCGATGTGGTGATTACCGCTGTGGGATTTCCGCCGCTTACGTATTCGATTATTGATAAAGACGGTCAACCCTTTTTCCTGAACAACGGAACCTCGAATATCTTTTCTAATTTGGATCCAGGATTGTATACTTTTTTGGTAGAAGATTTTTGTGGTAACCAAGTGCCGAGAATCTTCGATGTTTCAACCTTGCAATCATTAGTAAACATCACGCAGCCCAATGATATGATCCAATGTTTGGATATAATTACGGGTAATGAAACCTTTAATATCACCCAACAAAGTCCGATTATAATGGGAACTCAATCGCCATCAGAGTACACCTTAACGTACTATACTAATTTGGTCGACGCACAATCGGCTAACAATTCGATTACAAATCTAACTACTTTTAATCCGACTACCAATCCGCAAACCTTGTACGCTCGATTAGTATTTAATGCCTTGCCGACTTGTTACGAAGTGCGCTCTTTTGATGTGATTGTTGGACAGACACCGCAATTTAACTTACAACCGAATTATGTGAATTGCACTGCCAGTCCGGTTACTTTAGACGCTGGAGTTCTAAACTTGCCCAATACTACTTATGTCTGGTCTAATGGCGCCACTACACCGCAGATTACTATTTCGCAATTGGGAACAACCACCGTCACGGTCACGGCGACCAATACCTACGGTGTCAATTTAGACTTGACCTGCACGAATTCGTTCACGATTTCTGTTACAATTTCAGCACCACCTGTTATTGATCGCATCGAAACGGTCGATTGGACGGCCGACGAAAACAGTATTACGATTTTCAGTTCAAGTCCGACTGTACAGTATTCGTTAGACGGAATAACCTATCAAGACAGTTCGACGTTTACCGGATTGTCTCCGGGTTTGTATACTGTTTTTGTGCAAGATACCAACGGATGTGGTGTTACCCCTCAAGAGGTTTGGTTGCTTTATTACGTAAAATATTTTACACCCAACGGCGATGGATATAACGAGCGCTGGACCATTGAAAACGCGAGTTTCGAAACCGAACTAAAAGTAATTGTTTACGATCGTTACGGAAAAGCTATGGCTTCGTTCGACGCCAACAGTGAAGGTTGGGATGGAACGTACAACAACCAACCGATGTTCGCCACCGACTATTGGTTTGTCGTCTACCGCCAAGACGGCCGGATTCATAAAGGGCATTTTTCGTTGAAAAGATAGACGGATAGGGGTGAGAGAAAATAGAGAATAGAGAATAGAGAATAGAGAATAGAGAATAGAGAATAGAGAATAGAGAATCGACAGAAAACAGCATTACAACGCGACGACTAACCAACCCAAAACTTTCACTATTTTTACAAAAAAAAGATGTGTTTCTATTTGCAACAAAGTTATCCGATAGCCAAAGTGCAAAAGCGTTTTAAGGCGATCGTCGTAGAACCCAAGCTGTTCGTGCAAGACGAAAACATCAACGGCTTTGCACATCCCAATGTGCCGATTATTTTAGATCAGAGTCCGGAGATTATTACCACTAGCTTTACGTGGGGTTTGTTACCCAGTTGGGCGACTTCGCTCGATTTTAGGAAAAACACCCTCAATGCGCGTATCGAAACCATCCATGAAAAGCCGTCGTTCAAAAGTGTAACTGCAAATAGGTGTTTAATCATCGCCAGCGCTTTTTACGAATGGCATTGGAACGACGAAAAAGGCAAGAGCAAACAAAAATTCCAAATCAACACCACCGAAGAGCTGTTTGCCGTGGCAGGTTTATACTCCAAGTGGGTCAACCCCGAAACAGGCGAGCAGTTAGGAACCTTTACCATGGTCACTACGGCCGCCAACAAAACGATGGAGTACATCCACAACCACAAAAAAAGAATGCCCGTCATTTTAAAAAAAGAAGACGAAAGCCATTGGCTCAATCCACAAAGCGCAGTAGAAGACTTTGCTTTTCCGTATGAGGTTGGGTTGGTTGCCTTTGAAGTGCCTTAAACAGATAGCAGAAGGCAGTAGCAGAACGCAGATGTCTACGGACACAACTATAAACCATCAACTATAAACAACTAACACCGACCAATTTAATTATTTGAGTAAGTTTTTAATTTCTTCCACCTGTTTTTGTAATTCACTTCCTGGTTCAATTAGGCCTTTTTCTTCATCTTCAAATTCAACGAAATCGGCCAAAAAAGCATCTTTAAATTTCGCAAGTTTAGAACCAGCTCCGTTAAATTCATCATTTTTCAATTTTTTGTAGTGCGTTTTGGCTTTTTCAAATTGATTGGTAAAAAGATATACATGAGGGATATTACTCTTAGCGTATTTATTATCTGGATTATATTTAAGACTTTCTTTAAAACGGACTAAACTTTGTTCAAAATTTTTAGCCATAATGAGGTACCACCCCAAACTATTATAATGATTAGATAAATCGTAATTAACTCTTGGAGCATCTATAGGATTGGTTTCTAAATATTTTAAATCGAGTGCAACCAAATTAGAATAATAGCGTAACGAATAGGCATTATCTTCATCATCAGTTCGCTTATCAAAGATAAAATAGTCGCGGTTGTTTACCGACACCGGAATTTACTCGCGATCAAATAACAATTTAACGACCGTTATTGATGGAGTAACTAAGGTGCAAGACATCGTAAACCTTACGTTGAACGAATTAAAATTAAGAGATGCTAGTGGTGCCCTAGAAGTGTATACTAGATAAACTTAATAAAGCCCCGAATCTATTTAGATTCAGCTTATAAACGGAAATGACTTGTACAGTTGTTTCCGTTTTTTTTTTCGGCCTTTAGTTCTTAGCTTTTTTCTTTCTTCAAATGCAAAAAGAGGAATATAAAAACAAAATAACCCCATAAAATATAGAAAATGAATAGGTTAGTTTTAGAATAGAAAAATATATCGTTTTTTGTCGAATTAGTATTTGGAAAACCAAAAAAGGTTACTATATTTGCATCCGCATTTGGATAGAATGCACGACTTATTGGAGAAATGGCAGAG
>CAIUWH010000110.1 GCA_903902795.1 uncultured Bacteroidota bacterium
CTACTAAATAAGCATCGAGTTCAGGTCTTTTAATTTCAAAGATGTTGATTTGAACCTCTTTATCAGTAATTTTCTTAAGTTCTTCTTTTAACTTGTCTACCTCTTGACCACCTTTTCCGATAATAATACCAGGTCTTGCAGTAGTGATAGTAACGGTTACAAGTTTTAAAGTTCTCTCGATGATTACTTTTGATACACTAGCTTTTGATAAACGAGCATGAATATACTTTCTGATTTTATAATCTTCGGCGATTTTATCACCATAATCATTTCCACCATACCAGTTTGAATCCCATCCTCTGATGATACCAAGTCTGTTTCCTATTGGATTTGTCTTTTGTCCCATCTTAATTAATTGCTTTGTGTGTTATCTACTTGCCCTAATACGATTGTAACGTGATTAGAACGTTTTCTAATTCTGTGTGCTCTTCCTTGCGGAGCTGGACGAAGTCTTTTCAACATCATTCCACCATCTACAGTGATTGTTTTTACGAATAAGCCTGCTTCAGCTACATTACCTTCGCTATTTTTTTGCTCCCAATTGTTGATGGCAGACAATAATAGTTTCTCTAATTTTCTTGAAGCTTCTTTCGAGCTAAATCTTAATATATTTAAAGCTCTTTCCACTTTCTGACCTCTTACCAAGTCTGCTACTAAGCGCATTTTTCTAGGTGAAGTAGGGCAGTTATTTAATTTTGCAAAAGCTATAGACTTGTTAGCCTCTTTTCTTGCGTCTGCTGATTCTCTTTTACGAACTCCCATTGCTTCTTATTTTTTACCTTTATTTTTAGCTCCAGCGTGACCTCTAAAAGATCTTGTCGGTGAAAACTCTCCTAATTTATGACCTACCATGTTTTCTGTTACGTAAACAGGTACAAACTGACGACCGTTGTGAACTGCGATAGTTTGTCCAACGAAATCGGGAGTAATCATTGAAGCTCTAGACCATGTCTTAACAACTCCTTTATTTCCTCCAGCGATATTATCCTGAACTTTCTTATCTAATTTATAGTGAACAAAAGGTCCTTTTTTTAATGAACGTGCCATGTCTATCTAATTATTTCTTTCTGCGTTCAACAATATACTTATTACTCGGGTTTACTTTAGAACGAGTTCTATACCCTTTTGCAGGAAGACCTTTTCTAGAGCGTGGATGACCTCCTGAAGAACGACCTTCTCCACCACCCATTGGGTGATCAACAGGGTTCATTGCAACTGGTCTTGTTCTTGGTCTTCTTCCTAACCATCTAGTTCTACCCGCTTTTCCTGATACAATCAATTGGTGATCTGAGTTGGAAACTGCACCAATAGTAGCTGTACAGGTCAACAAGATTAATCTTGTTTCTCCTGAAGGCATTTTAATGGTTGCGTATTTTCCGTCTCTTGCCATTAACTGAGCAAAAGTACCAGCACTTCTTGCGATAGTAGCACCTTGACCTGGTCGCAATTCGATACAAGAGATTACTGTTCCCAATGGAATTTTGCTCAATGGCAAAGTATTTCCAATTTCTGGAATTGCGTTTTCTCCTGATTCAACTTTTTGACCTACTTGTAAACCATTTTGAGCAATGATGTACGTTTTTTCTCCATCAGCATACCAAAGTAATGCGATAAAAGCAGTTCTGTTTGGATCATACTCAATTGATTTTACAGTTGCAGGAATTCCTACTTTAGTTCTTTTAAAATCAATGATACGATACTTTTGTTTGTGACCACCGCCTGTATAACGCATGGTCATTTTTCCTTGACTATTTCTACCTCCTGAGTTATTTTTCGGTGCGATCAATGAACGCTCCGGCTTATCAGTTGTAATGGCGTCAAAACCATTAACAACTCTAAATCGCTGACCCGGGGTAATAGGTTTTAATTTTCTTACTGACATCTTATTGTTCTAGATATTGTTGTAAAAATCGATTGTTTCTCCATCTTGTACTTGTACAATTGCTTTTTTATAAGCAGCTGTCTTTCCACTGATTAAACCACTTTTAGTGTATTTTGTAGATCGATCTGGTCGTACGTTCATAGTATTGATTGCAACAATATTTACTCCGTAAGTAGCTTCAATAGCTTTCTTAATTTGTATTTTGTTTGCTTTTCTATCTACAACGAAACCAAAGCGATTTGAAATTTCACTTTCTTTGGTTATTTTCTCTGTAATTATAGGTTTTATTATGATACTCATGGCCTATTACTTGCTTAAATTTTCTTCAATTCCTTCTAAAGAACCCTCTAAAAGCACCAAATTATTCGCATTTAAAATAGCGTAAGTGCTTAATTCTGAGTTGGTTACCACGCTAGAAGCTTTTAAATTGCGTGACGACAAATATACATTTTTATTTGTATCACCCAACACTATTAGGGATTTTTTATTTTCTAAGCCTAAAGCACTTAAAAAAGAAATGAATTTTTTAGTGTTTGGAGTTTCAAAATTAAAATCTTCTACAACGATTAAATTAGACTCTTTTGCTTTTAATGAGAAGGCAGATTTTCTAGCCAAACGTTTCAAACTTTTATTCAATTTAAAAGAGTAGCTTCTTGGTCTTGGACCGAAAACAGTACCTCCACCTTTAAACAATGGGTTTTTAGCACTACCAGCACGAGCAGTACCTGTTCCTTTTTGTTTTTTAATTTTACGTGTGCTACCAGCAACTTCAGCTCTTTCTTTAGCTTTGTGAGTTCCTTGTCTTTGATTTGCTAAGTATTGCTTAACATCAAGGTAAACTGCGTGATTATTTGGCTCTATACCAAATACTGAATCTGAAAGTTGAACTTTTCTCCCAGTTTCTTTTCCGTTGATATCTAAAACTTTTACTTCCATTACCTTTGAATGATTACGTAAGAGTTTTTGTGTCCAGGAATTGCTCCTTTAACCACAAGTAAGTTCTTTTCAGAAACTACTTTTAAAACTCTAAGATTTTGTACTTTAACATTTTCGCCTCCCATTCTTCCAGCCATGCGCATTCCTTTGAATACTCTAGATGGATAAGAAGATGCTCCCACAGAACCCGGCGCTCTCAAACGATTGTGCTGACCATGTGTTGCTTGTCCAACCCCACCAAAACCGTGACGTTTTACAACACCTTGAAAACCTTTACCTTTTGATACTCCTTGGATGTCTACGAACTCACCTTCGCTGAATACGTCAACTGTGATGTTATCACCTAATTTGTAACTTTCTTCAAACCCTTGGAATTCAACGACTTTCTTTTTAGCAGAAGTACCGGCTTTTTTAAAGTGACCTAAGTCAGCTTTAGTGGCATGTTTTTCTGTTTTGTCATCGAAACCAAGTTGAAGAGCTTCATACCCGTCAACCTCATTGGTTCTGACTTGGGTAACGACACAAGGTCCAGCTTCGATTACTGTACAAGGAATGTTTTTCCCGTTCTCATCGAAAATACTGGTCATGCCGATTTTTCTTCCAATTAACCCAGACATAATTATTATTTATTGATTATTAAAAAATAGTGATTAGTGATTAGTGATTAGTAATTAGTAAATAGTGATCAGCCTTAACCAATCACTATTCACTTTTTACTGATAACTTGAAAATTATACTTTAATTTCTACTTCTACACCACTTGGCAACTCTAATTTCATAAGAGCATCAATTGTTTTTGAAGAAGAACTGTAGATATCTAACAATCTCTTGTACGAACTTACTTCAAATTGCTCTCTTGATTTTTTGTTAACGTGCGGAGAACGCAATACAGTAAAAATCTTTTTGTGAGTAGGTAACGGAATTGGTCCCGTTACTACTGCGCCTGTACTCTTTACAGTTTTTACAATCTTCTCAGCAGACTTATCTACCAACATATGATCGTAAGACTTTAATTTTATTCTAATTTTTTGACTCATCTTGTTAAAAATTAAGCGTTACCTTTTGCTTTTTTGATCACTTCCTCAGATATGTTTGAAGGAGTTTGTTCGTAATGTGAAAATTCCATTGTAGAAGTTGCTCTACCAGAAGAAAGTGTTCTTAATGTAGTTACATAACCGAACATTTCAGACAAAGGCACATTTGCTTTAATGGTTTTAGCTCCATTTCTGTCACCCATATCATTAACTTGTCCTCTTCTTCTGTTCAAATCTCCAACTATATCACCCATATTTTCTTCAGGAGTAATAACTTCAATTTTCATGATTGGCTCAAGGATCACAGCTCCTGCAGCTTTCGCTACTTCTTTGTAACCCATTTTTGCTGCTAATTCGAACGAAAGCGCATCAGAATCCACAGGGTGGAACGAACCGTCTGTCAAAGTAACTTTTAAGCTATCAACTGTATATCCAGCTAATGGACCTGTCTTCATTGCTTCTTTAAAACCTTTTTCAACAGCAGGAATATATTCTTTAGGAACGTTTCCTCCTTTTACAGCATTAACGAACTGCAATCCAACCGTCGATTTACCATCAACTAAATCAGCTGGTTCAAGCGTGAAAACAATATCACCAAATTTACCACGACCACCCGATTGTTTTTTATAAACTTCTCTGTGTTGTGCAGATTTAGTAAATGCTTCCTTATACTCAACTTGTGGCTCACCTTGGTTTACCTCAACTTTGAACTCACGTTTCATACGGTCAACAAGAATATCTAAGTGTAACTCACCCATTCCTGAAATAATCGTCTGACCTGACGCCTCATCTGTTCTCACCGTAAACGTTGGGTCTTCTTCAGCCAATTTTGCTAAAGCCATACCCATTTTGTCTACGTCCGCTTTTGTCTTAGGCTCAATTGCGATACCAATTACTGGATCAGGGAATTTCATTGACTCAAGAATAATTGGGTGTTTTTCGTCACACATAGTATCTCCTGTCTTGATATCCTTAAATCCAACTGCCGCTCCAATATCACCTGCCTCGATATAATCAATTGGGTTTTGTTTGTTAGCGTGCATTTGGTAGATACGAGAAATTCTTTCTTTGTTTCCAGAACGAGTATTCAAAATATACGAACCTGCATCCAAACGACCTGAATAGGCACGGAAGAAAGCTAAACGACCCACGTAAGGATCGGTAGCGATTTTAAATGCTAAAGCCGCGAATGGCTCTTTTACATCAGGACGACGTAATATTTTCTTTTGATCTTCTTCTAATAAATCCGCATCGTCTGGATGAATACCTTCAATACCTTCTTTATCTAAAGGTGATGGTAAGTATTTACACACAGCATCCAACATAAACTGAACTCCTTTGTTTTTGAAAGAAGAACCAGCAATCATTGGAATGATAGCCATATCAATAGTAGCTGCTCTTAATGCGCTGTTGATCTCTTCTTCAGTAATAGAAGATTCATCTTCCATGTACTTATCTAAAAGATTTTCATCGTAATCTGCAACTGCTTCAATAAGAATTGATCGGTACTCTTTAACTTCTGCCAGCATATCTTCTGGGATAGGCACAATATCAAAAGTTGCTCCTTGTGTAGCGTCGTGCCATACAATAGCTTGGTTTTTAACCAAATCAACTACTCCTCTAAAGTCATTCTCTTCACCAATTGGCAAAGTAATCGCAACTGCGTTAGATTTTAACATATCTCTAACTTGTTGACAAACCATTAAGAAGTTAGAACCTTGACGGTCCATTTTGTTTACGAATCCCATACGAGGAACTCTATATTGATCAGCTAATCTCCAGTTCGTTTCTGATTGTGGCTCAACACCGTCAACCGCACTAAACAAGAATACTAAACCATCCAATACACGTAACGAACGATTTACCTCAACGGTAAAGTCAACGTGTCCAGGAGTATCAATAATATTAAAGTGATAATCTTGAGAAGTAGGTAATGGCTTACCTTGTTCTGTTGGAAAACTCCATTCACAAGTTGTAGCAGCAGAAGTAATCGTGATACCTCTTTCTTGCTCTTGTGCCATCCAGTCCATTGTTGCAGCACCATCGTGTACTTCACCAATTTTGTGTGATTTTCCTGTGTAGAATAATATACGTTCTGTAGTGGTCGTTTTTCCAGCATCAATGTGAGCTGCAATACCAATATTTCTTGTGAATTTTAAATCTCTAGCCATTTCTTATGAATTAAAATCTAAAGTGAGAGAATGCTTTATTAGCATCTGCCATTTTGTGAGTATCCATTCTTTTCTTAACTGCAGCGCCTTCTTCTTTAGCCGCAGCTAAAACTTCACCCGCTAATTTGGCAGCCATTGATTTTTCGTTTCTTCTTCTTGCATAAAGAATCATCCATTTCATCGCCATAGAAATTTTTCTATCTGGACGAATTTGCATTGGAATTTGAAAGGTAGCTCCACCTACTCTACGACTACGTACTTCTACGTGAGGCATAACGTTGGTCAACGCATCTTTCCATACTTCTAATGATGATTTTTCATCATTATTTTTTTTGTTTTCTACAATCTCTAAAGCATCATAAAATACTTTGAAAGCTGTCGATTTCTTACCATCCCACATTAAGTTGTTTACAAAACGTGTTACTAACTGATCGTTAAATTTTGGATCTGGTAAAAGTGGTCTTTTCTTTGCCGCTCTTTTTCTCATGTCTTTTCTTTAAAAGTTTTTAAAATTACTTTTTAGCTTCTTTTGGGCGTTTAGCACCATATTTAGATCTTCTTTGTGTTCTTCCTGCTACACCTGAGGTATCAAGTGCACCACGCACAATGTGGTATCTAACTCCTGGTAAATCTTTAACCCTTCCGCCTCGCACTAATACTATCGAGTGCTCTTGTAGATTGTGTCCTTCACCAGGTATGTAAGCATTTACTTCATTTCCATTAGTCAAACGTACACGCGCAACTTTACGCATTGCAGAGTTTGGTTTTTTTGGAGTAGTAGTGTAAACACGCGTACAAACACCTCTTCTTTGAGGACAAGAATCTAAAGCAACCGATTTACTCTTCTTAGTGATCTGAGTTCTTCCTGTTCTTACTAATTGTTGAATTGTTGGCATAATTAAATACTAAAATTTCTTTATTTTATTAAATCCCGCTTTTTTAGGGGTTGCAAATGTAGTATTTTTTTTTAATAAAAAAAATCATAATTAATTAATTTTTGCCCTAACTAATTATTTGTTTATTAAAGAGATATAGAATCGCCGTTCATTCCTTTATGTTTTAAAAAGAAAGCGCGTTTACTCTATCGCTTTTGAATCGGTTTTTTTGCAATTAAAAAAATATATTAAAATGATTCTATTTGCGTTATTTTTACAACGACAACAAACAGTAACTGAGATTGCAGCCTAGCCCTGACTTGCCTACCGGCAGGCAGGTTGTAGCGGCGTCCCGATTCGAATCGGGACAAGAGCGAAAAGCAGGAACTGCGATTACTGATAAAGCCCGAGCCATTCGCTTCAAAAAATGAAAATTATTTTCAGTCTATTATTCTTTTTTATGTGTCTCATAAGTTTGGGACAAAATTTCTATTTGAAGTTAACTGGAACTACTGAAAACGAAACCAAACTGATTGATTCGTTGGGCTATGTAACAAAAGTCAGTAGCACATTGAAAATCGGGGAAGAAGTAACTGCTCTGACTGAAAAAATTCAGAAATTGGGCTTCATAGAGAATAGGGTTAGCGAACCTATAAAAACAAATGACTCTACTTACAATTATACATTCACCTTAGGCAGAAAAATAAAATACACTCACATATATATAGGTACAAAAAATAAAAGCTTTTTTGAGAATGAACCTGACACCCTAAAAATGAAATTTTCAAAAACAGAAGAGTTTCTCAATAGCACCATTAAAAAAATTGAAAGCAAAGGCTACTCGATTTCAAAAGTGCGATTGAAAGACGTTTCCATAGGAATTGATATTTTAGCGGCAAACTTAGACATCGAATTAGATCAAAAACGAATGATCAATGAGATTGTAATCAATGGCTATGATAAATTTCCTGCAGGGTATAAAAAGAACATTAATAGAAAGTATGCGAAGAAAGTTTTCAATCAAGAAAGTCTAGAAAAGATTAGCACCGATTTTAAAAGCATTCGCTTCATCAAACAAATCAAATATCCCGAGATATTGTTCAGCCCCGATTCTACCAAAATATTTGTGTATGTAGAAAAGAAAAAAAACAACTCTTTTGATGGATTTCTAGGATTTTCTAATTCCGAAGAAAAACTAATACTGAATGGCTATGTCGATTTGAATTTGAGTAATGTTCTTAACTCGGGTGATTTGTTTTCGCTCAAATGGCGAAGTGACGGGCAAGATCAAACCAATTTCAATTTAGGTGTCGAATTGCCTTTCCTATTTAAATCGCCGTTGGGGTTGAAAGTACAACTGAACATCTTCAAACAAGACAGTACTTTTCAAAACTCGAAAACTGATCTCGACTTAGGGTACTACTTAACTAACAAAAGTAAGCTATTTGTGGGGTATCAAAGCGTGGAATCGAGCGATATCCAGAACTCCAATACTGCTTTGTTGAATGATTTTACGAATAATTTTATCACAACTAGCTTTGAACATGTGAATCTAACGGACGATTTTCTTTTTCCAGAGAAGACGTTTTTCTTCCTCAAATTGGGAATGGGTAAACGTGACTCGAAATTCAATTCAAACTCGCAGTTTTTAGCTCAATTGAATGTGAGTCATATATTAGAATTCAACTCCAAAAACAGTTTATTTCTTTCGTCACAGAATTATTATTTACAAAGTGAAACATTTCTGACCAATGAACTATTTCGCTTTGGCGGAATAAAATCGATTCGTGGTTTCAGAGAAAATAGCCTGCAAGGCAATCAAGTTTCGGTATTCATTTCAGAATATCGTTACAAATTTTCCCCCAACTTATACGCTCATAGTATTGTTGATTATGGGTATTTTAAAGACAATACTACCAATTTAACCAATAAACCACTCGGATTTGGCTTAGGATTCGGTTTACTTACCAACAATGGCCTTTTGAATTTTATTTATGCTAATGGCATTGATAACAAGCAAATTGTGAAATTATCAAATTCAATTATTCACATTAGTTTTAAAAGTTTCTTTTGAACTTTTCACAAAACTTTAATATTTTTTATATATTTCATTATTTATTAAGATTTTTTTATGATTTTTGTTATAACTAATTCAAACCAATAAATAATGAAAACAAAGATTAATTTATTTCTAACACTTACCATGGTGTTCTTTGTGCAATTCATTTTTGCACAAGACAGGATTGTCTCGGGAAAAGTCTCAGACAATACTGGTTTACCTTTACCTGGGGTAAACATTCTTATTAAAGGATCGCCTACAGGAGTTCAGACTGATATGGATGGTAATTACTCCATAAAAGCCAACGATAATCAAGTGCTGGTATTTACCTTTTTGGGAATGTTAACACAAGAAATTGTCGTAAAAAATTCTAAAATTGATGTCGTGATGAAAGACGGTTCCATCGAACTTGAAGGAGTTGTTGTTACTGCATTAGGAATCAAGAGAAAGCCCGATGAAATCACAACAGCTACTCAACTTGTCAAAACAGATGAGTTGAATCAGGCCAAAGCAACTAACGCGGCGGTAGGTTTAGTAGGAAAAGTATCAGGTTTGCAAATTAACACTGTAAACAACGGTGTAAATCCCGACACTAGAATTCAATTAAGAGGTTTCAGATCCATTAGTGGAAATAATGAAGCTTTAATTGTGATTAATGGTGTTATCTCTACAGGCACTGCTTTTGCTAACTTAAATCCTGAAATAATTGAGTCTATCAACGTGATGAAAGGTTCTAATGGAGCCGCATTGTATGGAGCGCAAGGTGCGAATGGAGTAATTATTGTTACAACCAAGAAGGGAACAAAAAACAATGAGAAATTTAAAATTGTTCTTAATACAACTTACACAGTAGAAGAAATCTCAATGTTTCCTAAATTACAAAGCCGATTTGGACAAGGATACCAAGGAGCGCAAGATTTTACTGAAAACACCAATTGGGGCGCTGAATTGGATGGTTCGCTTCAACCAACGGGTTTAGAGCAAATGTTGTTACCTTATTCATTCATTAAAGATAATTACAAACCCTTCTTTACTCAAGGTACAACTTTACTCAACTCAATTGCCATTTCTTCAGGAGATCAAGATGGGTACATCAATTTCTCATTAGGAAATCAAAAGACAGAAGGAACAATTCCAGGCGATACTTTTACTAAAAACAACTTCTATTTAAGCGCTGGTAAAACTGCTGGCAAGTGGAGTTTAAATGGAAACATGACGTATACAACTACAAATCAAAATACTGCCGGCGGTGTTGAAGGTTCTATTTATGGGGCGCTTGTTCAAGTTCCTGTAAACGTTCCCGTTGAACTATTCAGCAATCCTAACAACGCAACCCACTGGACCTATTGGGAGTTGAGTCCGTACTGGAAATTAGAAAATGAGCGCATTTCCAATAAAGGTCAAGCGTTTGATGGTGTTATTGATCTCAACTATAAATTCAACAAGAATATAGACGTAACGTATCGAGCAGGTTTTAATACTACATCGTTCAATCGCGCTGAATTTTTCAATGGTTATGTTACAGAAGTTGTGTATTGGGGTTCACCTTTTGATTACGTCTCGTCGTATGAAGTTGGAAATTTAAACACAAGAAGATTGTATGCTGATCTACTATTAAATTTTGATTACAAATTAACTGATGACATCTCTTTCAAAGCTAACGTCGGTAATAACGTAACCAATTCTGAATTAAACTCACTATCAGTAAAAGGAGAAAAATTAGTAATTCCAGGTCTTTTCAACATTGATAATGTAACTGGAAACACTGACCCAAATGATTTTAAATCACAAGAAAGAACTTACGCCTTTTTTGCCAATACCGATTTCGGCTATAAAGATTTCTTATACCTTAATTTAACAGCTAGAAAAGATTGGACATCGGTTTTATCGACAGATAATAATTCTTTCTTTTACTACAGCGCGGGTGCATCTTTCATCCCAACAAAAGCTTTCGAAAATTTTGGTGGTGATGTTTTAACGTATGCCAAATTATCTGCTAGTTTTGTACAAGTTGGAAATTCAATTGTTGGTCCGTACGATATTAATGACCGATTTGTAAGTGCTGGAAGTGCTGGCTTCCCTTACTCAGCAATAAACTCGTTCGTTCAAACCACTGCGATAGCTGATAAAAATCTTGAAAACGAATTTAATCTGTCTAAAGAACTTAATCTAAATTTAGAATTTTTCAAAAGACGGATTACTTTTGATGTTGGGTACTATTACTCCGATAATAAAAATCAAATTTTACAAACTTCGCCTTCAACTGCTTCGGGAGCTGCCTCTGCAATTGTCAACATTGGAGAAACTGTTTCTCAAGGATTGGAGTTGGATTTGGGCGTAACTCCTTTTAAAACAGACAACTTTACATGGGATTTTAGAATCGGATACAGTGCTCCAAGAACAGAAGTAACAAAAGTAACTGACAGCTCAACACAAGTAGCAATTGGTGATTATCTTGGTACTGCAGGAATTGCTGCTATAACTGGCGAACAATTTCCGATGATTGTCGGTACAGGTTACCAACGAGATGGCAATGGAAACGTTGTGATTGATGCCGCAACAGGTGATCCATTAAAAGCTACCAATGTAAAATTAGGAACAACGACACCTGATTACATTTTAGGCTTAACCAATTCTATTCGATACAAAAATCTTAAATTAACTACTGTTTTCGATTACAGAACGGGACACGTTTTTTATGCAGGAGTAAAAGACGGATTGATTCAAAATGGATCCGATATCGTAACGGCTCAAAACGGTAGAGATCCGTTCATATTCCCAAATTCGGTTATCGAAACTGCTCCAGGAGTTTTTAGTCCTAATAATTCGGTAACAACTTCTGGTGGCCAAGATTATTACACTGGAATTTACAGAGAAATTGATGAAAACTTTGTATTGGATGCGACGGCTTTTAAATGCAGAGAAATTGCTTTGTCGTATTCTTTTTCTCAAAAAACCTTAAAAAACAGCTTATTTGATGGTATTTCTATCGGATTAAATGCAAGAAATGTATTTATGATTTTACCGAAAGAAAATAGAAATTACACCGATCCTGAATTTTCTTTTACTACAGGAAATAACGTAGGTTTAAGTACTGGTGCACAAGCTCCGCCAACAAGAACGTACGGATTTAATATTAATGTTACTTTTTAAAAAAAATGAAAATGAAAAATATTATTAAGAATCTTGTGATTTGCGGGTTAGTGGTAACCTCGACCATTTCATGTGACAATTATTTGGATGTTAATGAGGATCCAAATAATCCATCAGCTGAAATCGTAAATCCTGAAATTGTTTTAGCAGCTACACAGGTATATACTTATAATGTGTTGGCTGGATATACTATTGGCAGCAATTCAAACTTTGTTCAAGACAACATGAATCAGCTGGGCAATTTGATGATGAATAACTGGACAAGAGATGTTGGTGCATCAAACTCAAGTTATTACTTTAATGAGCATACATACAATGTAACTTCAGATTTTTATGCTGGTATTTTTGAAACACTTTATTTAAGAACTTCAAATTATACTTTCATTCAACAAACGGATAGACCTGGTTATGACAACTATGTTGCTATTGCTAAAATTTTGAAGTCGTTTTACTTTCAATACTTAGTAGATATGTATGGCGACATTCCGTACTCGGAAGCACATTTACGAGGTGACAACCTAACGCCACGTTACGATGATGATTTGGCTATTTATCGCGATCTAATCGTACAAATTGACCAAGCCATCGCTTTAATTGACAATCCAAGTCCAGGTTCTTTTAACCCTGGTGCAAACGATGTAATGTTGAATGGCGATATGAATATGTGGAAAAAATTTGCCAATACGTTGAAGTTGAGAATTCTTTTGAGAGAATCTCAAAGAAGTGCTTCGGCCACGTACATCGCAGCTCAAATGGCTTCTTTGCAAAGTAGTGGTGCTCAGTTTTTAGGTCCGAATGAAACCGTAACAATCAATCCTGGTTACAATGCAACTTTAAATCAACAAAACGGATTTGCATCTACCTTTTTGACCACAAACGATGGTTTTAAAAACAATTGGTCTTCAACTGGAGCAACTAAATACACCGTCAATTATTTATTAGGAACTAACGACACTAGAATTGGAAGAATTTACTCGGAAACAACTGCGGGTCCTGGAACTTATGACGGACACCAACAAGGTGACGTTTTGAATACCGCAACCAACTATCCTGTATCGCATGTTGGACCAGGCTTATTAATCAACTCGGCTCAAGACGGAATTGTTTTATCGGCTGCAGAAAGTTTGTTGCTTCAAGCAGAAGCGGTACAAAGAGGCTATTTAAGTGGATCTGCCAAAGACCTGTATGAAAGCGCAATAACTGAATCGTACAAATTATTGGGATTAACTGCTGGTCAAGCAACTAGCTATTATAGCCAAGCTATTAATTTAGTGGGATGGAATGCATCGGGCAATAAGATTGAAGCCATTATCAACCAAAAATGGATTGCCCTAAACGGATTAAACGGTGGAGAAACGTGGATCGAAAACACACGAACTGGTTTCCCAAGTCATGTGCCTTTATCTACAGTAGCGCCGGGAACTTTGCGACCCGTTCGCTTACTGTATCCAAGTTCAGAAATTGCTGGTAATACTGCGAATGTGCCACCGCAAAACGAATCACAAGCCTTTACAAGTAGAATATTTTGGAACCAATAAAATTAATTATGAAAAATATAAAAATAATACTTCTCTCACTAGTATCTGTACTAGTAATAACATCTTGCGTTAAAGATGATGAAGAAGATTTTGGATCTGGTCCGCATGTAGTCGGATTTAGAAATGTGCAAAATTCGTATATTTATACCGATAATGATATTAATCCAGTTCAGATAGCTGAACCTATTAATCTTATCGGAGGAAGTAACGGAACAACTTCAGGTGAAAACATAAGCGTTACGTTTTCAGTAGATCCGTCTAGTACGGCTATAGCAGGATCAGAATATACAATTACTAACAGCGGACCATTAACTATTGCCGCGGGAAGCGATTTCGTTCAATTACCTATAACGGTTAATCCAGCAGTACTTCCTGGGAATACTCCTAAAACTGTTATTATTAATTTAAATCAAGTAAGTACCGGCAATGCCGTGATTTCTGATTCACGAAAATCAATCACTATCACCATTGCAAAATGTGCTTCCGATTTGGCCGGAACCTATGCACTTTCAGTAACTCGAATTGACAATAGTGCCGTTTACACGTTTCCAAACGAGGTAATTACCGAATTGGCGTTGGGAGTTTATGAAACATCTACAACCGGACCTTATGATGATTTAACAATTGATGGAGCGCCACGAAACGGTTTCATCTTCAAAGATGTTTGTCAAAGCATCGTAGTGGAAGAACAAAATTTAGGTGACTTTTACTCTAATCTTGTTTTTGGAAATCCTAATGAAACCAATCAAGTTACATTAGATCCTATCACGGGAAATGTGGTTTCTATCACTATGAATTATACCATAACTTTTGCAGCGGGAGATAGACAATTTAGAGCGATCTATACTAAACTTTAAAACTATATTATGAAACAATTAGTAAAATATAAATTCTCCATTCTTGCAATCCTATCTTTAACGATAGTGTTTATTGCATGTAATGACGACGTTGAAGATTTGGGCAAAAAAGAAAAGCCAGTTCTTACAGCAAATGGACCAACTTCTGTTACTGTTTCAGAAGGAAATGATGCCGTATTAAAGTTCAAACTAAATAAAGCCATCAATAAACCTATTCAGTATCGTTTGGTCATTTTGAATGATGAAAGCAGCGCAACTGATCAAGATGATTACGTTATCCCTGGTTGCAGAAGTAATGATCCTGGATGTGTGGCAATTGAAGAAAACGGTGGACCAGTTGGATACATTTTCGAGATTCCAGCCTATACCACCGAATATGAGGTAAACATTGCAACCTTTTTTGACGATTTAGGAGAACAATCCGAAACACTCAAGTTAAAAGTAATTTCAAACAGAACTTTACTTGGAACAGTTGATGAATTGTACTACGACATTACTATTAATAACAGTGCTACTGACGACTTACACATTAGATTTAATTGGAATGGTACTTTTACTTCTGGCGGTAATCAAATAGACAACTGCGACTTAGACTTAGATTTAGAATTGTACGATTCAACCGGAGATTTACTGGATTTTAGTTATTTTGACTGTCCAGAGGACTTAATTCTTGAAACGGCTACATTAGCAAATGGAACTTACACTCTTTATGCTAGTTTATGGACTACAGCCGGATACACAGAAAACGTAAACATTCCTGCGAACATAACTTTCATTAAACCCGGAACAGCTTTTAATGAATCCTATGATTTGTCTGCGTTCTTCCCAATGCAAGACGGTGGGTTAGATGATGGAAATCCGAATGCTGGTGTTGAATATACCATTGTAAAATTAGGTACAACATACACCATTACCAATGCTAATGGCGATACCGTATTTCAAGGTAGACATTCCAAAAATATCAAAAGCAGCAGAGGAAAAAAACTAAAGTAATACTTTGAAACTATTACCTCTAACCGCTACCTACAAAGTAGCGGTTTTTTTATACCTTTGCCGCATGGAAAAAGAAAATCAAATATTCGGAATTAGAGCTATTATCGAAGCCATTAACGCCAAAAAAGAAATCGATAAAGTATTTTTACAAAGTGATGCGCAAGGTGAATTGATGCAAGAATTAATCAAAGTTTTGAAAAAAAATAGCATTAATTTTTCGTACGTTCCTGTAGAAAAACTAAACCGATTAACACCAAATAATCATCAAGGCGCAGTTGCAACGATTGCTCCTATTTCTTTTGTAAAACTTGAAACATTAATCGACGGAGTAGTGGAAAGTGGAAAAATGCCCCTGTTTTTAATCTTAGATCAACTGAGTGATGCACGTAATTTTGGAGCCATTATCCGAACAGCAGAATGTACAGGAGTAGACGGCATTATTGTGCAAAAAACAGGTTCGGCGCCTGTCAATGGCGATACTGTAAAAACTTCGGCTGGCGCAGTATTTAATGTGCCCATTTGTAAAGTTGACCACATCAAAGACGCCATTTTTTATCTACAGGGAAGCGGAATCAAAACGGTTGCCGCCACAGAGAAAACTGAAGACACTATTTACAACATTGCACTTAACGAGCCCATCGCCATCATCATGGGAAGCGAAGATCGCGGAATCAATCCATCCGTTTTAAAAATTGTTGATGCAAAAGCTAAATTACCTATGTTTGGAAGCATCGGTTCACTAAATGTATCTGTTGCCTGCGGCGCGTTTTTGTATGAAGCTGTACGACAAAGACAATAACAAAATTTGAGTTTATAGAAGCGAATGGCTTGGGCTTTTTCAGCAAACCATTTTCCCGCTTTTCGTTCCAATAAAAAGACTACCTATCGGTCAGACTTTTTATTTCCTCTTCAATCGGGGCTAGAAAATAAGCAAAGCGATTACTTGTCTTCTTCCCTATTGTTTTTAAATGTATAAAAATACTGAATCGGTGTAGCTACTATTTCCTCATAGTCCACCATTATTTCTTCGAGTTTCGGCGGATTTACAAAATTTCCATTTTCATCAAAACGTTTCATAAAAGCATCGTCAAGCGGATTGAAACCGGGCTTTTCCCATTCGTATTGTATGTCCTTCACATAATCGGGAGTTTTAAATCGGACCGCAAACACAAAGCCTGTTATAAAACCTGCCAAATGGCCTTCCCATGAAATTTTCTGATCCACATCGGGAAATACATACCAGATCATTCCGCCATACAGTACTACAACTGCCATCGACAAAGCCATCAATCGGTAGTATTTGGTCATCAAACCCTTAAAAAAAATAAAGGAAACCAGAACATAAATTAGCCCGCTGGCTCCTATATGAAATGATGGTCGTCCAATAAGCCACGTAATCAACCCCGACAATACTATACCATAGAATAGTACTTTTAATGAAACTTCTCTGTAAAAATAAATCAATGCCGTTGTCAAGATGAAAAGTGGCAAGGAGTTATTGGAAATGTGATTCAAATCGCCGTGCAAAAACGGACTAAAAACGACGCCTTGTAATCCGAATAAAGTGCGCGGAAAAATTCCGTGTTGATTCAAATGCCAATTGAATAAATGATCGAAGTAAAATATGGACCAAACCACGATGAGCAGAAAGGTTGGTATAATCCAAGTGGATGGCGAAAACTTAAAATGGTTATGGTCGTTGTACATCTTTTGTTATTTGAAACACATAAAATCGAGCCTGTAAAAGACACAAAACTCTACATTACTGCTGAAAAAGTTTATCAAAAATACAACCATTTATTTTTTAATGCTATTTTGTCAGTTTACATCTGAAAATTTGAAAATGAGATAATGTGAAAATTTATAGTATTGCGGTAGAATATAATTAAATTTGTGAAAGTTCAATAAGTGCCATTTTTTAAGTAAATACATTAGCTCATTTTCAAATTTCCAAATTTTCAAATTATAATGGAAGCACCACTCGCCGAACGCATTCGTCCGCAGAAATTAGAAGAATACATTAGTCAACTGCATTTGGTTGGACCAAACGGTTCGTTAACCCAACAAATTGCTCGTGGCGTAATTCCGTCTATGATTTTTTGGGGTTCGCCCGGCACAGGAAAAACGACCCTAGCTCAAATCATTGCCAAGCAAAGCAACCGTCCATTTTATGAATTGAGCGCGATTAACAGCGGCGTAAAAGACATACGGGATGTAATAGAAAAAGCAAAGCAAAGTGGCGGCTTGTTTACAGCTAAAAATCCGATTTTATTCATTGATGAAATTCACCGTTTCAGTAAATCGCAGCAAGATTCATTGTTGGCAGCGGTCGAAAAAGGATGGGTAACCTTAATCGGAGCAACAACTGAAAATCCGAGTTTTGAAGTCATTCCGGCATTATTGTCACGTTGTCAGGTATACGTGTTGAATCCGTTTTCAAAAGACGATTTGTTGTCGCTTTTAGAACGAGCAATGAAGCAAGACCAATTTATTTCTTCCAAAAAAATCAAAATCAAAGAATCAGAAGCCTTATTGCGACTTTCGGGTGGCGACGGACGCAAACTACTAAATATCTTCGAACTCGTTGTAAACGCAAGCCCTGAAGGTCAAATTACAATCACCAACGACAAAGTACTAGAATTGGTGCAACAAAATACAGTCCTTTACGATAAAACAGGAGAACAACATTACGACATTGTTTCGGCCTTCATTAAATCCATCCGCGGAAGCGATCCAAACGGTGCCGTATATTGGTTGGCCCGAATGATCGAAGGTGGCGAAGATGTGAAATTCATCGCCCGACGTATGCTGATTTTATCAAGTGAAGACATCGGAAACGCCAACCCAACAGCGTTCATCATGGCAAATAATACCTTTCAAGCAGTTTCCACTATTGGTTATCCTGAAAGTCGAATTATCTTAAGTCAATGTGCCATCTATTTGGCAACATCACCTAAAAGTAACGCCAGTTATATGGCTATAGGCGAAGCACAAAGTATCGTAAAACAAACCGGTGATTTGCCCGTTCCAATCCATTTGCGAAATGCACCGACTAAGTTGATGAAGGAATTGGGTTATGGTGACGAATACCAATATTCGCATAATTACGCAAATAATTTCAGCGAGCAAGAATACTTACCAGAAGCAATTAAAGAAACAAAATTTTATGATCCGGGAAGTAATTCGAGAGAAAACGGAACTAGAGAATTTCTAAAAAATCGTTGGAAAGACAAGTATGATTATTAGAGGAACGGATGCTCTAAAATTTTACGTTGATTTTCTCAGATTGCAGCACGTCGTTTTTGTAGTATTCAAAAAACCATTCGCCATTTTTAACAACCAAAACACCTTGTAATTCTCCTCTAACCGCAGTATAAAAATCTTTTGCAGAAGTTTTGTAAATTTTCATGATTATTTTTGGCTCTGAATCGACCAATTGATAGCCATTTGCAATGGGTTGAGCATACAATTGATCTTTAACAATGGGTTGTGAATTAACTACTGTTTCCTGAGCTAAATTAGCTGCATTAGTATCCGTATTGTTAACGACATCCTGAACAGCAACCGACATCACTTTACCATTATATTTATAATTTTTCAATTCGGTAAACGATTCAAAAGCTTCTTTTAAAAGTGTCGAATAGGCAGTGGCTAAATCTTTTTCTTTTGTAGAAACAAGTTTAGACGTAGCCAGTACAGTTCCTCTACAATCTTTTAAAACTACTGCTATTTTGGTTATGAATAAATTGTTCTTTTCAATCAAATCTACATACAGCTTGTTGCAATTAACATTCGAAAAATCAAATGGTTGGGCTTCCGAATCGTAATACGTTTCAAAACCATAGTTTTTCATATACATCTTTGTGAACGTATTCAATCGATACTGATTCTTATTCTTGAAAATACTAAACTTTTCGGGAACTAGAGCGTACTTATAGTCATTCACACTTTGTGCTCCAGAAGCAATAGACATTAACATAATAAATAATAAAAAAATCTTTTTCATCATAAATATTTTTTTAATTCAACCAATTTAGAAATAGAATGAGTAGTTAAAGGTACTACTTTTTTTTCTGGGTTAAAATGAATGGCTTCAATCCCGAATTCTACTGCACCTCTTACATCCGCATCAATGCAATCACCTATCATAACAGACGATTCTTTTGATGCATTGGCAACGTTTAATGCATGCTGGTAAATTTGCGGATGTGGTTTTTTTACACCGGCCATTTCTGAATTCGTTACCGTAGAGAAATAATCTGAAATCCCAGAATTTGCTATTTTTTTATACTGAACTTCGGCAAAACCATTGGTAATGATGTGGAGTGTATACTTCGAATTCAAATACTCTAAAACCTCTTGGGCACCTTCAAACAAAAGATTATTCTCGGGTAAATAAGTGATGTAATCAATAGACATTTGATGAATGTCTTCATCTGATATATCGTAATTCATGGCGTCAAAAGAATCTTTTAATCTTCGGTAACGCAATTCTTCGTGCGACAACTTATCTATTTGATACAACTTCCAACACGCCTGATTAATCGGCGCATATATCTCAACAAACAAAGACACGTCTATTGTTGAATGCTTCTCTTTGAAAATTTTTCCAAAAGCCAATTCAGAGTTTTTATCAAAATCCCACAAGGTGTGGTCTAGATCAAAAAAAACGTGCTTTATTTTATGGGCAAACATCAATTTAGTTTCCTTTTACGATCACAACATCATCAAAATTGTAAATCCAATCATCAGCGTCGGTTTCATTATAACGAAATACGCCTTCAACGGTCACGTACTGATCCGTTTTTAGCTTGGGAGTTGTACCTCTAAATTTCAACCCAACAATACTTTCTGGACCAGCTTTTCCACAAAAGAAGCAAGCCGCAAAAACGTTCTTGCTGATGGCAAAGGTCTTACTGTCAATTGGAACAATAAATCCGGAAATAAAAACTCGTTTTGCGCCTTTGGATTTTACTTTTTCGTCGACTACAGGAAATTGCACTTCGCCGTATTTGGGATGTTTCCTCTTCTCGTATTTGATAACTCCAAGTAATTTCCAAGTTAACGTATCACCTTTTGCTAAAAAATAAGTCTCATTTCGTCTAGCATTCTCTGCTGATGAAAAACTAAAAAGTGAAATAGAAACTACCGCAAATAGTGAAAAAAATATGATTTTACGCATTAGCTAATGTTTTTGAAATATTTAATTGATATGCTTTTATGGCGGGAAGTAAGGCCGCTAATAATCCAACAATAAATGTGGCTACCAACAAAGGCACTTCTTTATCCCAAACGAACTCAAACGGATTGAACGACATTTTAAAATCATCTTCCGCCGTGTTAGAGATGAATCCCAATGCAAATCTACCAAAAATTGTTCCAAAGAAGAATCCAACCGCACACAAAATTAAACTTTCAATCAAAATCAAGGAAAGCAATTGTAAACGGCTCGCACCGTTAATGCGCATTAGGGCAAATTCATATTTGCGTTCTTTCAAACGATTGTACAAGGCAATAAAAATCGATATTCCAGAAATCAACATAATAGCATACGCCAAGTATTGTAAAGCTGATAAACCTACTCCAAATAAACTAAACAATCGATTGATTTCAATGGCTGGAGATGCCGCTTGCATTTTGGTGTTTTGTGCTATGATACGCGGCCACATCACAATACCCATTTTGTTTCTATACTTCAACAAAACGGCAGTGATTTCCATGTTGGGTTCGTCTAACGTCATGTCTTCGTGATGCTCATGATCGTGGTCATGATTACAAGCTTCGGTATGAACATGTTCGTCTTCTTCATGAACATGACCTTCTTCACCGTGAGCCGGATTTTCCTCGGCATGAACTTCTTCGTTTTCCTCGTGAACATGACCTTCTTCTCCATGCGCCGGATTTTCATCGGCATGACTACCGTGCATTTGCCACACACTCGGAATCGTACACAAAATCAAATTATCGATTACTTTTCCGGTTGGTGCCGCAATTCCTACGACTTTATAATCGTATTGGTCGTGTACTTCTCCTTCGGCAGCATCACCATGAGACCCATGAAACGTATCACCTAATTTGAGGTTTAATTTGGCTGCAATCTGACTTCCCACAACGACTTCAAAATTGTTCTCAAATACTTTTCCTTTTAAAATTTTGGTGTTGTATTTATCCAAATAATCGGAATTGGTACCCAAGATTTTAAATCCGCGGTAATTGTCGCCAAAAGCCAACGGAATTGCTTTTTCAATAAACGGGTGGTTCATCCATACTTTGGCTGAATCATAACTGATATTTCCTGTAGGATTATCGATGTGGTACACCGAGGATAGAATCAACTGCATCGGACTTCCTTGTGCGCCCAAAACCAAATCAACCCCATCGATTGTACTTGAAAATTTTTCTTCAAATTGTTTCTGCAACAGAATTAAAACGGTGATAATGGCCACACTCGACGCCAATAAAATAACACTTAAAACGGTGTTCAAAGGTTTAAACCAAAGGTTTTTCCATGCTAACTTTGCAATCATACTAATTCAGATGGATTTGGTTAGGAAACTTATTTTTTAATCGTTGGTCATGGGTTACGATGACCAAAGAAGCCTTGTAGTCTTTAGCTAATTTATGAAGTAAATCAGCAACTTTCATTGCGTTTTCATCGTCTAAACTCGAAGTTGGCTCGTCTGCCAAAAGTAATTTAGGCTCATTAATCAATGCTCGAGCAATCGAAACACGTTGCTGTTGGCCGATACTTAGCTGAGACGGCAATTTGTGAATTTGAGATTCCAAATCCAATTCGGTCAATAGTTGAACTGCTTTTTCGGTTGCTTTTTTTCCGGAGGCCAACCATGAGGCCAAGACTACATTTTCCAGAACAGTTAATGAAGCTATAAAATGAGATTGCTGAAGAATGAGTCCGATATTTTTGCCTCTAAACTGATCCAGTTTTTTTTCAGAGTACTTTGAAATATCAATTTTATCAATTAGTATTTCTCCTTTGTCTGGGCGAAGTATGCCAGCCAAAAGGTGCAATAAAGTTGTCTTCCCTTTTCCTGAATTGCCCGTAATCAAAAGCGCTTCAGATGAATCGCAAGTAACCGATGGGAATGTAAAAAAAGTGCTTGTATTATAATTAAATGTAAGTGAAATTGCTTGAAGCATAATACCATTTTAAAATCGCTGCAATATAATTAAACCGCGAAGAAATATGGTTAAAGATTACTTAAAGATTCGCTTATCAAAAGGAAAATCTTCTTGATGAATAATTTTTACTCGGCCGAAGTCGGAGTGATACGGATTCAATAAATAATTAAATTCTCCTTTTACAACTGCAGACGGCACTTTGATTACCGCATAGTTATTTTGTTTGATTAGCTCATCTCCGCATTTTTGTGTAGCCGAATTTTCAGGAAAGAAATTCCAATCTAGAGGTAATGTATTGGTATCTAAATTTAAAATCAACACATCATCTGGAATAAAAACAGTCACCATACAAAAGCCGCTTGGCAAAGTAGCTATGGTCAAATGAACGGCAACTTCAGCCATCGCTAATGCTCTATTTTGAGCGGTATAAATAACTTCTGTTCCTTTTGAATTCCATCGAGCACCAGTTATAGAAGCACCTTTTCCCGACAATTCAATAGGATATTTCTTGTTTTGCAAACGATACACCTCCATTACACAAAAATACCGTAATCAATTTTACGCAATTCATTCATTACCATTTCCTTTCCATAGGAATCTTTGAGTAATTCAAACGGCTTAAGATTTCCCAATGCAAAATTGGGCAGATTGAGCCACATGTAAAATTGCTCTTCGGCATCAAAAACATCTTTGCCTAATGAAGTAACTTCTGCCAATTCTAGTATTTTTTCGGAAGGAATGGATTCAAAAACATAATTGCTTTTCAACTTGTTTCTCAATAATGTTCTTGATGAAACGCCCAAAAAATCAGCCCAATCTTCTTGCTTAAAAGGAGTTCTTTCCTTAATAAGTTCGTACAATTCGTAAGGAATTCCTCTTCGAATGGAATGGACAATCAGCATTTTATTGGAAAGAAAGTTTTTATACGTAAGATCTTTATCAACTATAGTTAAATTAGACTCTTTTCCTACTTTTGACACAAAAGTACGAACGGCTTTATCCAATCTAACATCCGAATTTGCAACTAATTTTGACATAACTATGACATTTGACATCAAAAATACGACAATTGTCATTACAAAACAAATTTATTTAAAACATTCCTTCATCATTAAAACTATAAAAACCAACTTCGGTTATAATGATATGATCCAAAACCAAAACGTCCAACTGCTGACCGGCCAGTTTTAATTTTTTAGTGATTTCTTTATCGGAATCGCTCGGAAGTAATTTTCCCGACGGATGGTTGTGCGTCAAAATGATAGATGTTGCATTGTGCTCAAACGCCGTTTTGAAAATTATCCTACTATCGACTGTTGTTCCGGTAATTCCGCCTTTGGACAACTGCGATTTGTGAATTATTTTATTGGAATTGTTCAAATACAACACCCAAAATTCTTCGTGCGCTAATTCGCCGATGATGGGTTGCATGATTTCGAAAACGGCTTTACTAGAAGTGATTTTTGATAATTCTTGTGCGTCTTCTAAACGACGTCTTCGCCCCAATTCTAGAGCAGCAGCAATCGAAATAGCTTTCGCCTCACCTATTCCCTTAAATTGAGTCAGTTGCGCAATAGACAATTTTCCGAGTTGGTTTAAATTGTTGTTCGTAGAGGCTAATATACGCTGACACAATTGAACGGCACTTTCGTTACGTGAACCCGAACCTATTAAAATAGCAAGTAACTCCGAATCGGATAAGGAAGATTTTCCTTTGAGTAGAAATTTTTCACGTGGACGATCGTCTTCCGCCCACTGGTTGATTGGTGTATAATTCATGATTTTGGCTCTTAAGTAGTGTAAAGTAAAGTAAAATTTTAATCTGTTCAAAATAATATAATTACAATTTTCGTTTGTAGAAATACCCTTCGACGAATTTAAGCTATTTATACTATGACAAAACATTTTCAAATGCTACCGATTATTGCTTTCGTACTCTTCGCTTGTAAAAATGAAAAGAATTCCGAGCTGGTCCAAAATAAAAGCAACACTTCAAGTTTAATTGAAAATCCATTAACTTTTCAAGAAAAATTATCCAATGCAGCGTTGACTATAATCGATCCGGAAGTTGCGTACACTCCCACTTATGTATCGATACGCTACCCAAATGGTGATGTTCCTGCCAAAACAGGAGTGTGCACTGATGTGGTCATTCGTGCCTACAGAAAACTCGGAGTTGATTTACAGAAAAATGTGCACGAAGACATGAAATTGCACTTTTCTAACTATCCTACAAAATGGGGTTTAACAAGAACGGATACCAATATCGATCACCGACGAGTGCCGAACCTAGAGGTTTTCTTCACCCGAAAAGGCACAAAATTGAATGTCACTCAAAATGCTAATGACTACAAAACAGGTGAAATGGTAACCTGGATGATAGGCGATAAATTACCGCACATCGGAATCGTTACTCACAAAAAATCAGCCGATGGGAGACGTCCGCTTCTGGTTCATAATGTTGGTGGAGGACAAGTTTTGGAAGACTGTCTATTCAGCTACAAAATTGTAGGTCATTATACCTATGGTGGATAATGTGACTTTTTTTACTTATTTTTGATCAAATTGTGTAACTTATCACGAAGTTATTCTACTAATCACATTATTCATTTAAAAATAAGAATCCTTATGAAAAAACTATCCTTATTCGTGCAAACCATCATCTTTTCATTAGCTTTTACTAATGTTCAAGCTCAAACGGCAGATGAAGTAGTAAACAAATACATTGAAACCATTGGCGGAAAAGAAAAATTAGAAGCTTTGAATGCCGTAAAAATGGAAATGGTAGCCAACTACCAAGGAATGGAAATACCCGTTCAAGTTACTTCTGCTAAAGACGGGAAAATGTTGGTGAAAATCAACTTAATGGGTAAAGAAATGACTCAGGTTGCATTTGACGGAACTTCGGGCTGGTCAACCAACATGATGACGATGAAAGCAGAAAAAATGAATTCTGAAGATATTGAAAACCTAAAAAACACTTCTACTAAAGATTTCCCGGATCCTTTCTTAAACTACAAACAAAAAGGTTATGTTGCCGATTATATAGGTAAAGAAACCAAAGAAGGAACCGAATGCCATAAAATAAAACTTACTAAAAATCAAGTAGTTGTGAATGGAGAAAAAGTAGATGATGTTTCTTTTTACTATTTCGACACTGAAAATAATGTAATTGTAATGACCGAAACTGAAATTAAAGAAGGTCAAATGAAAGGCCAGATGGCATCTTCAACCAGCGGAAACTATCAAGAAGTGGACGGAATTTACTTTCCGTTTACCATGAACCAATTTGGTCAAGAAATGACCATCAAAAAAATCACCCTCAATCCAACAATCGATCTCAAGGAGTTTGAATTTAAAACTGAATAATCTATCAGAATTATGAAAAACTTCAAATGTATAGCATTCGCCAGTCTACTTACACTGATGGCAAATGCTCAAGAGGATATTGTCCTAAAAGGAAAAGAACTATTTGGTGATATCAAAGCAAGACAAATTGGTCCCGCGATCATGAGCGGACGAATTTCAGATATTGCACAACATCCCACAAATAATCAAATCATATATATTGGCGCTGCCGGTGGCGGTGTTTGGAAAAGTGGAGATGGAGGCGCTAGCTTCTCTCCCATGTTCGATAAACATAATCAATCCATTGGCTGTATAACCCTTGATCCTAACAAACCGGACCAAGTCATTTGGGTAGGAACAGGAGAAACATGGACACGAAATAGTGTTTCAGCTGGAGACGGAATCTATAAATCGACCGATGGCGGATTGAACTGGACTAACATGGGTTTGTCCAAATCAGACCGAATTGGATCGATCGTTGTTGACCCAAGAAATTCAGACAACGTTTGGGTAGCCGTTTTAGGCGCACTTTGGGGCGACAGCGATGAAAGAGGAATTTACAATTCTAAAGACGGCGGAAAAACGTGGAACAAAGTGTACGGCATTGACGCTAAAACAGGTTGCTCTGATTTGGTCATCGATCCTAAAAATCCAGACATAATGTACGCCAGTTTCTGGGAATTCAGAAGAACGGCATGGTCATTTAGCTCAGGCGGATTAAATTCATGCCTTATAAAAACCACTGATGGAGGAAAAACATGGAGCAAAATTCACAACGGTTATCCAAGCGGGCAATTAGGTCGCATTGCCATTGCAGTTGCTCCATCTAATTCCGATATTTTATACAGTGTATTGGAATGTGAAAAAGACAGCCAAAAAGGAATGTATAAATCGACCGATGGTGGAAAAAACTGGAAGCATTTAAACAGTGATTTTGAATTGGTTGTGCGTCCGTTTTATTTTTCACGAATCACGGTTGACCCAAAGAATCCAGACATTGTATATAAAGCGGGTTACAGTGGTTCAATCAGTAGAGATGGTGGTGCAACATTTAAGAATCTAGGTCCAATGCACCCCGATATCCACGATATAGTCATAGACATGAACGATACCAATCGCATTTATTGCGCAACTGATGGTGGTCTATACAGAAGCTGGAACAGCGGAACTACATTGGATATTGTTCGCAATCTTCCTCTTTCACAATATTACCACATCAGTTTGGATGATGCTGAGCCGTATAACATTTATGGCGGATTGCAAGACAACGGTTCGTGGTACGGCCCGAGTAAAAGCGATGGCGGAATCGAAGCACGCGATTGGGAAAGTGTTGGTGCAGGAGACGGTTTTAGGGTTTTAAAGCATCCCGGAAAGCGAATAATCTATAGTGAAATGCAAGGTGCCGAAAACATATGGCGTTATAATTTAGATACGAAAGAACTAAAAACGATTCAGCCGCTTCAGGAAAAAGGAATAGCAAAATTGCGTTTCAACTGGAATACGCCTATTGTGACTGGAATTCATAATCCTGACCGAATCTATGCAGGAAGTCAATTTGTGCATGTATCCGATGATATGGGTGCAACCTGGAAAATCATTTCACCAGATTTGACAACTAATGATCCTGCCAAACAAAAGCAAGAAAACTCAGGAGGATTGTCTAAAGACAACTCAGGTGCAGAAAACCATTGTACGTTGTTTACGATTGCTGAATCTCCGAAAGATAAAAACGTGATTTGGGTAGGAACCGACGACGGAAACGTTCAAGTAACGCAAGATGGAGGAAAAACTTGGGCAAACGTGACTTTAAACCTAAAAGGATTACCGGCAAACACTTGGTGCTATCATATCGAAGCAAGTAACTTCAATGCAGGAAGTGCCTACGCGGTTTTTGATGGCCATACCAAAAATGATTATCAGGCCTATGCTTTTAAAACAACCGATTTTGGTAAAACGTGGACGTCAATCATTACCAAAGATATTGACGGATTTACGCGTAGTTTACAAGAAGATTATGTAAATGAAAACCTGCTGTTTTTAGGAACTGAAAAAGGATTGTACATCACAGTTGACGGTGGTAAGAATTGGTCGAAGTTTGAAAACGAAATGCCAGCCGCCTCTGTTTTTTACCTTGATTTACATAAAAAAACCAACGACTTAGTGATGGCTACTCATGGTAGAGGTGTAATTATTTTGGATGATATCAGTGTATTGAGACAAATTACCCAAGACGTGGTTAAAAAAGACGTACACTTCTTCCAAACAAAAGTATATCCTAAATTGGAAGAATCTAGTTTTGGTGGAACAGCATCTGAATTGGAGTTTGTAGGTGCGAATCCGAATAGTGCTGCGCAAATTGTATACTACCAGAAAAAGAGAAATACGTTTGGCAAAATGGAAATGGAAATTCAGGATGCTAACGGTAAAAAAGTGGTGAAAATTCCGGCTGCCAACCAGAAAGGAATCAATATTGTTACGTGGGGATTTGCTGAAAAAGCGCCAAAAAGTGCACAAGGAAAAACCGTAGATTATAGCAGCTTTTCTGCTCCGAGAGCGGCAGCAGGAAAATACAAGGCGGTTTTGACCAAAGGAAAAGAAACCTACACGCACGAATTTGAGATCACCAACGACCCAAAAAGCGCGATCACTTTGGCTTCTCGCGATGAACAATACAAAACAACGCGTGTGTTGTTTGATAAAGTTCAAGAGTTGGCTTATATGGTATACCAAATAGATGAAATGATTAAAACAGCAGACGAATTAAGCGCAAAAGTGCCAGCGTTGAAAAAATCGAATGCTAAGATCACGACCGACTTAAATGCGTTGAAAAACACTATGGTTATTACTACTGGTGATAATTATGTGGGTGGAGCTGAAAAGCAAGTGAGAGAGAAATTGGGTGCGATTTACGCATCGGTTGCGGGTCAATTCGATGCACCTTCTCCAGCGCAAAAAGCCAATATTGAAAGCGTAATGGAATTGTTCAATACGGCAAAAACGAAGTTTGAAAGTTTAAAATCGGGTTATTTACAAAAACTTACTGATAACGCGACTAAAAACGGATTGACGTTGAAGTTGAAAACAATGGAAGAGTTTTTAGCTGAATAAGTTTAAGAAATACAAAAAGAAAAACTCCCACATTGATGGGAGTTTTTTATTGTAAAGAGTTTTGCGATTTGAATGTCTAAGAATACTCCAACGTCTAATCTAGCCCCGAGTGAGGCGGCATCCTCCGATGATCAAAAACAAAGGCTCTGCCTGTAGTTTTTTGGCAATCGGAGATACAGCCGAAAGCGGGACAACTACTGTTTTAAACGGATTGCTCTGCTCTCACAAACACTACATCATTTTTTGAATATCGTCGAAATTTAAACCTCCATAATTTCCAGAGCTCATTAATAATAAAGCGGAATTGTCTAAATTTTGGCTGAACAAAAAGTCCTTGAAATCGGACGGATGGGTATAAATAATCAAATCATCTCGTTGGAACGATTGGGCGATTTGTTCGTAGGTAACTTCTTCGAGTTGCTTAATTTTGACGGCATCGGGCGAGTAAAACACCACCGCAACATCTGCAGCATCGAGTGCGCCTTGGTATTCTTTGAGGAACTCGGCGTTCAAACTGCTGTAGGTATGCAATTCTAGACATGCAATTAATTTTCTATCAGGATATTGCGCTTTTACAGCTTTAGTTGTAGCTGAAACTTTACTAGGCGAATGCGCGAAATCTTTGTACGCGACTTTACCGTTTCCTTCAGCTATTTTTTCTAAACGTTTTGAAGCACCTTTAAAACTGGCAATCGCTTCGTAAAAATCAGCTTCGTCGACGCCCATATTTTGGCAAATCCACTTCGCTCCGGCTAAATTGTTCAAATTGTGTGCACCAAACACTTCAATGGGCATCGGACCTTCGGGTGTGTCGAGTAAGGTAATTCCGTTTTCAACCGAATAACTCGGAGTTTGATACGGAAGTTTACGAATGGCGTTGGTGGATTCTTCGGCTACTTTTTTTACCGTTTCGTCTTCTTCATTATAGACTAAAATGCCACCTTTGGTAATTTGGTTGACGAAGATTTCGAACTGTTCGACGTAATTGTCAAAAGTTGGAAAGACGTTGATGTGATCCCATGCAATGCCGGAAAGCAAGGCAATATTGGGTTGGTACAAGTGAAATTTCGGACGTCTATCGATGGGAGAAGACAAATATTCATCGCCTTCGAGCACAATAAAATCGTTGGTTTCGGTGAGATGAACCATCGTGTCAAATCCTTCTAATTGTGCCCCTACCATATAATCTACTTCTATGTTGTGGTAATGCATCACGTGAAGAATCATGGAGGTAATGGTGGTTTTTCCGTGCGACCCACCAATAACCACGCGTGTTTTAGTTTTGGATTGCTCGTACAAAAATTCGGGATACGAATAGATTTTCAATCCGAGTTCTTTCGCTTTCAGCAATTCGGGATTGTCGGCTTTGGCGTGCATTCCGAGGATGATGGCTTCAATATCGGAAGAGATTTTTTCCGGAAACCAACCCATTTCGGTAGGTAATAATCCTTTTTTTTCTAAACGCGATTTGGACGGTTCAAAAATAGCATCGTCGCTTCCAGTTACGTGATATCCTTTATTGTGAAGGGCTAAGGCTAGATTGTGCATGGCTGCGCCGCCTATGGCTATGAAGTGTGTACGCATAAAAATTCCAATATTTTAAAAAACAAATTCCAAAGTAAGCTTGTTATTTGGATTTTGTATTTTGTTATTTACTTTCGTATTGTTCTTTTAATTTATTCGCTTTGGCTTTGTCTTTGATTTTATTCAGATACAAATCGTATAATTTCTGAAACGTGGTTTTCGAATTACCGATTTCGTGGGCTTTTTTGTAATTGGCTTCAGCTTTGGTGTTGCGCGAAAAATATTCATCGATGTAACCTTTGGCGAGGTAACCATCTACTTTGGAAAGCAGCATGAGTTCGTCGGCGTATTTTTGGGCTTTCTTTTCACTTCCGCCAATAATTCCGGGTAATTCGATGTACAACATGACCAAAGCCCAGCGCGATTCGGTGTGTTTGGCGTCAAGTTTAGCAGAGGTCAAAAAAGCTTTTTCGATGTCGTCAATCATGCCCAATGCTTTAAATTTATTAGCCGATTTGGCTTTCATTCCCATGGCGCCGCCGTATTTGTACCAATACACCGCGCTTTTCGGATTGGAATCTTTGAGTTGTAGGTAATATTTAATTGCTTCGTCCCATTTTTTTTGATGACCAGCGATATCTCCGAGGTATTCGACGGATTTATAATTTTTGGGATTTGATTTGATGACGTTTTCAAACAGCACTTTGGCTTGATCGAATTTCTGTTGTTTGTATAATTTTTCTGCCTTTTCAAAATCGGATTCTGCCATCGAAGTGAAGCCGATTAGGAAAATAAAAAAGGGTAGCATTTTCATAGTGATGTTTCTATTTTTCAAAAATAAGGAAAATGAAATTTAAATATCAAAAGTTTTGAAGAAGTTAACAAAGTTTGTCTCTAATATTCTCAGTTGTTAATTTACTAAAAAAACTCCGAACTAATTTCTTAATTCGGAGTTCTAATTTTAAAAACCTAACAGGTTTTGAAACTTGTTAGGATAGAATTATTTCACTAACGTCATTTCGTCTACGATGTGTTTAGCACCAGAGAAATTTTCGATTACCCAAAGCACGTAGCGAATATCAACGTTGATGGTTCGTTGTAATTTGTTGTCAAAGATTACATCGCCTGCCATAGCTTCGATGTTTCCGTCGAATGCTAAACCAATTAATTCGCCTTTACCGTTAAGAACAGGTGAACCTGAATTTCCACCAGTAATGTCATTATCCGTCAAGAAGTTTACGTGAAGTGAACCGTCTTTATCGGCATAACGACCAAATTCTTTATTTTTCTGCATGTCTAAAATACGCGTTGGCAAATCAAATTCTTGGTCTCCTTTTTTGTATTTCTTAACCTGACCAGCTAAAGTTGTGTAGTTGTTAATCGTAGCATCGTTTCTTTGATCAGCAGGTAATGAACGTACTTTTCCGTAGGTCAAACGCAAGGTTGAATTGGCATCTGGATATTTGATTGCTCCGATTTTCGATTCTCTTAGACCTTCTACCAATAAACGGAAAGAAGCTGCGTAATCATTTTGAGCTTTTGTGATTTCGTCTGAACGAGTTCCGAAATGCGTAGTCATATCATTTGATAGAGCATATAACGGATCATTGGTCAATAGTGCTTCGCTCGGTAGTTGTAAAAATGCCTTGATTCGATCAACAGAAGTAAAAATACTCAAGTCGAAAGCCGCATTTACATAATTCGTAAAGTTATTGTTGTTTTCATCTCCAATCTTTTTCACCATCGGTGCGATTGCATATCCTGTTGATTTAGTCGCATATACATTAAGCTGTGCAGCCAATAAATCTTTTTCCGCAGGAATGTGTACTTCTTTGAACATTTCTGTTGCCATTTCTGCTATTCCTGGCGCCATCTGAGCACGTTTAGCAGGATCAGCCTTTACATATAAGTCCAATTGTCTCCCTAAGCTTCTTGAAATGGTTCCGAATGAAGTAGTTCTGAATAACTGTTGTAAGTAGTTATCGTGTCTTGATTTTTCGTTCGTTAGGGCATAAAACTTATTGATATTTGGAATTACATTACCATACTTGGCTTTGTTAGCCGATTTATTGGCCCATTTGTCAAATTTAGCTTCTTGTGTTGCTTTTGATTTAGCGGTTCCAAATTTGGTTAATGCATCAATCATTCCTTGACGGTTTTTCCAGTAGTTGGCAGTAGAAGCATATTTTGAGGCATAAATCAAACGAAGTGCATCATTTTGATCCATGTATTTTTTCATATTATCCATTCCGGTTTTTGCACCTTCAACCCAAGCAGGATAAGCAAATTTAACGTTTTGTTCAATTCCACCTGATGGCATCCAACGATTGGTTCTACCCGGATATCCCAGAATCATCGCAAAATCATTTTCCTTTACTCCATTTAAACTAACAGGTAAATAGTGTTTTGGCTTTAGGGGAACATTGTTTTCTGAATAGTCAGCAGGATTTCCATTGGCATCCGCATAAACTCTAAACATAGAGAAATCAGCAGTGTGACGTGGCCATTCCCAGTTGTCCGTATCTCCACCAAATTTACCTAAACTTTCAGGCGGCGTTCCTACTAAACGAACGTCTTTGTAGTCTTGGTATACAAAATAATAGAATTCATTTCCTTGAAAAAACGGACGCACAGAAACCGTATATTTTCCGCCTTCATTGTTTTCTTTTTCAATAACTGCTATTTCTTGATTGATTGCCTTTTCGCGATCAGCTTCGCTCATCGACGCATTCACTTTGGCTAAAATACGTTTCGTACAATCGTCCATACGAACAAAGAAACGCACAAATAGGCTTGATGGTTTTAATTCACCTTTTTTATTTGCCGCCCAATATCCATCTTTCAAATAATTTTTATCTGCAGTTGAAAGTTCAGCAATGGCATCATATCCACAATGGTGATTTGTTAGTACCAATCCGTCTTTAGAAACTAGTTCAGCAGTACAACCTCCATTGAATTGGACAATGGCGTCCTTTAAACTGTGGTTATTGATGCTGTAAATTTCTTCGGCTGTTAATTGCAAGCCCATTTTCTGCATATCTCTGTGATTTAAACGTTCGATGAACATTAAAAACCACATTCCTTCATCTGCTTTCACACTCATTGGCAAGAGCATGATTCCTGCAATTAAGGATAAAATAATTTTTTTCATTTTTTAAAATATAAGGTTAATTAAATGTAAAGTACAAGTCTCTAAAAAATAAAAAATGTTACATAACATTTTATCTATTTTCTAAAACTGCTGTGCGAAGGTATTATTTTTTTAAAAGTTTACTAAAGATTAAGTGGTGAAACTAAGAAAAAAGGAAAAAATTTAACTTTTATTTAGGAAATACACCTGAAGTTGTACTAGCAGGTTTTACCGCTGCCATTCTACTACTAAATTAGATTAAAAAGTTAAAGTTCAAACCAAAAAAAGAGGATTTCAAAATTTGAAAACCTCTTTTTTATAAGTATAGCGAAGAAATTACTCCACAATAATCTTTTTAGTTGCAACTCCGTCATTACTTTTGATGGATACAAAATAAACTCCAGTTGCAGGTGTATCCATTTTAACCGTCTGA
>CAIUWH010000111.1 GCA_903902795.1 uncultured Bacteroidota bacterium
AAGACCGTTGCAAAACTATTTACATATTAACAGTTTGATGGTCAATAACTAAGGTTGTTTTTTGGTTGTTTTTAGCCTAGTTTTTCTTATCTTTATGTATGAAAAATGAACAAAATATTGGTTTTGCGGATTTTCTAACAGCAAAACGAAAAATCAAACAAGAATTTTTTAATCAGGTAAATCTCATTGTTGATTGGCGACCTATTTCAAATATTATCAATAAACATTATTCAAAAGGCACTTCGGTTACTGGTCGTCCAAGCTATGATGGTTTGATTTTGTTCAAAATGACTTTACTTCAAACGTGGTATGGACTAAGTGATTATGAGGTCGAAGATCGAGTAAATGATAGTATTTCATTCAGTAGATTTGTTGGGATAAGTTTAGATGATTCAGTTCCAGACCATAGTGTTATAAGTCGTTTCCGTAGTGAATTGACTGAAAAAAAAGTATATGAAAAGTTGTTTAAAGAATTAAATAAACAGCTTGAAAAGCATAAAATTATTGTCAAAACGGGAGTTATTGTTGATGCAAGTATTGTTGACTCCCCATATAAACCAAAAGGAATAACAACTTTTGAAATTGAAGAAGATAGAGCAGAAACAGAACGAAGCGATGAACAAAAACAAAAGGAGGAAGAAACGCACAAGGAGTTGAAAAAACAACAAAAAACAGCAGATCCAGAAGGGCGCTGGATAAAGAAATCTGGTAAAACTCGATACGGATATAAGAAACACAAAGTGACAGATCAAGAAGGGCTAGTACTAGGAGTTTTAACTACTCCTGCGAATGTAAACGAAATATCAAATCTTGAGGAAGTCCTTGATACAGCAGATATTCCAGAAGATGCTTATGTGTATGGCGATAAAGGTTATAAATCAGCAAAGAACGAAGGCATTATAAATGATAAGAAACTAAAAAGTAGAATCTTAAGCAAAGCAACAAAAGGAAAACCGCTAACAGAACGAGAAAAATTGAGAAACAAATTGATTGGAAAAACAAGATTTAAGGTCGAGCGAACTTTTGGAAGTATCAAAAGATGGTTCAATTCTACTTGCTGCAGGTATATAGGTTTAGAAAAAATGCACACCCAAAACTTAATGGAATCAATGGCCTATAATTTATACAGGTCACCTGGGATAATTATGTCCAATTCACTCAAAATGGCAAAATAATGAAAGAAAACAGTGCCAAAAGCACTCGAAATTGATTAAAAAGAGAAAAAATGAGCTAAAAATTAAAAAAATCAATTCTAAAAAAAGGCATTTTTGAATTCATAAAGTTTTGCAACGGTCTTATAAATTATACGTTGATAATTCATCCATTTTAGTGGATTCTGCGTTTCAATTCAAAAGTCAATTTGAAAATTTAATTTAATGAGAAGTATTAATTTTTATTGCAACCCAGCGCTACTTGTCGGTAAATCTCTACTTACTTTTTTGAATAAACCTTGCAATACTTTTCCTGGTCCAACTTCGATTACTTCGGTGCAACCATCAGCAAGCATATTTTGCATAATTTGTGTCCATTTTACAGCTCCTGTCAACTGAAGAACAAGATTTTCTTTAATCACTGCTGGGTCAGAAACGGCTGCTGCATTGATGTTTTGATAAACAGGACAAATCGGTGTCGAAAATTGGGTTGCTTCAATCGCTGCTGCTAATTCTTCGCGCGCTGGTTCCATTAAAGGAGAGTGAAAAGCACCGCCAACTGGTAAAATTAAAGCACGTTTTGCTCCAGCTTCCAATAAAC
>CAIUWH010000112.1 GCA_903902795.1 uncultured Bacteroidota bacterium
AAATATATAGGTATCGCAAATTAGAATTATATCATTATGATGCACTTATTGTAATCAATCAAGGTACACCAACGAATTTATTAACCATGAAAGTAAAAAAAAGCAAAGGCTAACACGGGTTTAGCCTCATGCCTTCGTTCTTTCTTCGAAAAATCATTTAATTTGAAACAAAAAAATCTATCTTCGGGTTTGGGTTTACTTTAAAAAGTCGGCACGTTGCCAAGCCCGAAACCGTTATAGGTAAACCGCAGGGACAGACCTCGGTAGACAAAAAACATTTATTATGAAAGCAAAATGTAGAGAATGTAATAGGTCAACAAATCACGAAATTGTCCGTAATTATACGGAGACAACAGAAAATGATTTAGCTACTCCATTTAACTACGATATTAAATATTGGAAAATAATTAAATGCAGTGGTTGCGAAACTATTTCTTTTTGTATGTCCAAGCATTTATCAAACGACGAAAAAAATACTATTGACTTTCTCTATCCATTAAGAGAAAAACGTTTAAAAAAGGAATTTCCAAATGCACCAGCGACAATACAACTACTATATCACGAAACGATCGGAAGTTTCAACCACTTACATAAAACACTATGTGTTGCAGGTATCAGAGCAATTATCGAAGCTATATGCTTAGACAAAAAAATAGAAGGCAAGAAAGAAATAAAAAAGCGTGGGTGTTGTAAAGCAGAATACGAAAAACTATCGAATGACCTAAAAACAAAAATTATTCTTTTAGCAGATAATAATTATATTACCGCAGACCACTCAGTCGCAATACAAAAACTTCGAATCATCGGTAATAATGCTTTGCATCAAATAAAAGTTCCTTCGGACGAAAAACTTAAAACAGCACTTGACCTTATTGAAGACACGGTAAATTATATTTATGAAATAAAACACAAAATACGAAAGTTACATATGGCTTAAACTGTGTGCGGCGGTCAACCTATAACAGCACCTAAGTTAGATAAAAGAACCACCCCCTGGTATTAATGAGGTTTGTTTACCCCTCTTTTTCTCTAAATTTACATTCGATCAACTTCACAGCATGTACACCCCACTCGACATCAATCGCGAAAACCTGACCATCATGGGAATTGAATTTCTAGATCATAGCTTGCCGACAGTTTTACAACACCTGCCGGCAAATTTTTGGGTCGATATCCCAAGAATTTAAAAAAGTGCTTTGATCAATGATTCTGCTTGATTGACAACCAAGTGCTTCAATCCCGATAGCTATCGGGACGCTACTTTCGATTAGCTGACCCGCCGAGTTTGGAAGAAATTGAGTTTATGCCAGGTAAGCAAACGCAAAACGGTAGATGAAAGGCTTTGGCGAGATTGAAAACATGGAAAATCCCCCATTTAATGTCGTGATTTTTGAAAATGACAAAAGTCGAAACTGACTGTTTTTTCTTTAACTTCGATTAATGAAAAAATCTAGTATTAAGCCGCTTGACTTTTTGATTGACAAACTCACAAACTCTATCGAAAACACATCAACTGGAGAAGTATTTGATACAGAAATTGTTCGACTTGGTTTAAAAGATTTGAAACAAATTCATAAAACGGAATGGCAATTTGAGTGGGCAAAAGAGATAAAGGACAAGACTAAAGAAGTTTATAAACTCACAACAGTAAACAACACAACGATCATTCAGGGACTTATTAGTATTGAAGACAAGCAAGACCATATTTTCATGCACCTCATTGAGAGTGCAAACTTTAATAAGAACAAAAACAAAGTTTATTTAGGTGTTCCTGGAAATCTTGTTGCTTACGCTTGCAAAATTTCTGTTGATAAAGGATATCAGGGCTTTGTTGCTTTTGATGCTAAAACAGCATTAATAAAACACTACAAAGAATCGCTTCATGCAACTCATTTCCGAGGGCTAAGAATGTTCATCGAAACCAATGCAGCCATGCGGCTTATTAAACAATACTTTAAATCATAAAAAAATGGGACTAATAAGAGAACCGAAAAATGTAGACTTCACTGTTCAATCTATACCTTGGACAGAAGAAGAACTTATTGACTTCAGAAAATTGATGACAAAATTGAAGGCGAAAAATGTTAGAAAAAAATTACCGTCTGTGAAAACGAGAAAAAAAGTATGAAGTCTATTAAACCAAATCATGTCGTTTTCACAAAACAAGATTTAATAGAACGCGCAGAAATTTCCAACAGACAAATAAAAAAAAGTCACGTATTAACCCAGAAAGAATTGGAGCTTCAATCTAAAAACTGACAATTAATACAGGGCTCTTTTATAATAGCGCCGACTAGACTCAATTATGGGACATATAAAAGAACCTAACGGAATAGATTTCTTCGTTGATTCTAGGCCTTTAACACAGGAAGAGAAGCAACAAATCAGTGACACAATCGCATATTACAAGCGGACAGGAAGAAAAATGCCGACTTCAAAAAATGCTTCATCAAAACGAGCACCTCGGAAGAAAAAAACTCCCATTGTTTAATTTCATTCAAACTCATGATCACACGTCGTTAAATGACAACCAATAATATTTTTAGAAATTTATTTCTTGCGATCCTGTTCCCAATAGCTCTCGGGATTTTCCAAACTGCCTCCGCCCAAACCAAAATCGAAGGAACGTACGATAGAGCGACGAAGAAATTCATTCCGAAAAACGAGATCTATCGCATTTACGATTTCAGAGACGGGTTGGCGAGTTTTCGAACCAACGATAAAAAAGGAATTATTGATACGCTGGGAAATGTGATTGTCCCAATGAAGTATGATGAGATTGAACCTTTCATGGATGGTGTTGCTCGCGTTGAAATTTTCGGAGACTACCCTACCCATTACGGATACATTGACAAGCAAGGAAACGAAGTCCTTCCTGTTATTTATACCGACGCAGACGATTGGTTCTACCGCAGTATGCGGTTTTCGGATTTGATTGTTGTTGGAATCGATCAGAAATACGGCTGTTTCGACAAGAAAGGAAAAAAAATTCTACCACTGGAATACGGGAGCATTGGTAACTATTCAAGTGGATTAGCAACCGTTTACAAAGACGGGAAAATGGGTTGCATTAACAAAGAAGGAAAAATTGTTATTCCAATTGTTTACGACCGAATCAAAGACTTTGGTCCAGAATCAACTGTTGTGCAAAAAGATGGAAAGTGGGGTATCATTGACCAAGCCGGAAAAGAAATTCTTCCCATTATTTACGAAGCCGAAATTCGTTTCAGCGGTGAGGGCGCCATTACCCAATTGAATGGCAAATTCGGAATCATTGACAAAGCAGGGAAAATTCTCATTCCCTTTCAATACGAAAGTATAGCCTACTACCGCGAAGGATTAGCGCATGCCATTCTAAACGGCAAGCACGGATTCATCAATGAAAAAGGAGAAACCATTATTCCGTTCGAATACGACTGGGCGGGGAACTTCAACGAAGGATTTGTGATTGCGAAAAAGGACAACCTATGGGGACATCTTAACAAAGAAGGGAAAATTACCACTCCCTTCGAATATGAATTAACCGGCGACTTCAACCGTGGACTTTCCAACGTGAAGAAAAACGGGAAGTCAGGAAGAATCAACACTTCCGGAAAAATTATCCTCCCCTGCAAATACGACGGCATTAACGGTCAGTTCGCCGACGGCAGAATGATCGTGAGCATTAACTTCCCCGAAGGAAGAAAAAAAGGCTTCGTAGATGAGGCCGGCAACGAAGTCATTCCGTGCATCTACCACGACGTAAAAACCTTCTCGGGCGGAAAGGCACAGGTGCAGAAAGATGCAAATGGTCCTTGGATAACGATTGATGTGAATGGGAAAGAGGTGAAGTAGTAAATTTGTTTTTTTCTGAAATGAACCAAACCATATACTCTGACGACAACCTCAATGAAATTCGAGTTTCAGAAATAACGAAACTCGAAACTGAAATTGCGTTCACGGGGTTGGGAATAAAATATGTGGCTTCAGGTGAAGAGACTTATTACGCAAATGGAAAAAAGTTCATGGTGCGTGAAGGAGAATACATCATTGGCAACGACTTCACAAAGTCTATCGTTCAAATAAATCAAGAAAAAGCTGTAGAGGGATTGTGCATCGACATCTCAACCCAAATTGTTTCCGATGTTGCTGAGTATTACGATCTGCAGGCCTCTAATCTCAAAGAGTTCCTACTCTCCGATCAATTCTTTGTGAACAGATACAACGTCAAAAACACAAGCATCGGATATTCACTTTCAGAGATCAACAAGAAAATTAAAAACGGAAGTTTCGCCAACAGTCTTCAGGAACAAGAACTCTTCTACAGTTTGGCGGAATCGATCATTACCGATCAACGATTCATTTTCGATCACCTGAACAATCTCGACTTCAAGAAAAACATTACCAACGAAGAAGTATTCAGGGCAATTCTTCAGGCGAAAAATTTCATAGACGAACACATTACCGAGAATCTATCTCTCGACGAGATTTCATTAAACATTGGTATTTCGAAATACCATTTCATTCGCGTATTCAAGCAAGCGTTCGGCGTCTCGCCTTACCAATACCAAAAAAGAATTCGACTCGATCGAGCTAAACTGGACATTACAAAAGGAATAAGCATCCTGGAAACAACCATAAAATATGGCTTTTCAGACGTCCCTACTTTTTCAAAAGCATTTAAGCAGCAATTCGGACAGACTCCTGGCGCAACGCGAATTAGCAATTTTTGACAACTCAGTTTTTTAAATAAAACATTTCTTTGGCAAAAATTAGCTTATGCCTCGTTTTATTCTGTCTTTGCTTTTTGGAATTTTATTCTTTCAAACTTCAGCGCAGCTTACCCGCAAACCCTTACTTGGCGCTCGTATTGAATACGTTAGTGAAAACGCAGTCTCCGGTTGCAAAGTAGTGTCGGTCGTTAGAGGAACCAGCGTTGAATTGAAACTTCAAGAAAACGACATCATACTTAAAATCGGAGACAAAGACTTCAAGTCTTCGGAAGAATTCACGAAAATGTTTCTCGAATACACACCCGGACAAGAAGTTCAACTTTCTGTGCTGCGCGGTAAAAAGAAAATCACGCTGAAAACCAAAGTCGTTGCTCGTCCATTCGAAACCGACGACAATGCCGAAGTGATTTACGACGAAGCCAATTTCAGAGGTGGACAGTTGCGTGTGATCATTAACAAGCCCTTCAAAGAAAACAAAATGCCCGCCATGCTTTTTGTTCCGGGATACACGTGCAGCAGTATTGACGAGCTGACGAACGACCATCCGTATAAGCGGATTATAGATGCCTACGTGGATGCGGGTTACACTACAATGCGCATTGAAAAAAGTGGATTAGGCGATAGCAAAAACACGCCTCCATGCGAGTCTTGTGATTTAATGGATGAGATTGAAAATTTCGAAGTCGGATTGAAAAAACTGAAAACACTTCCATACGTAGACACCAATCAAATCATCATCGTTGGTCATTCCATGGGAGGAATAATTGTTCCCGCGATTAGCGCTAAAAACAACGTTGCCGGTGTAGTCGTTTATGGAACCACGGCTAAATCTTGGTTTGAATATCAATTAGAAATGTACCGCGTTCAAAACGCATTAGCGGGAATGAATCCAATTGAAGTCGAGCAATCTGTTGTTGAGCAGTACGATTTGAATTACAGGTATTTCGTTCAAAAGGAAAGTCTTGAAGAAATGGCCAAAGATGCAAAAGTAGATTCTGTTTTAAGAAGCGTTTGGGGGTATGATGGAAAAGGAAAAATCTACGATCGCAACGCCGAATACTGGAGACAAATACAAGACTATCCGCATTTGGAAAACTGGAAGAACACAACAGCGAAAGTTTTGGTTCAATTTGGAGAATCCGATTTCCAAGCCTTTTCGAAAGCCGACCACCAACAAATCGTGAACACCGTAAACCACTTCCACCCCGGAAATGCCACGCTCATCACCTACCCTTCAACAGACCACTACTTCGCGAAATCGGGCACAATGCAAGAAGCATATGACAAATTTGCGAATGGAAAAATTCAACAACTGTTCGATGAATACAATACCGAAGTTGGCCTGTCTGCTGTGAGATGGAGTAATGAAGTGCTTTCAAAGAAAGATGCAGCAATACTTCCGGAAAAAGGATGGGAAAAACTCAACACAGAGCGCTATCCTGGAAAACAAGATGACATTGCTTTCATCAATGAAAAAGAAGGTTGGTACGTCAACGGCTATGGAAGTATTTATCACACAACCAATGCAGGTGAAACTTGGGAAAAACAATTGGAACAAAAAGGAACGTTCTTCCGTTGCATTGCCTTTGTTGACAGTTTACGTGGATTCGCAGGAACAGTTGGGACTGATTATTTTCCGAACGTGACAGATACCATTCCGCTTTACGGGACAAGCGATGGTGGCAAAACCTGGAATCCGGTTTCGTATTCTGGTCCTTATGTGAAAGGATTGTGTGCTTTGGATATCGTGAGAGAGCAATACATCAATCACGGGAAAACCGATTATAAAATTCACATCTACGGAGTTGGTCGCGTTGGAAGTCCGGCCAACATGATGGTATCGCACGACGGAGGTGTAACATGGTCATCGAGCAGCATGAACAAAGACTGCAAAATGCTCTTCGATATTAAAATGTTCGACAAGAACACCGGCTTTGCGTGTGCTGCTTCAGATGAAGACATGGAAAAATCAAATGCGCTCATATTAAAAACCATTGACGGCGGAAAATCATGGAAAAAAGTTTATCAATCCGAACGTCCATTTGAATGCACCTGGAAGGCCTCGTTTCCAACAAAGGAAGTCGGCTATGTTACAATACAATCCTACAACCCAGATTCGAATGTGAAACAGCAACGCATTGCCAAGACAACAGATGGTGGTGAAACCTGGAATGAAATCAATTTGTTGGAAGATGCTGGAGCAAGAGAATTTGGTGTTGGCTTTATTGACGAAAACCACGGTTTTGTAGGAACGATGAACAGTGGGTATGAAACCAAAGACGGTGGAAAAACGTGGACTCCAGTGAACCTTGGAAAAGCTTGCAACAAGATCAGAATTTACAAAGATGCCAATGGGAAGGTCTATGGGTATGCGATCGGTGTTGATGTAATGAAAGGAGTGTTTGAGTAACAAATTGAGAAGTTAATCGTCACGATAAAAAGAACTATTAATTTAAACATTATGAAAATTCGATTTCTCCTCGTGCTTGCTTTGCTACTGAGCATCCACCAACTCATCGCTCAAACTACAGCGTCTCAAAAAATGGATGAGTTCTTAGAAAAAAAAGCAGATGCTTTTAATACATCTTATGAAAATAAAGATGTAAAGACATTCAGCGCCTTGCTTTCTGAATATCTCTCGATTTATGAAAAATTATCTGAAGACGAGAAAAAGCAAAACTCCTACATACTCAACAATATCTATTACACGCTTTCTTGCACATACTCCCTGTTAAACAATAAGCCATCAGCGCTAACGTATTTAAAAAAAGCAATTGATGCCGGTTATAATGATTACGGACACGTTCAGAATGATACTGACTTGGACAACATTAGAACCGAAAAGGAATTCGTTGAACTCAATAAAAAACTCAAGAAAACGGGTGACTACCTGAGCATCTTAAAAAGAGCCAATGCTTATAATCTTTCAGACAAAAGAACGATCCCTGAATTTACCTATCAAGCAAGCAATAATCCCAATTTGGTGGAATTGCGTAAAGGATTCAATCTAGATAGCATAGCAGGAAAGGGAACTGATGTATTGAAAATTTTAAACCTGATGCATTGGATACATGATTTAGTTCCTCACGATGGAATGAATGGAAATCCGGAAATGAAAAATGCAATGAGTATGTTGGAGGTCTGCAAAAAAGAAAGTAGAGGATTAAACTGCAGAGGGCTTGCATTGGTTTTGAATGAATGCTATTTGTCTTTGGGCATTAAATCGAGAGTTGTTACGTGTTTGCCAAAAGACAGCCTGAAGATTGACCAAGATTGCCACGTAATTAATTCTGTTTATTCTGAATCGCTCAAAAAATGGATTTGGATAGACCCCACATTCGATGCTTATGTAATGAATGAAAAAGGAGAACTGTTGAGTATTGAAGAGGTTCGAGAGCGTCTGATCAGTGACAAAACACTAATTCTAAATCCAGATGCCAACTGGAACAACAAGAGCACACAAACCAAAGAAGACTATCTTGAAAATTACATGGCCAAAAATCTATATATACTCGAGTGTCTATCTACCAGCGAATACAATATGGAAACAAGCGCAGAAGGAAAAACCTTCAATTATATCAAGCTTATTCCCTTGGATTATTTTGAGCAAACCCCTGATAAAACAGAAGAAAAAGGAGAAAAAAGCAATTCGCTTTGGATTACCTACAAAACCAATAACCCGAATTTATTTTGGGAGCATTAATACTTCTCCATCTTGTTAAAAATCAATTAAATGAAAAGCAATCAAAAAATCATGCGCTTCCTATACATTGGATTCACAGCACTTGGAATTTACCAAGCGTTCCGTGGTGAATTCAGCCAAGCAGCAATGTCACTGGGAGTTGCACTAGCCTTCGACCCTTTCAACCCAAATCAAACATGGAAGGAACGTCCACTTTGGCAAAAGGCAACACTCATAATTCACCTTGGATTATGCGCAGCATTCTTCGGATATGAAATTGGATTCGCTGATCGCGGGTAATAACAAGACACTTTAACATCACGTTAGTGACAATTTTTGCACCGTCATAAATCAGAATATATTTCTTGTAACAATTTAAATATAAATTCGTCTTACGTTTTTTACAACACATAAATATGACGCCCAAATTCAAAAGAAGATTAAAACGCACCTCGATAGTCCTAGTAGTATTATTTGTATTAATTACCAGGTTTTTTGCGTCTTCAGTTTTAGGAGAGCCATTCTTTGGTGAAAGAATAACAAATCTGTTCAGTGCAAAAGAGAAACCAATTCTTTTATCACCAGAGGATTTAGGAATGTTAAAAAGTGCTATTCATCCTATTACGATTGAAAACACTAAAAATGACAGTTTACAATTTGATTTTTTAAATGAGAAACTAAAGGACGTTGACGTTATAGGACTTGGAGAAGCAACTCACGGAACAAAAGAGTTTTTTGAACTCAAAAACAAGATTTTTAAATATTTAGTTGAAAAACAAGAAGTAAGACTATTTGGAATTGAAGCAAATTTCGCCGCTTGTTATGACATCAATAAATATGTTCTAACTGGAGAAGGAAATGCAAGAGAAGCATTATCAAGAAATGGCTATTGGGTCTGGCAATCACAAGAGGTTTTAGATTTAATTGAGTGGATGAAAGATTACAATAAAGACAAAACATCAAATCAAAAAATTCAATTTTATGGTTACGACATGCAAGATGCTACATCTTGCATTGTCTGGCTTGAGAATTATCTAAGTAAAAATAGTCCTAGCTTTAATAAGAATCTGCTACCTGAAAAATTTGATGAAAACAAAGCTACATTAGGAGAGTTAGACGATGAAGCATTAGACGAAATGCAAAAAACAAATTTGAATAAGTTAGAGAATCTTGAAGAATTTGTTTTGAGCCAAGAAATAGAATTGTTTAAACAGGATTCTGCAGACTATAATTTCGCTAAGCAAACCATTGCTGTACTTAGACAAAAATTAAATTATTTCAGAGAGCAAGATTTCAATACTGCATTTTCGTTTAGAGATAGCTCGATGACACAAAATATAAAATGGATTAGAGAAAGCAATAACAATGGAAAAATAATGCTTTGGGCTCATAACGGACATATTGGAAGAGGCTCGTTTTCTGAGGACTTTAAATCAGGTAATTGGATGGGAACATATTTGAATAACTTATATGGGGGAAAATATTACAACATTGGTTTCAGCTTTAGTGAAGGTGGCTTTGTTGCACAGAGCCCTTCATCAACAAATATTTTTTACTTAATGTACAGTTTTACAAAAAGCATCTTCCATGATGAACCTTGGCCTGTATCGAATAACTACGTTAAGCCACATTCGAAAAGTTATTTAACAAATGCTTTTTCACAACTGGAAACACCAGTATTCTATATCGACTTCGACGACATTTCAAATAATAACAACCTAAATGATTTTGTAAATAAAGATTATGAGCATTACGAAGCTGGAGCAGTCTATATCAATGAAAAATCTGCACTTTGGTCAACCAATCTTTATGAATATTTTGACGCCATAATATACGTGGATAAAACAAAGCCCGCAGAAAATTTTAACTTGGGAAAAATTGCTAAATAGAAAACCAGTCACTAACAGCGGATTCGCTGATCGCGGGTAATAACAAGACACATCAATAATGAAAAATTCAATAATGAAAACAAAACTAACCTTCCTTATCCTATTGATACTTGTATCAATTAGCAGTCAGGCGCAATTACTCTATAAAATCGAAGGCAAAGACCTTCAAAAACCAAGTTATATCTACGGCACGATTCACATCATGCCGAAAAAACAATTTGTAATTTCTGAGTCTATAACTACCGCTTTAAAGGAATGCGAAACTCTCGTTATGGAAGTAGATATAAACATGGATTTAAAAACACAAATAGATGCAGCACAGCGTTCTCTGTTGCCCGACGGAAAAACAATTGCGGACATTACCTCTGCTGAAAACGCAAAGAAAATAAGACAATTCTGCATGGACAGTTTGCACTGGAAGGAATCAAAGTATACGAGAATGAGCAGACTTACTCCGTTCTTTCTAACCTCTGTGATCTTGCAAGATTTGATAGGCAAATCAAAAAGTTTTGAGGTAGAGTTGAACAAACTTGCCAAAAAGAACAAGATGACAACACTGGGTTTAGAAACTATTCAGTTGCAAATGGATCTTGTTAATGACGTTCCATATGAAGAACAAGTAAAATTGCTTTTTGAAGGGCTAACAACAAATAACAGCGAATACAACAACATGGTGGACTGTTATTTAAAAAAGGATATAAATAAATTAGGAGAATTAATGAACGATGCTGAACTCTCCCCTGAATTCTATTCTAACTTCCTTGTAAAACGAAATCAAAATTGGCTACCATTAATTTCCAAACTGGCTCAAG
>CAIUWH010000113.1 GCA_903902795.1 uncultured Bacteroidota bacterium
ATCCGTTAAAAAGTGTACTTTTGCCCACTGAAAATTAAAGACCATGATTATAGTAAAATCCCGTGAAGAAATAGAATTAATGCGCGAAAGTGCTTTAATCGTATCCAAAACATTAGGAATGATTGCTTCTGAAATCAAAGAAGGAGTCACTACATTGCATTTAGACAAATTAGCCGAAGCATTCATTAGAGACCATGGGGCTGTTCCAAGTTTCTTAGGATTATATGGTTTCCCTAATTCACTTTGTATGAGTCCAAATACTCAAGTAGTTCATGGAATTCCAAACAACACCCCTTTACAAAGTGGCGATATCATCTCTGTAGATTGTGGAGCATTCAAAAATGGATTTCACGGCGATCATGCTTATACTTTCGAAATAGGAGAAGTCGCTCCAGAAACCAAAAAATTATTACAAATTACTAAAGAATCTTTGTACGTTGGAATTCGCGAATTCAAAGCGGGAAATCGCGTTGAAGATGTGGGTAATGCAATTCAGAAATATACCGAAGCTCATGGCTATGGTGTAGTTCGCGAGTTAGTTGGTCATGGCTTAGGTCAAAAAATGCACGAAGAACCTGAAATGCCTAACTATGGTAAAAAAGGTCGTGGAAAATTATTTATCGAAGGAATGGTGGTTGCCATTGAACCGATGATCAATTTAGGAACCAAAAACATCAAACAACACAAAGACGGTTGGACAATTACTACAGCTGACAACAAACCTTCAGCACATTTTGAACACGATGTGGCATTAGTTGACGGAAAACCAGAGTTACTTTCGACTTTCAAATACATTTATGACGCCATGGGAATAGTAAGTAATGAAGAAGATGAATTCAGACAAAATCCATTACATATCTAATGAAAAAAATTTTCAAGTTCATTCTTAATACTATCCCTCGCCCTATTTTAATTCGATTGAGTATCGTAGCACGCCCTATATTGGCATTGCTATTAAAAGGAAATACATTTACGGATCCAATTGACGGAAAAAGTTTTCGAATGTTTTTACCGTACGGCTACGGCACCCAAAGAAACAACGTGCTTTCACCAAGTACATTATCTTTAGAAAGACACCGTTTATTGTGGTTGTATTTGCAAAATGAAACTGATTTTTTTACTGCCAAAGAGAAAAAAAACGTACTACATTTTGCCCCTGAGCAAGAATTTTATAAGCGTTTTAAAAAACAAAAAAACATTCAATACACCACTACCGATTTATTCTCACCTTTGGCTGATGTAAAAGCAGACATTTGTAACCTGCCTTTTGAAGACAATCAATATGATGTCTTATTTTGCAACCATGTTTTGGAACATATCCCTGATGATACCAAAGCCATGCAAGAGCTGTATCGTGTTTTAAAACCGGGCGGAATGGCAATTCTTCAAATTCCACAAGATTTAAATCGAGTGATCACTTTTTCCGATGATTCGATTACTGACGAAAAAGAACGCGCTGCCATTTTTGGACAATACGATCATGTTAGAGTCTATGGTCGTGATTATTTTGACAAATTGCGAACTATTGGATTTAC
>CAIUWH010000114.1 GCA_903902795.1 uncultured Bacteroidota bacterium
AATCGCTGTTAAAAATTTAAACGTATCGATTGCGCTTTACGAAAAACTATTTCAAACTCCTTGTTACAAAACTGAAGCTGTTGAATCAGAAGGTGTTAAAACAGCATTTTTTCAAATTGGAGAATCAAAAATCGAACTTTTAGAAGCGAGTAATCCCGAATCACCCATTGCTAAATTTTTGGAGAAACGAGGAGCAGGATTTCATCATGTAGCTTTTGAAGTAGACGATATCGACGAAGAAATAGAACGCTTATCAAACGAAGGTTTTCAATTGATTCATACAAGCCCAAAGGATGGCGCAGATAACAAAAGAATTGCGTTTTTACACCCAAAATCAAGCGATGGATTGTTGGTGGAATTGTGCATGGAAAAGTAATTAAGATTCTTGATTTTTAATTTTAGATTCTTGATTGTAATTCAAAAGATGTTTTCATTTTTACAAAATCCTAATCAAACATCAAGAATTAATAATCAAAAATTACTTGACCATTTCATGTTTCTCTTAGTGTATAAAGCGTTCGCGACAATAGAAGCAATCATAGAAATGTTGTTTCGTGCTCCAGCGTTCCAATTCCCAAATGAATTTTGAGTTTCATTTAAAGAATAAAGTGATTTCAAGTTCCAATAACGAACAGAATCTTGTTGTGCGTGCACAGAATTATGCAACAAAAAAAACGCTGATAATAAGGTAAATAAAGTAATTTTGTAAATCTAAATAATTTAAAAACGTAAAAATAATGTCCTTTAAAATTATCTTTTCGATGCTTGTTTGCATTCTTTTAACATTCCAATGTTTCTCACAACAAACAAATTATGCTGAAAAGTCGAATTGGGCAGTGTTTCCCGGTAATTACACCAAAGAACTAAAAGGTTATTTGAAAGATTCGAGTTTATTGACGAAAGTGGATGTTTTTTATGTTTACCCTACAGTATTCTTGGACAAAACAGATGAACGTTGGAACATTCCGCTAGAAGATGAAAATCAACGAAGAAAAATTCTTGAAAATGCCATTCGCTTTCAAGCCTCAGCTTGGGTAGAAGCAGGAAGTATGTATGTTCCATATTATAGACAAGCCCATATTCGTTCGTATAGAAATTTAGAATCAGGTGGAAGAGAGGCACTTCTGTTGGCTTATTCAGATGTGAAAGCAGCCTTTCAATATTATTTAGATCACCACAACAATGGACGTCCAATCATATTGGCAGGCCACAGTCAAGGATCAACGCATTTGATGCTGTTATTGAAAGAATTTTTTGACAACAAACCACTTCAAAATCAATTAGTAGCAGCCTATTTACCAGGTATTGGTGTTAAGAAAAATGAATATCAAAGTTTGAAATTATTGACAGATTCAACCCAAACGGGCGGATATGTGAGTTGGAATACCTTTAAGAAAAAACTAAGCAAAGAAAAGTATGAAAACTGGTACAAAGGCTCGTCGGTGGTGAATCCTGTTACTTGGGATTTGTCTACAACTGCCGAACGCAAACTTCACAAAGGTTTTTTATTCAATAATAATTCTCTTTATAGGCAATCGTTTACAACCCACTTAATTGACGGAGCGATTTGGATTTCAACACCGCATTTCCCGTATCGCAGTATGGCTTGGACAATGGACGATTACCACATTGGCGATGTGAATCTTTTTTGGGAAGATGTGAGACATAATGCGAAATTACGAGCAAAAAAGTTTGTGAGTGGGGAAGTAAAGTAACTAAAAATAGTTCTATGCTGATAAAATCTACAACCAAAAAATTCAGCATTAAACAAAGTTGTATTTTTGCGCATGACAAAGTTTGAAGCATGGATTGAGGCTATGAGATTGCGGACCTTACCACTTTCCGTTTCTGGTATTATTGCTGGCTCTGGTATGGCGGCCATATTAGAAAAATGGAATCCTTGGATTTTTGGTTTAGCGATGCTAACAACTATTGGTTTTCAAGTGCTTTCTAATTTGGCAAATGACCTTGGCGACGGACAAAAAGGAACAGATAATAAAAATCGCGTAGGTCCAAAAAGAGCGATTCAATCTGGAACCATTTCTATTTACGAAATGAAAATGGGAATTATTATTTGCACACTAATTTCACTTACTTCAGCTGGACTATTGATTTATGTTAGTTCTTCCAATTTAACCCAAGAGTTATTACTATTTTTTGCAGTGTTGGCTGTTTTGTGTGTGCTCGCCGCTATTACCTATACAGTTGGAAAAAACGCTTATGGTTACAGAGGTCTCGGCGATGTAATGGTGTTTATTTTCTTCGGAT
>CAIUWH010000115.1 GCA_903902795.1 uncultured Bacteroidota bacterium
ATTTAAAGAATATGAATCCGGAGGATGCATGGCTTTTAATCTTACAGAAAACGCGATTTTTTGCCATTCTGAGTAACGAAGAATCTCATAATTTGATTAAGATAATGTGATTTCTCCTTCGTCGAAATGACAAAATAAGTAGAAATTAATTTAAATACTCTTTTCATTTATAGTAGGTTCAGAGATTCCGAACTTTTCCTGAATCATTTCTTTTTCTTTTGGAAATAAACCTTGAACGATTAAAAAACTACCAAAAATCATTAAAACGACACTAATTACTCGTTTGATTTTATAGATGTTATACGGCGTGAGCTTTGATTTTAACTGTTTGGCTACATTAATTTTTAGGATATCAATTAGAAAATACGTGATGATTATTGTAGTAATAAACAATATAATTCGGTTGGTTTCCATGTTCAATTTGGGTCCAAATACAATGATAATTCCCATCCAAAAACCCAAAACACCAATATTGATAAAGTTCAATAAAAACCCTTTAAAGAATAATCCGACGTAGTTGTTTTTAGGAATATTATCATCTTCCTCAAGTTCCTCTTGTAGTTTTTTCTTAAACTCTTTTTTCTCTTTTACATAAGAAATAATTCCAAAACTTAGCATCACAATTCCCCCGAAAATAAACAATCCAGGGTCGTCTTTTAAGCGCTCTAATATCTGATTGGTACTGAAATACGCGATGAGAATAAAAACTAAATCGGCAAAAACTACTCCAGCATCCAATACCATAGCGGCACGAAAACCTTTCGAAATACTGGTTTCAAGCAAAACAAAAAAAACAGGTCCGATGGTAAAGGCTAGTAAAATTCCCCACGGAATGGCAGATAAAATATCGTTTACGATCAAGTGATTAGTAATTAGTAGTTTGAAATCATAACAAAAATAGAAAAAGTAAACACTAATCACTAATTACTTTGTACTAAAATTATTTTGCTTCGTTGATGCTTCCGCCGGCAATTACCTTTTGATTGATTTGTTTGGGTTTCCCGTAAATGGTAATATCACCACCGGCACGTACTTTTGCATCTACAAAATTAGTAGCATATATATCGGCTTCTCCGCCCGCATTAGAAGTAATAATGGTTTGTTGCGTAATGAGTTTTTCGGCTTTATAAACGCCGCCTGAGTTTACCAAAACATCCTGATTTTTAGCACTTCCTTCAATATTTATAACCGAACCATTTGCTACGCGCAAGGTCAATCGATCCACATCAATTTTAATTTTAATTTGCGCACCTTCTTTGGCTTTTACGTCGAATGCGGTGGCTTTAAAAACAGCTTCCGAAGAAATTCTGGAACCTTCATTGGCTTCAATAGCATCCAAATTGGTATAATATACAGTAGCCGAAATGTTATCTCCAGCCAACAACTTCGTTAACGGCATTCGGATTTTAAGTTCGCCGTTTTTATTAATCAATTCTACTTCTTCTGAACCAGCTCCCCTCAAGACGACTTTGTTTTCATTCGAAGGAATTAACAACACATCAATCTGGTCGAACGAAGTTACTTTTGAGAAACTTTCTACTTCTCTTTCAACTTGAGAAAAAGTTATATGACTGATTAACAATAATATATAAACTAAATTTTTCATACTTTTTTTTTCAATACTTCATCCTTCGACTGCGCTCAGGAAGACAATTTGAGTAGGTCACTATTTCTTGACTAGTTACTAATCACTCATTCTTTCTAATAAAATGAAAGTCTAATTGTTTTTTAACCAAATCGGCGTTCTTTACTTTAACGTAAACTTCGTCGCCTAATTGTAATAAACTCTTCGAAATTTCACCAACCAGCGCATATTGCTTTTCATCAAAAGTATAATAGTCGTCTTTGATTTCGCGAATTCTGCACATTCCTTCACATTTATTCGATATAATTTCTACGTAAATTCCCCATTCGGTTACACCCGAAATTACACCTAGAAACTCTTCGTCTTTGTGATCTTGCATGTATTTAATTTGCATGTACTTAATCGAGTCACGTTCGGCGTTAGTTGCCAGACTTTCCATGTTGGATGAATGTTCGCATTTTTCTTCAAATAGTTCAGCGTCGGCACTTTTTCCTCCATCCAAATAATACTGAAGTAAACGATGCACCATCACATCAGGATAACGACGAATAGGCGATGTAAAATGACTGTAATAGTCGAATGCCAATCCATAATGACCTATATTTTCAGTTGAATATTTCGCTTTACTCATAGTTCGAATGGCGAGCGTATCAATCAAATTTTGCTCTTTTTTACCATTCACATCTTCCATTAATTTATTCAACGATTTAGAAATATCTTTTTTGTCGCGCAAATCCATTCTATAACCAAATTTCATTACCAAAGCTTGCATGGCAAAAAGCTTGTCTTCGTTGGGTTCATCGTGAATTCGATACACAAAGGTTTTCTTTTGTTTTCCGATGTATTCGGCCACTTTTCGGTTGGCCAGCAGCATAAATTCTTCTATCAAATGATTGGCATCTTTTGATACTTTAAAATACACACCCTCGGGTTCGCCTTCTTCGGATAAATTGAATTTTACTTCTACTTTATCAAATGAAATCGCTCCGTTGTTCATTCGATGTCTTCTAAGAATTTTGGCTAATTCGTCTAATTTTAAAGTGGCTTCTGTAATTTCAGCCGAAGCTGTATATTCTTTTCCAGTAAGGGAAATTTCAGCCGGAATAGTACTCGCTTTGGTTTCGATAATCACTTGTGCTTCTTCGTACGCAAAACGTTGATCGGAATTGATGACGGTTCGCCCAAACCACTGATTAATTACGGTTGCTTTGTGATCGATTTCAAAAATGGCTGAAAACGTATATTTTTCTTCATTGGGTCGTAACGAACAGGCAAAATTAGATAATACTTCAGGCAACATCGGAACCACGCGATCAACTAAATATACCGAAGTTCCACGTTTGTACGCTTCGTCATCCAAAATGGTTCCTTCTTGCAAATAGTGTGAAACATCGGCAATGTGAATTCCGATTTCGTAATTTCCGTTGTCTAATTTTTTAAAGGAAAGCGCATCATCAAAATCTTTGGCATCTTTTGGATCGATGGTAAACGTCAATGTATCGCGCATATCGCGGCGTTTTGCAATTTCTTCGGAATGAATCGCCGTATCTAATTTTTGAGCAAAAACTTCCACTTCAACTGGAAAATCATACGGTAAACCATATTCAGCTAAAATCGCATGAATTTCGGTATCGTGTTCGCCTGGTTTTCCTAACACGTTAATAACCGAACCAAAAGGAGAATCGGCTTTTTTAGGCCAATCTTCGATTTTTACAACTACTACATCACCTTGTTCAGCGCCGTTGTATTTGTCTTTTGGGATGAAAATATCGGTATACATTTTGGCGTTGGCGGTCGTTACAAAAGCAAAATTCTTCTGAATATCAATCACGCCTACAAATTCGGTTTTAGCTCGTTCGAGCACTTCTATCACTTCGCCTTCTGGTTTTTTTCCGCGGCGACGGTTATATACATAGACTTTTACTTTGTCTTTGTCTAAGGCGTGATTCAAATTATTGGTTGGGATGAAGACATCATCTTCAAAATCGGGACAGATGAAATAGGCCGTTCTTCGCGAAGTCATATCAATCGTTCCTTCGTAGTAGTCTTGTGAAATAGCTTTCACTAAGTACTTTCCGGGTTCGGATTCGATGATTACTTTTTGCGCCGCTAGAATTTTTAAATCTTTGATGATTTCGTTTCTACTTTTGGTATCGTTGAGTTCAAGAATGGCACATATTTGTTTGTAATTGAAAGGTTTATTGGAATTTTGGGATAGAATTTTTAAAATTTTTTCAGAGAAGGTTTTCTCTTTTTTTCCAAACTTTTTTGGTAATTTACTCATAATCGTTGTCTAATAAAGTCTAAAATTACGAAGAAGAAAATAGAAAATAGAAGTTGGAGAATAGAATTATCTAAAATATAACTTTTGTACCTTTATAAAAAATAAACAAATGACCGAATTTGTAACCGTTGCCACATTCAATTTTGCACACGAAATACTGGTTTTAAAATCGATTTTGGACAACGAAGGTATTCCGTATTTGTTTCAGAACGAGAATTTAATTTCGATTGATCCATTGGCTACTTTTGCTTATGGCGGCATTCTTTTAAAAGTACATCCTAATGATATTCCACAGGTCAAAGAAATCTTAGACCACTTAGATAATAATTTGAAAATAGTTTAGTCTTTTCTCTATATTCTATTTTCTTTTCTCTAAAAATTGAAAGTTGTCAACATCTATTAAAAACAACAAAATCAATTTTTAAATTTTAATTAGTTTATGATGATGATGATAGCGTGTTAATTGGTACAACAACTTTTTTTAGAAATCGTTTCATTTTTAGTTATGCTTTTTTATATGAATTTATCAACAACTGAATATTGATTTAATGTTCTTATTTTTAGGTAAATTTTACATTTAGTTAACAGTTGTGAACAACTAAAGAAAGAATCATTTTGTAAATAACTAAATTATTCATTTCTGTTGAAAACCTATTTTTTTATTGTGATAACTTTTCTAAAAATAGGCTTAACTAAATTTGCTTTTTAGATTCCGATTTTGGATTACAAATTTTACTCATACCAACAAGAAAAACTTCTTCTTTTCTATCCGAAGTTATGAACAGTTCGTGTTAATTTAAAGTTAACTGAATATCAACGAATTGGAAAAATTAATTAACAGTGTATATTTTTAACATTTGAATGATCAATATTGATTAGTTTTTTATTATTTTTTACGAAATAGTAGTTCTAAAAAAAATAGTTAAAAACACAATTAAAACAACTTTTATTAAACAGATAAATAGATTCTTTGTTTAAATTTGTAGAATAATATAACAACTATAAAAGATGAAAATCTCCATCGGAAACGACCACGCTGGACCCGACTACAAAAAAGCGATTGTTGCATATCTTGAAACTAATGGACATGAAGTAACCAATTATGGAACAGATACGTTTGATAGTGTGGATTATCCCGATTTTGGCCATCCTGTAGCCGTTGATGTCGAATCGGGTAAAGCCGATCTCGGAATTGTAATTTGTGGTTCGGGCAACGGAATTGCAATGACGGCCAACAAACACCAAGGTATTCGGGCAGCACTTTGTTGGACGAAAGAAATTTCTGCGCTAGCACGCCAACATAATAATGCAAACATCGTCAGTATTCCGGCGCGATTTACCTCTATTCAGCAAGCGATTGAAATTGTAGATGTGTTTTTAACCACCGATTTTGAAGGCGGAAGACACGCTAACAGAGTCGAGAAAATCAGTTGTTAATATTTTGAATCCAAAAATGATAAATGAAGTAGTTAAAAATATTGCTTATGGTAAAAAAGTGGCGCTGTTTACTTTTTTGGTTGCAACTTTTTTGATTGCACTTTTTTATTGGACCGAATTTGCGGGAATAATTTATTTCAGCCTCTTTTTTTTTATCAGTGCTTTTATTATCAACACCTATACTTTTTGCTTGTTGTCTAAAGATTTTTTCAATGAAAAGGAAATGAGAAAGACAATAGTAACAACAATCCTTTTATTATTTATCAATATTCCGATTGGTCTTGTTTATTTTGAAATTGGCTTTAGAATTTATAATGCAATGGCAGCTAATTAATGAGTCAAGTACACATTCATAAAAACGAAGTAAGAGGTAAAAATTTAGCCTACTCGATTGTACTCAATTTAGTCATTACAGTTGCTCAGGTAGTAGGCGGAATTCTCTCAGGTAGTTTGGCTTTACTGTCTGATGCGTTACACAATTTTTCGGATGTACTCTCTCTAGGTTTTAGTTTGATTGCCCACAAAATTTCCCGCAGAAAAGCGTCCATCGATCATACCTTTGGATACAAAAGAGCTGAATTAATTGCTGCGTTTGTCAACGCTTCTACATTAGTAATCGTAGCTTTATTGCTTATTTATGGCGCGATTGAACGTTTTGTCAATCCGAAACCCATCGAATCCAATTTGGTTATTTGGTTGGCACTTTTAGGAATCGCTGTCAACGGTTTTTCGGTGTTGTTGCTCAAAAAAGACGCCGCGCATAACCTCAATATGAAATCGGCGTATTTACATCTTCTTACTGATATGTTGGCTTCGGTTGCTGTTTTGGTGGGCGGATTGGTAATGAAATTTTTCGGTTGGTTTTGGGTAGATAGCGTGATGACCATACTCATTGCAATCTACTTAATTGTAGTTGGAATCGACTTATTAAAAACATCCACCAAAATGCTGATGCTGTTCACGCCCGAACACATTGACATCAAAGAAATGGTTCGCGAAGTACATAAAATTCCGGGAGTTAACAAATTACACCACATTCATGTTTGGCATCTCAACGACGAAGAATTGCACCTTGAAGCGCATTTGGATTGTTCGGACGATATCAAAATGAGCGAATTCAACGATTTGTTAGACCAAGTGGAAACCGTATTATTTGAAAAATTTCACATCAACCACATCAACATTCAACCCGAATTTAAAAAACAAGATCCGAAAGATTTTATTGTTCAAGATTAGAATAAAAAATGTAAAAAACCTTGCGAACTTTGCGTAATTACTTTGCGCCATTGCGGTAAAACCAAAAAAATGACCAACATACAATTCATTCAAAACCAAGTCAACACCTCGGCCAAAAACATCGAAGCCACACTCCAATTGTTATCCGAAGATTGTACCATTCCGTTTATTTCCCGTTACCGGAAAGACCAAACCGGAAACCTCGACGAGGTCATCATCGAACAAATAGCCAAACTTTCCAAACACTACGACGAAATCGTAAAACGCAAAGAAAGTATCCTAAAAACGATTGACGAACAAGGTCAGTTATCACCCGAACTCGCCAAAAAAATCAAGGAAAGCTTCGATTTACAAGAAATTGAAGACTTGTACTTACCGTATAAAAAGAAGAAAAAAACCAAAGCCGATGTGGCGCGCGAAAACGGATTAGAACCGCTGGCTAAAATTCTAATGGCCCAAAATAACGATGACATCGAATTCATCGCTTCCAAATACCTGAACGATAAAGTGGCCACCGAAGACGAGGCGTTGCAAGGCGCGCGCGATATCGTAGCCGAATGGATCAACGAAAACACCTACATCCGAAAAAATCTTCGTCGCATTTTTCAACGTAAAGCAGTAGTTACCTCCAAAGTAGTAAAAAAGAAAAAAGAAGTTCCAATTGTAACAAACCCTGAAAGAGTTCAAAACTTTGTGAGGGTTGATGACGATTTGGCCAGTAAATATTCACAATATTTCGATTGGGCTGAACCCTTGTCCAAAGCGCCATCGCACCGATTATTAGCGATGTTGCGCGCCGAAGCCGAAGGTTTTGTAAAATTGAATATCGAAATTGATCCCGAAAAATCCGGACAAGAAGCCATCGATTTCATTGAAGAAAATGTCATCAAGAACAATCGTTCGGAAGCCAGACCACATTTGGAATTAGCCATCAAAGACAGCTACAAACGGTTGCTAGAACCGGCTATTTCCAACGAAACCTTGCAAGAAGCAAAAGCCAAGGCAGATAACAAAGCAATCGACGTTTTTGCTGGAAATTTATCCCAATTATTACTTGCACCGCCATTGGGCGAAAAACGAATACTAGCCATCGATCCGGGTTACCGAAGCGGTTGCAAAATTGTGTGTTTGGACGAAAAAGGCGATTTGTTGTACAACGAAACCATTTATCCGCATCAGCCACAAAACGAAACGACCATGGCGATGAAAAAGATCAAATCGATGGTAAACGCCTACAATATTGAAGCGATTTCCATCGGAAACGGAACCGCATCACGTGAAACCGAATTTTTCATCAAAAAGATCGCCTTCGATAAGCCCGTTCAGGTTTTTGTGGTTTCCGAAGCTGGAGCATCGGTGTATTCGGCGAGTAAAATTGCTCGAGAAGAATTTCCGAATTACGATGTTACTGTTCGAGGTTCGGTTTCTATTGGAAGACGACTTTCCGATCCGTTGGCAGAATTGGTGAAAATCGACCCAAAATCGATCGGAGTCGGCCAATACCAGCACGACGTAGATCAAACCAAATTGAAAGAAGAATTGGATACCGTGGTCATGCGCTGCGTGAATTCGGTTGGCATCAACATCAACACGGCGAGTAAATCGTTGTTGAGTTATGTGTCGGGAATCGGAGAGAAGATGGCCGAAAACATTGTGGCGTTTCGCAGTGAAAACGGTCCGTTTGAAGAACGAAAACAACTCAAAAAAGTACCGCGATTGGGCGAAAAAGCCTATCAACAAGCGGCGGCATTCATCCGAATTAAAGACGGAAAAAACCCGTTGGACAATTCAGCCGTGCATCCCGAAGCCTATCCGATAGTGGAGAAAATGGCCAAAGAACTAAAAATCTCCATGCCTGAATTGATTGCCAATAAAGAAAAAATATCGGCCATCAAACCCGAAAATTATACCAACGAAACCATCGGAATTCTCGGTATCAAAGACATTTTAAAAGAGTTAGAAAAACCTGGTCTAGATCCACGAAAAGCTGCCAAAGTATTCGAATTTGATCCGAACGTCAAAACGATAAAAGACGTGCGAAGCGGAATGATTGTACCCGGAATTGTCAACAACATCACTGCTTTTGGATGTTTTGTAGATATCGGAATCAAAGAAAGCGGTTTGGTTCACATTTCCCAACTCAAAGAAGGTTTCGTTTCCGATGTGAATGAAGTCGTAAAATTGCACCAACACGTGCAAGTAAAAGTGGTGGAAGTCGATGAAGAACGAAAACGCATTCAACTGACGATGATTTTTTAGAAGCTATTCTTGCTTTCCATTCCAAGCTTGTTCCATTCCGGCTATTTTTCTATGGTCAAAAACGTGCTTCCGTTGGTCGCAGTTTTTCACCAAGAAAAAATAAGCCGTTCTGCACACAAGGCTTTCCATTGCAATCAAGGCTAAACAACATTGAACATTTTTTGAATTTGTTTTTTGAAATTTAAAAAAAACTATCTTTGTTACTATGAAACAAGAAATTACCATAAACGACTTTTCAAAACACCTTTTTTGGGATGTGGATAAAGAATCATTTGATTTGGAAAAGTATCCTGAACAAATGACTTCAAAAGTATTAGAATATGGTAATTTTAATGATTGGAAATTACTGCAACAATTATATGGTTTAGAAAAAATTAAGCAGATAGTTTTGAATTTAAGAACAATCGATGATTTAACGCTTCATTACTTATCCACCTATTTAAATATAGAAAAATCTAATTTTAGATGTTATACACACAAACAGTTAGTGAAGAATTACTGGAACTATTAAAAAAAATAATGTCCGACAATTTATTTCTTGACTTTAACTTAGTCGGAGGCACTTCATTAGCTTTACAAATCGGTCATAGGAACTCCATAGACATTGATTTATTCGGAAATTGTTCAATTGACGAAGAAAAATTTCTCAATAAAATAGAAGCATTAGGCGAATTTGAAATTTTTAAGAGAAGTAAAAACATTATTATTTCGTCGATTTGTGGTGTAAAAACAGATTTTGTCAATTACAAATATTCGCTACTTGATGAACCAAAAATTATAGAGGGAATTCGATTTGTTTCTACAAAAGATATAGCAGCAATGAAACTCAATGCTATTATTGGAAGAGGAAGTAAAAAAGACTTTATTGATTTGTTTTTTTTATTGAATGAGTTTTCACTAAGAGAGATGCTTGATTTTTATCAAACAAAATATAATGACGGCTCACCGTTTATGGTTGTAAAAAGCTTAACGTATTTTGCAGACGCCGATATTCAAATTACTCCAAAAATGTTCCTCGATTTCAATTGGGAAACCTGCAAACAAAAAATAATTGAAGAAGTAATAAAATTATAAAAAACCAAAAAAAAATCCCAAACTCCAATTGTACCATTAGAATTTGGGACCTGACTGCCGTTAGGCAAGTTTCGATTTATTGTTGAATAAAAACTATTTAGTTTCTTCTTCTTTTTTAGAAGTAGCTTGATTCTCAGTTTTTGAGGCGTCTTTAAATTCTTTAACACCTGCGCCAAGACCTTTCATTAATTCTGGAATTTTTTTACCTCCAAAAAGTAATAAAACAACTATTAAGATTACTATCCATTCGGTTGGACCCATTCTTCCCATGATATATTGATTTTATGCTTTCGCGAATTAATATACAAAGGTAAAAAGAAAAAAGCATCAATTACATTTTTAGTTAATTATTTATAGTTAAACTTCGTTAAAAGCAGTCGCACCACTTCAAAACTACTTATTTTATTATATTTGTGGTATAAATAAAAATCATGGCTGAAAAGGGTCAAAAAAGAAAAAAAATTAAAAAGCATTTATTCACTAAGAACCGTTTGGTAGTGCTTAATGAAGATTCGTTTGAGGAAATTTTTTCCTTAAGGCTGACTTTGATGAACGTCTTTGTGGTGGCAACTGTTGGTGCCATCGTCATCATTACAATTACAACTTTTATAATTGCTTTTACACCACTTCGCGAATATATTCCGGGTTACTCGTCGTCTAAGCTACGCAGAGAAGCAACCGAATTGGCACTTAAATCGGATTCGCTTGCCACGGCCTTGAAAAAAAACGAGGCGTATTTGCAATCGGTGGTGAAAGTACTCAATGGCGATTTAGAATACCAAAAGGTCAATAAAGATTCGATTATGGCTTCTGAAGTGATTGAAGTAGATCCAAAATCAGTTCAAGCCTCAGAAAAAGAACTCGAATTGCGAGAAAAAGTAGCAGCCGAAGAACGAGCACAAATCAAAAACAAAAAATAGTTTCCCAAAATATTGCTATGTCATTAAAATCGATTGCCGCCAAGTTATTTGCTGCCCGAATCCACAAGAAAACACTGCAGTGGAGTTCCAATCCTGTCGCAACGCAGCAAAAGGTGTTCGCCGATTTGATCCGTCAAGCGGAAGATACGCAGTTCGGTAAAGACCACAATTTTGCCTCAATCCAAACGTTTGCCGATTTCGCGCAACACGTTCCCATTCGCGATTACGAAGAATTAAAACCCTACGTTGACCGTGTAGTAAAAGGTGAAGAAAACGTTTTGTGGCAAGGAAAACCATTGTATTTTGCCAAGACGTCCGGAACCACTTCGGGCGCCAAATACATTCCGCTTACCAAGGAATCCATGCCGTTTCACATTCAGGCGGCGCGCAACGCGATTTTAAGTTACATACACGAAACAGGCAACGCACATTTTGTAGATGGAAAAATGATTTTTCTACAAGGAAGTCCGATTTTAGAAGAAAAAAACGGCGTCAAGTTGGGTCGGTTATCCGGAATTGTAGCGCATTTTGTGCCGCGTTATTTGCAAAAAAACCGCATGCCAAGTTGGGAAACCAATTGCATCGAAGATTGGGAAACCAAAGTCGACGCGATTGTAGAAGAAACCATTAATGAAAACATGTCGGTCATTTCTGGAATTCCGTCGTGGGTGCAAATGTATTTCGAAAAATTGCAGCAAAAAGCGAATAAGCCAGTAGGCGAATTGTTTAAAAACTTCAATTTGTTTATTTATGGAGGTGTGAATTTTGAACCGTACCGAGCAAAATTTGAAAATTTAATTGGACGAAAGGTCGATTCGATTGAGCTTTTTCCGGCTTCAGAAGGATTTTTTGCATACCAAGATTCCCAAAAAGAAAGAGGCATGTTGCTGCTGTTGAACTCCGGAATTTTCTACGAATTTGTCAAATCCGACGAGTTTTTTACCGACAAACCTAAACGATATACCATTGGTGAGGTCGAATTGAACGTGAATTATGTATTGATTTTGTCCTCCAACGCCGGACTATGGGCGTACAACATCGGCGACACGGTTCAGTTTACCAGTTTAAAGCCGTACCGCGTAATTGTATCTGGCCGCATCAAACATTATATTTCGGCTTTTGGTGAGCACGTGATTGGAAAAGAAGTAGAACACGCTTTAAAGCAGGCAATGGAACACACCAACATACGCGTCAACGAATTTACGGTGGCTCCGCAAATCACACCCAAAGACGGATTACCGTACCACGAATGGTTCATCGAATTTGATCCCGAAGCTTCGGGAGAACCCGAAAATATGGATGAATTTGCTTTGAAAATCGACCACGCCATGCGTCAACAAAATTCGTATTACGACGATTTGATTGTGGGTAATGTGTTGCGCACGTTGGTCATCACGAAAGTGAGCAAAAACGGTTTCCAAAACTATATGAAATCCATTGGAAAATTAGGCGGACAAAATAAATTACCGCGGCTGTCTAACGACCGAAAAATTGCCGATCAACTCTCCTAACAGGATTCCAAATCCTGTTAGGTATACATCCACAAAATGAAAATTTTCAACGCATTTTTTTTTCTATTTTCTATTTCACTTTCCGCCCAAATAAAAGGCGTTGTTACCGATTCTTTATATGGTAAACCGATTCCGTACGTGAATATTGTGGTCGAGAACGAAAACATCGGAAGCACTTCGGAAGAAGATGGTTCGTTTGTCGTGTACACTTCCGAAAAGAGTAAACGATTACTTTTTTCAGCCTTGGGGTTCGAAAAGAAAACAGTACTGATTAGCGAAGCAAAATCCGTTCAATTAAAACCGATGGAATATGAATTGCAGGAAGTAATGATTTCCAATCGAAAGCAAACCAAAGAAATTGAAATTGGCAAAACCAACTCCGCGATCAGTCAGGCATTCGATTACGGTCCGCGCATCGACACCAAGTTTTTCCCGTATTTGCCCGAGTATAAAAAGACCAAATTCATCAAGCAAGTCAGTATGGTAACCGACAGCAAAATAGAAAACGCACTCATAAAAATTCATTTGTACGAAGTAAATGACGACGGCTTTCCGGGAAAAGAGCTCATCGGTAAAGAACTATTTGTAAGCATACAAAAAGGAACGCGGACTCATAAAATTGACGTCTCAAAATACAACTTGACACTACCCAAAAGAGGAATATTTGTGGGTTTTGAAAAGTTGCTCATCGAAAGTAATAAAGTAGAAAAAACCATCACCGATTCGAATACCAATACCACAAAAATAGTACGAACGTATTATCCGTATGTGTTGTATAATTACATTGAAAGACCGTTTTTATTCACCTTTGTGGGCGGAAAATGGATCAAAGAAACGAATCAAAATGAGCAAGGTGTTGTCGAAAAGAAAAGAATGTACGAGCCATCCATAAACTTAATTCTAACCAATTGATTCCGTTTTATGATAGTAAACACTAGACTTAAATGGTATAAACTAGAAAAACCCTATCTTTGCGGGTTAGAAAACAAAATTTAATGAAGGAAATTAAAAACATTTCGCGCTCACGGGCGCAAGAATCGTCGGCAGCTATCGAACGATTGTACATTACCATGAGGCATTTATTCAACAGAGGTTTTTACAAACCGATGGGTGTTTCAGGAGAAACATTGCGAGAAGCATTACTAGAGCTTCGACCAGAAATTTACGGCTCGATTGCCGAAGAAAAAGTAGAATTAAACGGATTGTTGTATGTGATTGAACGACTTCCGGTAGGAATTGAAGAATGTCGTTTCATCAACTTAACATCAGACGAAGGCTATTCAAAATCACATTTCAAAGCCATTGTTCCACCTAAACGAAGAAGAAATTGCTACCGCATTGACGACGAGCAAATGAATGTTGAAATCACACGTGGCCGATCGGATATTTATGATATTTTAACGCATTTGACTTTTATTTTCATCGAATCACACAAAATCAAAGACAAGGTTTTAATTGATGAAAACAACAATGAAGTAGTTCGCGATTGGCTTAAAATAGAGCAAGCAGCTTTACAAACTAAGAAACTTACTTTAATTGAGAAAGAACAAGCCATCTCTCATGCCGCGAATGTATTAGGAAGAACATTTGTTGAAATTTTAGATATTTACGACGCTTTTGGAACCGCTGAAAAACCCGACCGTTTTTTACACGTAATTTACTGGTTAGGAAAATTAGCCATCGAAGAAGTAGTCGATAATAATAAACGAACGATTACGTTTAGTCCCATATTACGTGAGCGTTTAGGGCATCACATCCATGGTGAAATTTGGGCCAACAATATCAAACAGGTGTTAAAAACCAATGATTTATTGGGCCGACCTATTCACATTATTAGTGCCAACATGCACAGTGTGATGAATTCGATTTTTGCGACGCACGTTTTAAAATCAAAGTTCAAAGATAAATCCGATTTTTATATATTTGAGGAATTGAGTAAATCGGGCGCCAACGCGTTGCGAAATACGGTGGAAGAATTTGCATTGAAACACGGAATGATTTCGATGCCCGACCAATCCGGAACCAATATAGACGTCCAGATTTTCGACACGGCAAAAATTGATTGGGCAAAATCGGCTTTTCCGCAGGCAAATACAGGTGCAGAAAAACCAGTTATCATTGTTATGGATTATGCTTTTGGTGAGCAAGCTTATGAAACGATAGACGAGTTATTGAAACCGTATAAAGAAGGAAAAACCAAAACCTTAATCAATGTGGAATCGGTTTCGATTATGGGGAAAGCTGGAATTCTAGAAGGCGGAAAAGGAGATATCATGATTCCAAATGCGCACATTAACGAAGGCACAGCCGATAATTATTTTTTCGAAAATGAATTAACCGCCAGTCTATTTGAAGGAAATGACATTCCGGTTTTTGCCGGACCAATGATTACCGTTTTGGGAACATCGTTGCAAAACAAAGATTTATTGAAGTTTTTCCACGAATCAACTTGGGGTGTGATTGGATTAGAAATGGAAGGCGCTTATTATCAAAAAGCAATTCAGAGCGCATCTAAAATTAGAAAGAGCATTAATCCGAATGTAAAAGTACGTTATGCGTATTACGCTTCGGATAATCCTTTAGAAACCGGAAGCACATTGGCTTCAGGCGGATTGGGTTCGACAGGAGTAAAGCCAACGTATTTAATTACGATTAAAATAATAGAACAAATATTTAATATAAAACAATAAAAAATGAGCGCAAACACAAATCAAGAACAAGAAATCGACTTAGGACAATTGTTTGGTAAAGTTGGAAAATTATTTAAAAATTTAGGGGATACAATTTTTAGAATGATTCAATTTGTAACCAAAAATTTCATTGTATTATTGGTTTTAGTTGGTTTAGGATTTGGTTTAGGACTATTTTTAGATTCAAAAGCAAATTCTTATGAGCATAAAATAATAGTTCAACCCAATTTTAATTCAGTTGATTATTTATATAACAAGGTGAATCTTATTAATTCAAAAATTCAAAATAATGATACGGTTTTCTTGAAATCGATTGGAATTGAGGGTCCAAAAAAGTTAACATCCGTAACTGTGAAACCGATTGTGGACATTTATAATTTTATAAACCAACACACGGTTAACATACAAAATGCGCAAAACACTCAAAATTATGAATTGGTTAAGCTTATGTCGGAATCAAGTGACATTAGTAAAGTAATTAAAGATACCGTTACGAGTAAAAACTACGAAAACCACCTAATTACAGTTAAAACAGACGGATTAACTACCGACAAAAAGACCATGCAGCCCATACTCGAATATTTGAATAAATCTCCATTTTATGAATCAATTCAAAAAGTTTTATTGGAAAACATGAAATTTAAAATTGAACAAGATCATATTACAATCAAGCAAATCGATACTATTTTAAGTTCTTTTTCTAAAAGATCTAAAAACAGTTCAAATGATAAAATGGTCTATTATAACGAGAATACTCAATTAAACGACATTATAAGTACGCGAACAGGATTAGTATATAATCAAGGATTTCAAAATGCACAATTAGAAATTTATAACAAAGTTATAAAAGACAAAAGTCAAGTTTTAAATATAAAAGATACCAAAGGAATTTCGAATAAAATGAAATTCGTATTACCTCTTCTTTTTATTTTTATTTTCTTATTTTTTGTGTTTGCAAAAAATTTCTATAATTCACATAAATTAAAACAATCAAAATAGTCTATAATGAAAGGGATTATTCTAGCAGGCGGATCAGGGACGAGGCTTCACCCATTAACTCTTGCGGTGAGTAAGCAGTTGATGCCTATTTATGATAAGCCCATGATTTATTATCCGCTCTCTACTTTAATTTGGGCTGGAATTAACGAAATTCTAATCATTTCAACACCACACGATTTACCCTTATTTCAACAATTATTGGGAGACGGAACCAAGTTGGGTTGTCGGTTTGAATATGCCGTGCAAGAACATCCAAACGGTTTAGCTGAAGCATTTATTATTGGAAAAGATTTTATTGCTGATGACAAAGTAGCCTTAATTTTAGGGGATAATATATTTTATGGGACGGGTTTGGCAGAACTTTTACAAGCCAATAATAATCCAGATGGAGGAATAATTTATGCGTATCACGTAACGGATCCTGAACGTTACGGAGTGGTCGATTTTGACAAAAGCGGAAACGTGTTATCCATAGAAGAAAAACCTCTTCAACCCAAATCCAATTACGCCGTTCCAGGAATTTATTTTTACGATAATTCAGTGGTTGAAATTGCAGCCAATATCAAACCCAGTCACAGAGGTGAATTGGAAATTACCGATGTGAATAAAGAATATCTTAAACAAGGAAAGCTTAAAGTTAGTATTTTAGATCGCGGTACTGCTTGGTTGGATACGGGCACATTTCAATCGCTCATGCAAGCCGGACAATTCGTTCAAGTAATTGAAGAACGCCAAGGTCTTAAAATTGGCGCGATTGAAGAAGTGGCGTATAAAATGGGATTCATCAATGCAAATCAATTGAATCAGTTAGCTCAACCTTTATTAAAAAGTGGATACGGAACGCATTTGATGAGTTTGTTAGAGGAATAAGAACGTAGAATATAGAAAATAGATTTAACTTAGTAGGATGTTGATTGTTGAAATTGACTTTTGCTATTGAATTGGATTATGACAGTTACAGAAACACGACTCAAAGGTTGCTTTATAATAGAACCCAAAATCATTACAGATGAACGGGGTTATTTTATGGAAAGTTTTAATGAAAAGACATTCCAAAACAGAGTCGGAGCAAACGTGCATTTTGTACAAGATAATCAGTCGTTTTCAACCCAAGGAGTTTTAAGAGGATTACATTATCAAACGGGTGAACATGCTCAATCGAAACTGGTTCGTGTGATTCAAGGTGAAATTTTGGATGTAGCGGTCGACATTCGACCTGATTCGCCCACTTATGGTCAGTATGTTACAGAAATTTTATCGGCCGAAAACCACAAACAGTTTTTTATCCCAAGAGGTTTTGCCCACGGATTTTTAGTGCTGAGCGAAACCGCAATCGTGTTTTATAAATGCGATAATTTGTACAACGCTGCAAGTGAAGGAGGAATTGCCTACAACGACGCTCAAATCAACATCAACTGGAATTCAGATTCTTTACCTTTATTGATTTCAGAGAAAGACCTACGACTTCCCGCACTTAGAGAATCGAAAAAAGTATGGTAGTTGTAGTAACTGGAGCCAATGGGCAATTGGGACAAGCGATTCAATCCATTTCGGATCACTATCCTAATATCGATTTTATTTTTTGTGACTCCGCAACTTTAGACATCACAGATTTAAACAACATTAAACCAATTTTTAAACAATTCAAACCGAACTATTGCATCAATACCGCAGCTTACACGGCTGTCGACAAAGCCGAAAGTGAGCCCGAAAAAGCACATTTAATAAATGTAATTGGAGCTCGAAATATAGCTGAGGTTTGTAAAGAATTTGATTGTGTATTACTTCATATTTCTACCGATTTTGTGTTTGATGGAACGCTGTCACCTCGAGCGCAGTCGAGAGGCTACAGCGAAGATGATTCTACAAATCCATTAGGCGTTTATGGGCAAACAAAATTAGAAGGAGAACGCGCCATTCAGTCCACTTGGAAGAAGCACTTCATCATCAGAACGTCGTGGCTGTATTCTCAGTTTGGTTCTAATTTTATGAAAACGATGTTGCGATTGGCTTCTGAAAGAGATTCACTATCAGTAGTTAACGATCAAATCGGAACACCAACGAATGCTTTAGATTTGGCTGAATGTCTACTTACTATAATAAGTCATACTGAACGAACTCCAAGTGCCGACAACCGACAACCGACAACGGACAACTTCGGAACCTACCACTTTTCGAACGAAGGTCACTGTAACTGGTATGATTTTGCCAAAGAAATTTTTAAAGTTAATGGTGTGAAAGTCGATTTAAAACCCATTCCAACAACGGATTTCCCAACACCTGCGAAGCGTCCAAAATATAGTGTTTTGGATAAAACTAAAATTAAAAGTACTTTTAATTTGGAGATTAAAACTTGGGAAGAAAGTTTATACCTCTTTTTTAAGGGCTACTAAATGTTTTAGTCTTTCTTCAAAATTGGCAAGTATTTTTTCTTCAGAGAATTTTTCAAGTATGTAATTTCGTGCTTTGGCACCCATTTGTTCTCCGAGAGCGGCATTGTTTTTTAGCTCAAGAATGGTTGTATAAATGGATGAAACGGAATCATTTTGCGAAAAATAAAAACCTCCTTCAGATTGACTCATTATCGTGGCTACCTCTGAATTTTTATTTCCGGAAACAATTGACGGTTTCGAACTTGCCATCATTCCTAAAATTTTGGAAGGCATAATGGTATCAACTACTTCGGGCTTTTGAAATAAAAAATGCACATCAGCAGAGCACAATAAATCATTTAATTGGTCATAAGGAATAGGATCAAAAAATTTCACAAATGAAAACGTTTGTAACATTTCTGTTAGATTGTTTTTAAAACCTCCATCACCAACAATTACAATCTCGATGTGATCATCAGGATGAATAAAAGCGCATAATTTTTCTAAAAATCCCCAATCTTGCTTATCCCCAATATTTCCGGAATATAATAAAGTAAATACTTTCGGATTAATAAAGCGATGTTGAGAAGAAGTAGTCGGATTAATTTTTTCAGACGATACCCAATTTGGAAAATAATACGGATCTGTTTGATTCGATTTTTGCAGAATTTTGTCCTGCATGCTATAACTTATGCTACTAATGACATCGGCAGAATTAAGCATTTTTCTTTCAAATCCAAAAACGATACGTTTGAATAAATTAAAAAACACAGACTCTTTTTTTATTATTCCAGAGTCGAGCGCCAGGTCAAATTCAAAATCCTGAATGTGAACCCATAATTTACTTTTTGTTCGCCTAGAAAGCAAGACAGAAGGTAAAATCGAAATGGTAAACGGTACGATACAAATAATTACATCCGATTTTTTGATTTTGGATAAATTTCTAAAAGTCCCATAAAACAAACTCAACATCATCAAAACGCGTCCCTTGAAAGTAACTTTGGACGGAACATACTGTTTGTATCGTATAATTTCTATATATTCGTGGTTTTCAGTATAAAAAGAAGGTAAATTTTTATATTGGTCATGAATTTTCCATTGCGGATAATTTGGGAAACCTGTTATAACCTTTACCTCGTATCCTTGTTTAACTAAAAATTTTGAAAATTGAGTGGTGTATAAACCAATAGCAGTATCTTCTGGAAAATAAAAACCAGTTACTATGGTTATAGATTTTTGTTTGGACATGGAAGAGAATTATGAACTTTACAAATATATTCTAATTACTAGTGATTTTAAAACTATTCTGTTATAAATCTGCTTTGATAATTCGTTTATTAATAAGTAACGTTTCCCAAAAAAATTTTTTAAGAGATTTTTTGTTTTACGGTTGTAACAAATGAAAATATAGGAAATTAAAGAAGCAAAGTGGCACAAATTTTAAACCAATATAAATTAAAGTTAAAAAACATCGTCATTTTTTCTAAAAACAGAAAGCAATGAGAAACTTTGAATTTGAATTTAATTGTTAAGATTGAATTCAAATTAAAGATTAAAACAAGCATTAAAACAAACAAAAAGAATAAATTTGCATTCTTTTTTAGGGTATTAATTATAAGGAAACCGTTTTCCACAAATAAGTGTATAAGTGAAAGTATATCTTGATAATATAATTTATTCAAAAGTAAAAAATGGTGGTGTATCCAATTATTGGTATGAATTAACAAAGTACTTACAAAATCAATCAGATATTGAGTTAGGCTTTTTTGAAGACGATTTGGCTCAACACAACTTTCACCGAGGAAGATTACAACTAGAAAAGGAAAGTATCATACCCTCTTCAACTCTTCCTTTTTTTTCTAGAATTTTGCCCGTTAGATTAAAAACCGACGAGAAAATAATCTACCATTCCAGTTATTACAGAGGTTTGTCGGGAGCAAAAAATAAAGTAGAAATCACTACAGTGTATGATTTTATCCACAGTTATTATGCTTCTCCGCTGAACAAAGTAATGCATAATTTTTTAAAATTTAATGCCATAAGAAGATCGAACGGAATCATATGTATCTCTCACAACACCTACAATGATTTAAAGAAGTTTTGTCCACTAAAACCCAATCAGAAAGCAACTGTAATCCACGTTGGCGTTAGTGATGATTATTTTCCTATTTTAAATTTCGACACCTATCAAAATGAATTTTTACAACGTCATAACCTAGAGAATGGTTTTTTGTTGTTTGTGGGTGGAAGAACAAATTATAAAAATTTTGACTTTGTAGCGTCTGTGCTCAATGAAAACAAAGATTTGAAGCTTGTGGTTGTTGGTGGAGGAATTTTGCTTGAAAACGAACTAAAATTGTTTTCTAAAGAGAGTTTAGAACGAGTGGTTCACATAGGATCGGCTAAAAATGAAGAATTAAATATTTTATTCAACTCGGCCTTGGCATTATTATATCCTTCAAGTTATGAAGGATTTGGAATTCCAGTAGTTGAAGCCATGCGATCGGGATGTCCGGTGATTGGTTTAAATAATGCAACGATGAGAGAAGTTGCAGAAGATTCAGCTCTTTTGTTAGAAACATTAAACCTCAATGATTTTAACGCTCAGAAGAATAAATTACTACATTCATCTTTTCGTGAAGAAGTAATTTCTAAAGGATTACACGAGTCGAAAAAATACAGTTGGGAAAAGTGCAGTAAAGAAACCTATGAGTTTTATAAGACTTTTGACGACTCTTCTTTTTGAAAAAGAAAAAAACTAATTAAAAAAGAATATAAGAGCACGCCGCTTTCTCGTTCGAGTATATTTTCAGTAAAAAAGTTTAATATAAAAAAGATAAAAAAAACGAATCCTATTTTACTTTTTCGCGTGTTTAAAACACCATACACTTTATAAAGCGAAAATAAGTAAAGCAATAGACCCAACACACCCGTAGTTAAACAAACACTTAAAAACTGATTGTGACTATTGTAGTTCTTCACTGACAAGTCTATATTTTTAGATACATAACAAGAGTCTAACTGACTTTTTACATTCCCTAATCCGTAACCCAACAATGGGTTTTCTGCAATTTTTTCAAACACACAACCATAAATTCTATAACGAATTGATAAGGAAGATTCGGAATTGCTATTTAAATCGCTTGAAATGAGTTCGTTAAACCTATTTATATTTTGATATTTGGGAGCAATTGTGGTGAATAAAAAAAGAAATACAATCGCCGTAGAAATTAAAATGATTGTTTTTTTGATATTGAAATGTATTTTTAAAAGAAAGAACAAAGCAACCATTAAATAGATGATTGGTCCTTTACGCATAAGGATCACGATTACTATTGATAAAAACACCGCCAATAAAAAATAGATAATTTTATAAAAACGAGAAGTGTTGTTTTTTATTAATTCGACCGTCATTAAAATGGAAACCCCAATATAAATAGCATAATAAATGGCGTGAATAGAAAATTTCTCTAGCCGAATATCGATAAGATTGAAATAGTGTATTATTGTTTGGTAAAAAGTAAACTCTTGGCGCCAAAAATAGATAAAGGATACCATAAAAAAGGTTACCGTTGAAAGTACAAAAGCGGTAAATAGCACATTTATTTTCTTCTGTTCGAGTTTAAAACCTGAAGCCTCTAATAATCCGAAAATAATAGGGTAGGCAAGCAAACTCAGCATAGTTGTCAGCTTGGCAAAAGCCACTTCCACATACAACGATTGAAACATACTTGCAAAATAGAGCAGAGGTAAAGCGCCTAAAAGAAGCACTTTTTTAAAATCAAATTTATTTTTGGATTCTTGTTTTTTATAAAAAAAAGCCGAGGACAAAAACAATACTATTATTGGATATATTTTATAATTACTAGGAATTAGTAAAATACAGCAATTAATGACTAAAGAGAAAAAAACAAAATTTTTATAAAGATTATTTTTTAACATAATAATTTACCAAAACATAAAGTATTTTAGGGAAAATAACGACTGCAAAAAAAGCGGAAATGATCAACATATACACATTCGCTAAATCGCCTCTCAGGAAATAAATAAGATAAATAGCAAAATAAAAAGCAAAAATGGATTTAAGATAATCATCACCGTTGAGCCATCTCGTTTGCCATATAAATAGTAAAGCGAGTACAAACGCAAACAGAATTATCCCAACAACACCAAAATTGATGTACCCTTCGGACACGTAGGGATTCGACAAGTTGTTAAAATTGAACCCATATGCATCAATCAGATAATTGCCAATTTTAAAGCCAGTTACCTCTGGTTTTTCAATCCAAACACTTCGAGGGACGAAAAATAAAAAAACGGGCTTTAGTTGTTCGCCATATGTAATACCATTTCTATCACAGTAATCGATTGTGGCCAAATAATCAGGGTAAGCGTCATAATGCAGCGAATTAAAAGCTTGTGCTACATCTAACATCTTCATATTATCTGCTAAAATACTTGGTTTCGACACCATTTCTCTTAATGAATGTTGGGAATGAGTTACAATAGAAACTAGTGGAAATAAAACCACCATAATAAAAAACATAAACCGAACGACTTTATAGTTGGTGTTCAATCCTTTTCTATAAAAAAGATAAATTAAGGTAATGTATATTGGGCCTAATGCGTTTCTTTTTTCCGTCAGAGGATTTTTCAAAACCACCACAAAAAACAAAAACAAAAAAAGAAAGAAAACAACAATAAGGTAATTTTTCATCTTAGTCTGCGAATTTTTTAAATAGTAATGCGCTAGAAATAAGCCTGAAATCGGAACAAAAAACAAAAATTTCTGAACAATCAGATAATTGGATAAAGTTGTTTGCTCAACTTCTTTATAAAAATCGTTCTGATACTGAAAAAGCAGCGTTGAAAAATTAAAAGCTAAAATCAAAAAACTGATGATACCAAGAACTAACAAAACGACGGGAGTATTAGTATACGATACTTTGAGATTGGTTTTTATGGGGAGTTTTTTGTTTTTGAAATAGATATAAGTTGTAAAAAACACCACGTTAAAAAGCAAAATGTACAAATTTGCTCGTATGGCAAAAAACTCATTGTACGGTAGATTTTGTATGTACTTTCCGGTTACAGAATCGCCATTTGATATAATATGACTTATCTGTACTAAAGGGGCAACAATTAAAAACAACAAGTTAAAAACAACGAAAACGCCTAAAAAGGGAGCGAATTTCTTTTCAATAAAAATGTTGTAATAGGTCATCACCCACAAGGAGAGAAAATTCGCAAAAAAAGAAAGTCTCAACAGGATAGGAACATCTAAAAACACAAAAAGGACTAAAAAAATAAGGCTAAAAACACTTAAAAATGTTGTTTTACTCATAAATATTTTTTTGTAATTTAAAAAAAAAGACACTAAAAATAGTGTCTTAAATATTTTTAATTTGTTTTTTATTTATTTAAGCTTCTTAATTTCTTTTGAAAGTCAATATTGGCCATAAAAACCGGACTTTTAATTCCACTTGCTGAGGGAACTAAATTGTAAACAAAATTTACATCATCATATTTGATGCATTCATTTGGAGACCAGTATTTCATAAATTCTCCTTCGTCACCTTCAATAGATTTATCACCATATTTGAAGGTTATATTTTTAATTGTCAGATTCTCAACTTTTTGATTTACACCCACGTCCAATCTAATTTTGTATGGATATTCTCCTTCGGGAAATTTAAATACTATTTTCTGCATTTCAGCGCTCCCGTATATGTACTTATCTATAAATAGTTCACCACCAATTTCTGAATTTGCGTCTTTAGAATAATACACCTTAAATTTATCATTTGACGTTGTTTTAAACTCTACTACAAGTTCAGCAATTTTTTCAGTACCATTACCTGAAGCGTTTTCTTCAGATTGATCTTTTTCTTTTGAACCACAAGAAGAAATTACAAGTGCTATTACAACTAAACTTAAAAATGCTATTTTTTTCATTGTTTTCTTTTAAGATTTAGTGCAAAAATAGATAATTTTTCGTTTAAAACGAATTCTTACTCCATTTTTCAGTAAAACTTTTACCGTCATCAGAAAATTCTTTAAAGGTCTAATTCATTATAAGCGGAGAGACATTACTCGTGTATTTCATTGGACAAATATTTTTGTTTCCGATCCAATACTAAACAGCAACTAAGTAGTTCATAAAAAGTAATTCACCAACTTAAACCACTAATTCTTTATTAGTTTTTGAGATATAGAAGTACCGTTTTCGTCCGTAATTTGAATAATGTAAATGCCATTGGATAAAGTTGAAACATCAATAATGTCGTTTTCAAGTTTTGACGGCATTAGCTTTCCGTCGATAGTATAGATTACAGCTGATTGTACGTTTTGGCTAAAAGTGATTTGATCCGTTGCCGGGTTGGGATAAAAGCCAACAGTATTTTCATAAACGTTTTCCATTTCGCCAAGTGAACCAACAAATGTTGTGGCCATATTAGTGGTAAAAGGAGGAACTTCCCAAAAATAAACTTCAGCCGAATTACTAAAAGTATTTCCTTGAACTAAAGTAGGAAGCGTTTTTATTTTAAAAGCAAAATATCCATCGTTAGTGGTATCATCAAAGGGTAAATTGATATTTTTATAGCGCACTTCAAGACCATTATAGTAGAGTTCAGGTACAGATGCATTTCCCAAATGACTACTACTAATTGGGACAATTGAGTTAATATCGAGCTTAGTAGTATCAATGATATCTTTTAAATAGATATTTGGAGAAACCGAATTGGTGTTGTTTTCAAACCGAATAAGATAGTGAACATATCCACCCACCGCTGCAACCGGAATAGAAGCGCCTTGTAAACAACTTGTGCTATTTGACGTAGGATTATTTACAACGGTTTGATTTAAATTAAAACTGTTATCATTAGGCGTCTCGTCGTTGTTGGCAGATGATATCGCCGCGCCTAAACTAATAGTTGAGCCATTGTTAATTGGTGGAACGTCACTAGATGAATTCAAATGCAACACCACTGTTATTTCCCTTGACTCAAAAGGCAATAAATTACTAAAATCCCAAGTCAATGTGTTTGCGGTTTGACCCGAACTAGTAGGATTTGCAGCAATTAAATCAGTCCTATCGTCAGGAAAAGTAAAAGAAATTGTACCAGATTGTGCATGCGTTCCTTTATTTTTATATACAATTTTGTAGGTAGCATTTTGTCCGGGCATAGCATCCGAAACAGGCAGTACTACTGCTTCAAGGTCAGCATGTGTGCCATTGGGCGCGATACAAAAATTCCGAATAATGTTGCTTGGAGTTGTTGCTTGGTATAAATCAAGTACGTCTATTGGTGGAGTTACAGTAAAATAGCCGGAGTTTTCAAAAACGGGCGTCAAGGTATAAAATGCATTAAAAATAAGTAGCGGCAAAGGAGCTGAATTAAAAGCATAAAACGGTCTGATAATGCTCGATCGATCGACTCTTAGTTTAACATCTGTTACTATTGGATCATTAACATCACAACCATTGGATGTTGAGTCGTATTTAAAAACACCTTGAATAGTAGGTTCAAAAGACTCAGGATCGCAATAACTTGTAGCATAGCAATTTACCAACCCCATTTGATCCAATGAATATTGAATAGTATCTATTTCAATAGGGTCGCAACAGATAAAAGATAAGTTGGGGTTATTTGCAAAAGAAATAGTATTATTGACACCATTTTTAGATTTTAGGGAAGTCAAAAGGTTATTGGTTACAGAAAAGTTTACAGTAGCACTATTTGAAGTTAAATCAAATTCTGTCAATAGATTATAATTACATTCAAATTGATACAAATTATTTAAACCATCAATGTTTATAGTTGACATTAAATTATTATTCCCGTAGAAGTAAGTTAAATTTTGAAAACCATTCAAATCAATATTTGTTAGTTGATTATTGGAGCAATTTAAAGAATAGAAATTAGCTTGATTTGGAACAGATAACGCACTAAGTAAATTGTATTCACAGTTTAATGTAGAGAGGTCTGTCATTCCATCAAAATTGAGAGTTGATAATTGATTATGACTACAATCTACCGAAAAAAGTGAGCTGTTAGTTAAATTTAATTGCGTCAAGAGATTGTAGCTGCAATCAATAAAACCGGCAGGACTGTTAGACATATCTAATTGAGTTAAAAGATTATGACTACAGTAAATATAGGTGGTCGTTAATTGATTAATATTTAAATTGGTGAGTAAATTGTTCGAACAATTTAATTCATATAAGTTAGTGAATACATTTAAATTAAGACTCGTCAATTGATTATTTTGGCAGAAAAGACTACTTAAGGAAGTGTTCGAACCAAAATTAATTGTAGTAATCAAACAGTTAGAGCAATACAATCCGTTCAAGTTTGGAAGCACAGAAACATCTAAAGAGGTTATTGGATTACTGGCACATCCAAAGGCGGTTATATTAGAAAAATACTGTAAGCCACTTAAATTAGAAATAGAAGCATATTCAACATTTAGGTAAGTAATAAGGAGTGCTTCACTAATTTCGATTTCACCGTTGTTATTGGAATCGATAGGACTAAATTCATCAAATGCATCAAAAATATTCTGTGCAATATAATTGTTTTCGTTTGCACTTAATAATTTCGCTTTAAAATTAGGATCAGGAAAATTGATCACTTGACCTGAACCTTTCAAAAAAGAAAAGAACAAACCGCAAACCAATAGCAATGGAATTTTTTTCATAATGCTTAATTTTACCTAACAAATATAAGTGATTAAGCGTTAAGAACATAAGGAAAGATTATTTATTTCCTGTAAAATATACCGTCTACCTCCAATTGTTTCCCCGTTTTTTTATCATAGAAACCGTTTTCCAAGGCAACCAATTCAAAACCTAAATTATTCAGTTTGGTTTTCATAATGTCAAACGTCATAGCGCCATCGTACGAAGGAATAAACGACATTTCTATTTGAATCCCGGTTACTTTTTCCAACGTTTTTTCGGCGCCTTGTAACACCATTTCTTCATAACCTTGGGTGTCAATTTTCAGGTAGATATTTTTGTCCGATACATTCAACGAATCAAATACGCTGTCGAGTTTTTTTATTTCGATGGTTTCTTTTTCTACAAAGGCAGCTTGTGGAGCGCTTTCGGTCAGTTGAGGTAAATGATCCAATAATGAACTACTCACCGAATTTTTAGCCACATTAATGGTTGTTTGACCGTCGCGTTCACCCAAAGAATAATTGAAAACTCTCCAATTTGAATCGCCAGCGGCATTTTTCTCTAATTTTTGGAATGCACTCTTCATCGGTTCGAACGATAAAATTTGACCTTTAAAGCCTAAGTTTCGCATTTCACCGCCATACTGACCAATATTGGCACCGATATCAAAAATTACATCAATGGAATGATGTTGAAGTAGTTTTATTCTGCGGTCTAATTCGTGGGTTGGGTATTTTACAATTTCAATTCCTAAAGCAGCATTAAAAGCCCTTTTAAGTTTCAACAATGAGCTTTTGTTTTTATAAATAAAATTATTCATTCTTTTTAAGTTTATACACTAAATCATAGCATTGATGAGGAATAAGCACCATCCAAAATAACATTAAAATTAAAGTGGAAAGGATCACACTATTAATACCAAAATTCATACTAATGAGCCAATAGGACAGAGGAATTTTGAGAATTACACTGGCGAGCAAAAGTAGCATATATTTATTTAAATTACCTATGCCGTTCAAAAAGAAAGTGTAAAACGAGACAAAAATTCTTAAAAGAGTTACAATCGCGACCCATAGGATTAAATGGGTAGGAATATCGACCGGTTGACTAATCCAAATGGAGATGATGTACGGACTCAAGAATGCCAATACAGCTACACCAAGAGCGACACCAATAAAAAGCAAGTTGAACTTTTTGAAAGTAGCCAATAAGTTTGTGCGATTTTGGTGCAAATAATCGTTGGCAAACATCGACCACAAAGGCGATAGCATAGCAAAAATGATCATTACAGGAAGTTGAAAAATTTTATTCACCACTTCAAACGGAACGACATCTTTGGGGCGAAATGCATTAGAAATAATATAGTTATCAGCGGTAAATATAAACATCATCCCTAGTTGAATAATCATAAACTTGGAACCCATTTTTACAATTTCTTTGATGAACGAATGGGGTGTTTTCTCTTTGGTTTGAAGGTTTAAATGTTCCATTTTGAAAAACCGCCAGGTATAAAATAGATTCACAGCTAAGCAAAAAAGACCATTAACGATGCTGATCAGAATTAATTTTGATGTTACATCAATATTTGGAAACAAAAAGACACCAATAAGCAATAAGATTAAAAACCCAAACTGGTTCACCGCCAAAGATTCTTCGGCATATTTACCTTTTAAAAATGAAATGTAGAGCGACTTATGAATGTTTGCTACAAAATTTAAACAGAAGAAAAAGACATTTAGTAAAAACAATAAAGTCACAAAAATTCTGCTGTGAAAAGAAATATTTAAATAATAATTCAAATCAAATACGGTCGTAATTATGACAAATAAAACAAAAATAGCCATCGCAATGTAAAAGGAAAAGCGATAGGTTGTTTTGATGTAACTTTTCAATAAATCAACTTTGCTTTCGTGCTGCAAAACAGGAATTTTGGTTTTTAACGAACTTTGAATACCAAAATCCATTAGTAAAACCCACTGAAAAAGGGTGAAAACCAATACCCAAACTCCATAATTATCGTTTCCTAAATAGTCTATTAAAACTGGAATGGATAAAAATAATGAAAGTCCGGACAGGCCTTTGTAAAAACCACTCATCATGATGTGGCTATTTGTTATTTTTCTTATCAAAATAGTGAAATTGAATCAATTTTTAAGTCTAAAATGACTAACGGCAAATATAATTTAATTTCACAATAAAAGGGTATTCGGAGAAAACGGTTTTGGTAAGGCTTTCATTTAATAAAGAGTGTTAAAAAACGAAAGAAATGAACGAGAACATTTAAAAATTCAAAAAAAATGATAACTTGCGATTAATTCAAACCAAATACAAACACGGCTAATCAAGTGTTTCTTGAAGAATTAATAATGACAAAATCACCCAACGGTTTAACCAATAACTTCATGAAAGTCAGAAATTTAATTGAAAAATCTGATTTTTTCGTTTATGTAATTGCCGCTATTTTAGTAACCATTCCCTTAAAAAATATTTTCAGTACGATTCTGATTGTAGCTTTTATGGTTGCCTCTTTGTTCTATGTGAGGAGAAAAAACATCACGTTTTCGGTAGTTCAAATTCTACCGATGTTTTTGTATCTTTTGATGATTGTATCTTTAGTTTGGTCACACGACCCAAAACATAGCCTTTTTGGGTTACAAAAGTTGTTGAGTTTCTTTTTTATACCTGCTGCGTTTATGTTTATTCCCAAAATAGATAAAAACGCGATAGCTAAAATAGCCAAACTATTCAGTTATGGAATGGTTGTGTACGCTCTTTTTTATATTGCGAGCGCTGGTATTCGTTACTATCAAACACAAAACACCGAAGTGTTTTTTTACCATGAATTGGTCAATAAAGACCTCAATGTGATTTATTTTTCGGTTTTGGTTTCGTTTGCTTTGTTTTACTTTATTGCTCTAAAAGAAAAGAAAATCCTTGAAAAGGCATTCATTTTTATTTTGATTGTCCTGTTGATTTTGATGTCTTCTAAAAGTATCATCACAATCGACATCATCATATTCGTTTGTTACTATTATTATTTTGTTGACATCCCAAAAGCAACCAAAACAGTCACTGTTTTATCCGTAGTTTGTTTCTTGACTTTTTCTGTTCTTTATGTAAAAGAGGCAAAAGAGCGGTTTTTATTAGAATATGAAACGGCATTTATTGATAACACCGTCAACAATAAAATGGGTGACACCATAAACAAAGTATACAATGTGAGTTTAAAGCAGGCTTGGACCAAGGATCAATTTGAGCAAAATAATTTTTTCCCCGGAACTGCGCTACGGGTGTATCAAAGCAGAATTTTTTTAGAAATGCTCAACGAGCAAAACATTTTCTTTACCGGTTTTGGTTTAGAAGCAGCACAACACCAAATCGATAAAAAAGCGAAGGAGCACAATTTATTTCCTTCCTTTGGGATGTATAATTTTCACAACCAATACATTCAAACGTTTGCTGAACTAGGGATTTTTGGTTTTGTGCTTTTAATTTCGATGCTGTTACTCAATTTTAAAAATGCGTGGAAGCATAAAGATTTTCTTCATATTGCTTTTGCAATCACAATGATAATGCTATTTTTGTCGGAGTCATTTTTTTGCAGACAAAGAGGAATTGTCTTTTTTATTTTTCTCTATTGTTTGTTTAATATGAGCGCAATCAAGCAAGGGAAAAAAACAGCAACATGAAAAGAATACTGATTACAGGTGCAGCGGGATTTTTAGGATCACATTTGTGTGATCGATTTATAAAAGAAGGGTACTTTGTAATAGGAATGGATAACTTAATCACGGGCGATTTAAAAAACATTGAACACCTTTTTAAGCTTCAAAACTTTGAGTTTTACCACCACGATGTAACAAAATTCGTTCACGTGCCGGGACAATTGGATTATATTCTGCATTTTGCCTCTCCGGCAAGTCCAATAGATTATCTAAAAATTCCCATTCAAACTTTAAAAGTGGGTTCATTGGGAACACACAATCTTTTGGGTTTAGCGCGTGTAAAAAAAGCTAGAATCTTAATTGCATCAACTTCTGAAGTCTATGGCGATCCTTTAGTGCATCCACAAACCGAAGAATACTACGGAAATGTGAATACCATCGGTCCAAGAGGAGTCTATGACGAAGCCAAACGTTTTCAAGAATCCATTACTATGGCGTACCACACTTTTCACGGTGTAGAAACCAGAATTGTTAGGATTTTTAATACCTACGGACCCAGAATGCGATTAAACGATGGCCGCGTAATTCCTGCTTTTATTGGTCAAGCACTTCGCGGTGAAGATTTAACCATTTTTGGTGATGGAATGCAAACGCGTTCTTTTTGTTATGTGACCGATCAAGTGGAGGGAATTTTTAGATTGTTACATTCTGACTATGTATATCCAGTTAATATTGGGAACCCAGATGAAATTACTATCAAAGATTTTGCAGACGAAATCATCAAATTAACAGGAACCAATCAAAAAGTGGTATATCATCCCTTGCCTATAAACGATCCATTACAAAGACAACCTGACACTACCAAAGCTAGAGAAATTCTAGGTTGGGAAGCAAAAGTGTCTCGTTCTGAAGGAATGAAGATTACCTATGATTACTTTAAATCACTATCTTCAGAAGAATTACTAAAAGAAGAACACAAAGATTTTTCTAAATTCATTTTTTAAGTGCGAAGAAATACAGGACGTTTTTCAGGTTACATCAGACCATTTTCGTATGGCCTTGACTTATTAATCATCAACTTTTCTGCTAATTATTTGTTAGACGAATCGTTGAGCGGACTGTATTACCATTTTTACATTTCTTTCACCTGGCTTGTTATTTCATGGAATGTAGGGTTTTACGAAATTTATCGGTATACCAAACTACAAGAGATTTACGAAAAAGTCTTCAAGCAGTACCTTGTTTTTGTAATTGTAAATTTTGCCTTTATTGGATTCTTTTCTAAATTTTCCGAACCATCGCAAATCGTTAAGTTTGTCACGTTGGCCGTTGCCATAATTTCGTGTGAAAAGTTGTTTTTTTACTATTTTTTAAAACGATTTCGAGTTGTTTTTGGCGGTAATTACAGAAAAGTGGTAATCATAGGAGATCAAAAAAACACAGCTGAATTGGCACATTTCTTTGAAGACAATCCCGATTATGGTTACCGACTTAAACATAATTTCAATACTGAAGAAAATAAAAAGAGTAAAATTCAGGAATGTTTAGAGTTTATTGTCGAACAAAAGATAGATGAAATTTACTGTTCTCTCGAAGATTTAACGAATACCGAAGTCAATGATTTGATTGATTTTTCAGATAGTAATTTAAAAACCTTAAAGTTTTTACCGAATAAAAAAGAAGCTACTTCTCGAAACTTAAAGTACGATTATTACGGTTATATTCCTATAGTTTCTCTTCGAAATATCCCCCAAGATTTATGGATTAATAAATTAATAAAAAGGAGTTTCGATGTTCTTTTTTCACTGATAATTATTTTTTTCTTACTGTCTTGGTTAGTGCCTATTATGGCTTTACTAATTAAGTTAGAATCAAAAGGTCCGGTTTTTTTCAAGCAAGGTAGACCTGGCTATAACGAAAAAGAATTTTTTTGCTATAAGTTTCGTTCAATGCGAATCAACAACACAACCGAGAAAGAAGCATCAAAAGGCGACCCAAGAGTTACCAAAACAGGGCGATTTATTCGAAAAACCAGTATGGACGAACTGCCACAGTTTTTAAATGTGTTAAAAGGAGAAATGTCGGTTGTGGGTCCGAGACCACATCTTTGGTCTCAAAATAAATCGTACGCGAATAAAATTAAAAAGTACATGGTGCGTCACTATGTTAAACCAGGCATTACAGGTTTGGCTCAAGTACGAGGATTCAGAGGAGAAATTGAAACGGATAAAGACATGATTAACCGAATCAACTTAGATGTATATTACATCGAAAATTGGTCGCTGATTATGGATATCAAGATTATTTTTCAGACCGTAATCAATATCTTCAAAGGCGAAGAAAAAGCCTATTAAAAAACATCATGTTCCAATAGAAATGACATTTGACGGTCTAAATTGAAGGCTTCTATAGATGTTTCAAAGATTCTTTTTTTCATCAAAACCAACTCCGATTTATCCATTTTTGAAATTAATTGTAGGGTTGCATTCAGTTCGTTATAATTTCCAACATCCGCAATCCAACCCAACTTGTTTTCGTCTACAATCGTTTCGCCTTCGCCACCACCAAAATACAATACAGGAAAACCCAAAGCTCCGTATTCAAATATTTTTGAAGGAACGGAACCATAAATTCTATTTTTTAACGGAATAAGGGCAACATCAAAAGTTTGAAGAGTTCGATGCAATTCATTTCGATCTAACATTCCGTGGAAGTGAATTTTACAAGCGCTATTATCCAAAATGAAGCGCTCTATTTCTATTTTTTCGGCGCCATCACCAAAGATATGCAATTCGACAGGAAGTGCTTTTAAATCGACGTTTTTGCAAAGCTCTAAAACACCTTGTGCTATACCTAAAAGGCCTGCATAAAAAAGGCGAATAGGTTGGTTTTCCTCTGTAATTAAATCCAATTGGCTCGCTTTGTGATCAGGAAAATTGCGGTATAGAAAACATCTTTTATACGGATACATGGTTTTCACATGCGCAATAATTTCATTCGATTGACCTAAAACCAATGTTGCCTTACGATAAATGAAACGCTCTAAAAACAACGAGAATCGGTGCGAAAGCGAATGTTCTTGTATCGCTTTTAGTTCGATTGCTGCCAACGGCCATAAATCAGATACGTTTAAAATTATTTTTTTCTTTTTTAATGAAAGTACGAAAACAGAAAGAAATGACAACAGTAAGGGTGGCGATTGAACAATGACTCGTTGAGGTGTTTTTTTGAATAACAAATAAAAGAAAAGACCCGTTGAAAACGACAAAACAGAACTAATTCGAACCATTAAATTTTTACTCACACTAGGATATATCCAAAGGCGTTTTACGGTAATGTTTTCTCTTACTTCGGTTACCGAAAATTTACCTTTATATTCCTCGAACAATTCGCCTTTCGGGTAATTTCCCAACGGACAAATCACCGTGACTTTATACTTGTTTTGATACAATTTCAACGCCAACTGCTCAATTCTATTGGCAGCAGCTCCTTTTTCGGGCGGATAATAATTGGATACGATTAGGATTTCTTTCATTTTTTACCACTAAGACACAAGGAAAGCACAAAGCTCACAAAGTAAGTTATTATAGTCAAAATAAGATAGTGTTCATTATGCATTCTTCGTGAACTTCGTGGTTACATCTTTAACAAGACATCAATAATTCTCTCGGATGCTTTTCCGTCCCAAAGTTCCGGAATTCCGCTTGCTTTCAAACCATTTTCAAGAAATGTTTGATAAGCTTTTTCTAAATTTTTTATGGAAGTTCCTACCAAATGATTGGTGCCAACCGAAATGGTTTCGGGTCTTTCGGTCGTTGTTCGCATCGTAAAACATGGAATGCCTAAAACCGTTGTTTCTTCTGAAATTCCACCCGAATCGGTGATTACGGCAAAGCTATTTTTAATCAGATACATAAAATTCAAATAACCTTGCGGCTCGACAAAGGCAATGTTTTTAAATTGAACATCTGTTTCTCCTAAAATAGCTTTAGTTCTGGGATGAACAGGAAAAATTATTTTTTTATCACCTACTAATTTGTCGATTCCGTGCAGCAATTCAATGAGCGATTTTTCTTCGTCAACATTCGATGGACGATGCAAAGTTAAGACGATGTAATTTCCCGTTACTAGTCCAAAATCACTCCAAAAATTCGGTGGCGAAATGCGACTTAGGTTTTGATACAAAGTGTCAATCATCACATTACCCACGAAGTGAATGGCAGAAGGTTCAGCGCCGTATTTTAATAAATTTTTGCTGGCCCAAGTTGAGGTAGTGAAAAAATAATCGGTGATACTATCGGTCACAATTCGGTTGATTTCTTCCGGCATGGTCATATCACCTGAACGAATTCCGGCTTCTACATGCGTCACTTTCACATTCATTTTTTTGGCTACAATCGCACAAGCCATGGTCGAATTGACATCACCAACTACCAAAACCAAATCACAGGGATGATTGTGTAGTTCTTTTTCAAAAGCAATCATAATTGCAGCAGTTTGCTCGGCTTGTGAACCGCTTTTCACCTCTAAGTTTGCGTTGGGAAACGGAATGTTTAATTCTTCAAAAAAAGTATCGCTTAGGTTTTTGTCGTAATGCTGACCTGTATGAACCAATCGATAGGAAAGTGATACTCCTTCAGATTGTTTTTTTTCAATCGCCTTGATGATGGGTGCGATTTTAATAAAATTTGGGCGAGCACCCGCTATTATAGTTATTTTCATATTCTATTTTTTGTAACCAATTTTTATTCTTGGTTTTTCACTTTCTTTTTCACATGTCAATTCATCTAAATAACTAAAAACCAATTCTATATTCTTATCGTGATTTTCTAATTTCTTTTGAATTTGCATATTATCAATTTTTATATCAGTTGTGTCCATAAGCATTTGACGCACTTTTATAAATATCCTCATAATTTGAATATTTGTTTAAATTGCTTTGTCACTATTCAAAACACTAGATAATATTAAAACCCCATGTTCTGTGAATGCCATTGGCGCATGACGTAAACCCATTTTATCTGAATTGGAGGTCGCAATTTGCGTCCTCCAATTTGCAAATTCATCTTTTGACAATTCAAACATAAAGTCTGAGGGAAATCGCGAGATATTTCGTTTAACTTGTTCTTTTAATCTTTTGGTTTCAATCCCATAAAGTAACGCTAAATCTCTGTCCAACATTACTTTTTGATTTCGTATAAAGTAAATTCTATTCGAAATCGTTTCCTCTGAAATAATTAAATTTTGGCTCATACATTAACTTAAATGGTTTATACTTATTCCATCATCGAAACAAACTGTTTTAATTTTCCGCTTTTGGATCGTTCAAGTTTTTCTTTTCTACTAAAAGTAAAGTGTAACCCGTTCTCAAGATACGTTTCAATTGCTTTTTTTATTGTTTGAATTTGACTTTCGGTTAGTTCATTTTGGCTCACATATTCAATTTCAAAAGTATCGATTTTGGTTTGTTTTATCACAAATTCTTTTACATTTCCGTCGTCTTCGATAATACTTTTGGTAACATAGTAAAAGGTCAATCCGGGCGATTTTTTTCCACTAGGTAAAAGTGCGACATCATTGGTGCGGCCAATTAATTTCTTCAGTATTGGTTTTTTGAAGCTGCTTTTTTCATCCAAAATCCCAACATCACCAATATCATAGCGGATAAAGGGATGGGCTTTATTGTACAAGGAAGTAATCACTATTCGACCTTCTGTTCCATACGGCACAACTTTATTCTGTTCGTCTAAAATCTCTACAAATAGGGTTTCTGAATTGACTTGCCATTCACCATCCGGGTTTTCAAAAGCGATTAAATCGAGTTCAGAAGCGCCATATTCATTGATAATTGGAACTCCAAATTGCTTTTCCATCAAAATTTTATCTTCTTCAAATAACATTTCAGAGGTGACTACACAACATTTTAACGTGGGACAAATTGTAGTTAAAACCAAGTTTTTTTTCTGAAGATATTTTGCAAATAAAACAATAGAAGAAGTATAGCCGTTAATGTAATCAAATTTTTTACGCTGAAATTGTACCAGTACTTTTTCGAGAATAGCATCCGATAAATCAAAAATAGAAAAACGATAACTGTTCTTTAAAATGTCTTTGATTCGTTCTTTTTTGTTTCCCATAAAATCCAATGGAATTCCGTAAAAACGCGCTTGAAACGAGGTGTTAAAATCAATTCCAAACCAAGCAAATCGGTTGATAATATTGGACCAAGCTAACGCATGACAATATTTATCTTTGGCAAAAATAAATGGATCGCCACTCGAACCGGAAGTTTTATTAACATAAACATTTTTAAGTGTATATCCTCTTGAAAGCCTATCAACTAATGGTTTTTGAAACTCTTTTTTAGTCATTATTGGAAGTGCATCCCAAGTCATCGTTTTTTCATCATTTGTATTCTGAGACACAAACGCACGGTATGAGGCATTATTTTTTAGGTGAAACTGAACAATTTCGTTTCTTTTTTCTTCTATGTGATTTTGGTAATCGGTTTCTGAAATAGCTACAATCTGTTTCATTTCTATACGCGCTTCCTTCATTGGGAAACCACTGAGTTGTAAGGATAAATCAAATAAATGCAACATATAGAATAAAAAAAGGGCCAACAAATGTCAGCCCTTAAAATTAGTATTTTATTTGGAATTAGTTTTTAATAATTTTTATAGTTTCTTTTTTAGCATCAGAACTAATAGTGAAGAAATAAACTCCGCTTGTAAATGACGATACATCAACTGTGTTTTCAATACCCGACATTGATTTTTCTAAAACTACTTTTCCAGTTAAATCAGTCACAGAAACAACGAACGCATCAATATCAGAACTGATAGTAACTAAAGAAGACGCTGGATTTGGATATACTTTGAACGTTGTAGTCGCGTCAAAAGACTCATTGCTTAATGTGCCATCAAATTTGAAGATACCGCCGGTAGTTGCATCAGTACTGAATCCAGCACACCAACCTGTTGTGCCATTTAAAAATGCAGAAACACCTCTTTGCGTACCAAAATCAATATCGGTCCATGTTAAACCATTATTAGAACTATAAGCAGAACCAGAAAGACCAGTTGCTTGAGAAGTTGACACAATAGTTAATGTACCAGGAACATAAGTTAATAATCGATAATCACCTGTAAAAGTGCTTCCAGCAGACCAAGTTGTTCCGCCATTAGTCGTCGTGTAGTAGGTATAAGTTGTACCAACGGTTTTTAATAAGCAGCCATTGTTTGCATCACTGAATGACAATCTTCCATTTTGAGCTGTTCCTCCAAAATCGGTAATCGGAGCTTGAGTAACGGTCCATGTCACACCTTGATCGGTAGATTTCAAAATTCTTCCTCTGTTGGTAGGCATCCAAATGGTGTTTCCTATAACAACATTTCCACCATTATAACCGTACTCACCTGATAATGGTGCTGGAATGTTAGCACCGGGAACTAATGTCCAGTTTTCACCACCATCTGTAGAAGTGTAAATTTCAAATTCGTTGTTTATAGGATCTCCCGCTGCAAAACCATTGTTTGCATCAAAAAAATGTACAAAATTTATAAAAGAAGCTGGAGCTACAAATCCAGTTCCATTTTGATTTTCCCAAGTCAGTCCTCCATTCGAAGTTTTGTAGATACAACTTCCAGATCCATCTGTTGGATTTACTGCACTAACCCAAGCAGTAGTAGCACTAATTGGAGCAATGTTATTAATTCCTAAATCTGTATTGCCTACATCAATTAAACCAGCAGTCCAAGTTGTTCCGCCATTAGTAGTCAGTGTAAATTCTTGAACTTCTGCACCTGCACCAGAACCATCGTAAGCTTTTGCCCAAACAATGTTGGCGTCAACAATTTTAATTTCATCAATTCCTCTTGAAGGTTCTGTAAAACCAGTTGCTTGAGTAACCCATGATTGCGCATTTACTGCTAATGAAGTAGTAAAAGCTAATAAAAGTAATGTTTTTTTCATAATTTTAAAATTTAGATTATGACCAAAAGTATACAAAAAACTCAGAAAATTAGTTTTTTTTTGATATAATTTTGAATTTAAAAAATATATTTTTGCCAATTAAATAGTATCATCATGACAATTCTATTATTAGGCTCAGGCGGAAGAGAACATGCTCTTGCATGGAAAATGTTACAAAGTTCAAAATGTTCAAAATTATTTGTGGCACCAGGGAACGCGGGAACTAGCCAAATTGCTGTCAATGTTGACATGAGCGCTACCGATTTTGAATCGATTAAATCCTTTTCACTGGAAGAAAAAATTGACATGATTGTAGTTGGCCCTGAAGATCCTCTAGTTAACGGAATTTATGACTTTTTTAAAAATGACACCTCTCTTCAACACATACATGTTATTGGACCATCTAAAAAAGGAGCGCAATTGGAAGGAAGTAAAGAGTTTGCCAAAGAATTTTTAATCAAACATAAAATACCGACCGCTGCTTACGATAGTTTTACAAAAGATACCGTTGAAAAGGGATGCCGATTTTTAGAAAGGCTTCAACCGCCTTATGTTTTAAAAGCCGATGGTTTAGCAGCTGGAAAAGGAGTGTTGATACTAAACGATTTGCACGAAGCTCAAACAGAATTGCGAAACATGTTGGTTCATGCCAAATTTGGTGAAGCAAGCAGTAAAGTAGTAATCGAAGAATTTTTGGACGGAATTGAGTTGAGCTGTTTTGTACTTACAGACGGTAAAAATTACAAAATTCTTCCAACAGCCAAAGATTACAAGCGAATAGGAGAAGGCGATACTGGTTTGAACACAGGCGGTATGGGAGCGGTTTCTCCAGTTCCTTTTGCTGATGCCGTTTTGCTGGAGAAAATTGAAAAGCGAATTGTACAACCTACCATTGAAGGACTGCAAAAAGACAAAATAGAATACAAGGGATTTGTTTTTATCGGATTGATTATCGTTAAAGGCGAACCTATGGTAATTGAATACAATGTAAGAATGGGCGATCCAGAAACTGAAGTCGTTTTACCTCGAATTCAGTCGGATTTAGTAGAATTATTTCAGGCTGTTGCCGATGGAAAACTAGATGAAGTTAGTTTGGAAATTGACACAAGAAGCGCAACAACCGTTATGTTAGTATCGGGCGGTTACCCAGAAGAGTACGAAAAAGGACATGAAATATTCGGATTAGAAACAATTACCGATTCAATCGTTTTTCACGCGGGAACAAAAGTAGTTGACGAAAAAGTTGTTTCTAACGGAGGAAGAGTACTTGCGGTAACTTCGTACGGAGATTATTTCCAAGAAGCCATAAAAAAATCGTATCAAAATATAGAAAAACTACACTTCGATACGATGTATTATAGAAAAGATATTGGTTTCGACTTACTTTAAAAAAGAATGCGCCGTAGTATCTTGGTTTTCTTCGTTGTTTCTTTGGTGCGCCGCTAACTGCTTACACCAATAAATCATGTAATAGGTGCAAATCCCCATTAGAATCCAACTAACGATATTGGCAAAAAACCAATTGTCTAATTCTAATGAACGTAACCAGTCAAATGGCTTGAATAAAAAATCAACAAAAAGTGATTGTATTGCTTCGAAAAATGCTTTCATCTTTAAAATAGGTGTTATATTTACATCACAAAAGTATAAAATATCCGAATGATTACAAGCGTTTTTAAAAAATCTTCTCCAATAAATTATACGGTAGTAACTTTATTTGTGCTGGCATTGTTCATCATAAGTCAAATCAAACAAGGAAATTGGCTTACTTCTTCATTGAACGGTATCACTTCTGCTGGGATTCTCGTCCTATTATTTGGTTCGCTTTTTTTAACAAATTTCATTGTAAAAAAGAATGGTTTAACCAAAAGCAGCAGCTATTCTATATTATTTTTTGCTCTTTTTTTGATGTTTTTCCCCACTGTGCTCACCAATTTTAAATTAATACTCGCTAATTTTTTTATTCTTTTAGCCTTACGGAGATTGGTTTCTTTGCAAACGTTGAAAGCACCCAAAGAAAAAATATTTGATGCTTCGTTATGGATATTCGTGGCTAGCCTATTTCATTTTTGGGCTATTTTATTCATTGTTTTGGTGTATATTTCAATTATTTACCATGTTTCAAGAGATTATCGAAATTGGCTAATCCCTTTTGTTTCATTGTTTGCTACCCTGGTTGTTTATTTGATTTTTGCACTAGCATCCAATGTAGATTTAATGGGAAACTTAGATACATTTACGATGGTCGACTTCCGAATGGATTATTTTACGAATGAGTATCAAAATTTGGCACTTTCGATGTTTACCGTTGTCGGAATTTATTTTCTTTTCACAAAAGTAATTTCACTTACAAATAGACCTTTAGTGCTTCAAGCCTCGTATAAGAAAGTTGTTTTTGCATTCATTATAGGGATTCTAATTTTTATCATTTCGCCCAATAAAAGCAACGACGTATTGCTGTTTACTTTTTTCCCACTTGCGGTTATGGCAACTAATGCGGTCGAGTATTCAAAAAACAAACCCTACCAAGAAATGGTGCTTGCCTTGACAATCGTATTGGTTTTTTTGAGTTTCTTTCTTCAATTATAATTTGCTTCCATAAGCCAAATCGCCCGCATCTCCCAAGCCGGGAATGATGTAATTTTTTTCATTGAGTCGGTCGTCTATTGCAGCAACCCACAAATGGCATGTATCTGGAAGGTTTTTTTCTAAGAACGCAATACCTTCTGGAGCTGCAATTACTACGGCAATATGAATTTCCTTTGGTTTTTGTTCTAAATGTAATTTGTGAAGAACGGCAACTATTGATTGCCCAGTTGCCAACATTGGATCAATCAGAATCAGGTTTTTATTTTTGAACGATGGCGCAGCTTGGTATTCGACTAAAATCTCAAAAAAGTCGTCGTTGTTTGGATGATGACGATACGCCGATACAAATCCGTTCTCGGCGTTATCAAAGATGTTCATAAATCCGGTATGAAGCGCTAATCCAGCCCGAAGTATCGAACATAAAACCACATTGTCGGCTATGGTTGTCGTATGCTTAATTCCTAGCGGAGTTTCAACTTCAATGTTTTTGTATTCTAAGGTTTTGCTCAGTTCGTACGCCATGATTTCGCCAATTCGCTCAATATTTTTTCGAAAGCGCATGCTATCCTTTTGGATGGAAATGTCGCGAATTTGAGCTAAAAAATGGTTTAAAACACTGTTGTTTTCAGAAATGGTATGGATGAGCATAGGATAAAAATTTTATAGGAAGGTAAATGTATAAAAACTATCTTTGTAAAAAAATATACTACCTATGTTTTCAAAATTTGCGTATTCAATTTTCGAACAAAGTATTCATGATTATCACATACATAATAATGTGGATCAACCGATTAACAATCCGTATTCCAAAAATAAAATAGAACATTTATTATACTTTAAAAATTGGATTGATACGGTTCAATGGCATTTTGAAGACATCATTCGCGATCCCAATATCGATCCAGTTGCTGCTTTAGTGTTAAAAAGAAGAATCGATGCATCGAATCAAGAGCGTACCGATATGGTTGAATATATTGATGGGTATTTTCTTCAAAAATATGAGCATGTTGAGGTAAAATCTTCTGCAAAAATTAACTCGGAAAGCCCAGCTTGGGCTATCGATCGCTTATCTATCTTAGCTTTGAAAATTTATCACATGAATGAAGAAGCTACTCGTGCAGACGCTTCTCAAGATCACCGCGATAAATGTCAAGCAAAATTAAACGTATTGTTAGAACAACGTTCTGATTTGTCTACGGCCATAGACGATTTACTAGCCGATATTGAAAGCGGAACCAAATTCATGAAGGTATACAAACAAATGAAAATGTATAACGACGACGATTTGAATCCGGTCTTGTATCAGAATAAGAAATAATTTTCGACAAATCTTGTCCTACCACATTAAACATATAGCCGTCATTCGACTGTCTGCCATGGGCGACGTCGCCATGACGGTTCCTGTTATTTTAGCTTTGGTTGATCAACATCCTGAAGTAAAAATAACAGTGGTTTCTCGACCTTTTTTCAAGCCAATTTTTGCGGCTATTCCCAATGTACATTTTTTCGCAGTACACACACACCATCAACACAAAGGCATCATTGGTTTGTTCCGATTGTATCGCGATTTAAAAAAGCTTGATATTGATTTAGTTGCTGATTTACATAACGTTCTACGTTCAAAAATCATCCGTAAGTTGTTTGCTTTAAGTGGAAAAAAAGTTGCTTTTACCGATAAAGGAAGAGCTGAAAAAGCAGCGTTAACACGGTTAAAAGATAAGGTTTTTCAGCCTCTAGTATCTATGATTGAACGTCATCTAGAGACATTTGAAGCACTTGGTTTTCTGGTCAAAATGGAACGCCCTTATTTTTTGGAAAAAGAAGCGATTCCAATAAAAGCGCAACAAGTATTGGGAGAAAAGAATCGCAAATGGATAGGTATAGCGCCGTTTGCTCATTATGAAAGTAAAACCTATCCACTAGATTTAATGAAAAAAGTGATCGACGAACTTGCTCAAAACCAATCACTCAAAATCATTCTTTTAGGTGGCGGAAAGGAACATGCAGCAGTTTTGGAGCGTCTAGTAAAAGGGCATGAAAATTGTTTCAACTTTGCCGGATTGATTTCGTTTGAACACGAATTGCAACTCATTTCTAATCTTGATCTTATGCTTTCTATGGACAGTGGCAACGCACATTTAGCAGCCATGTTCGGTGTTCCGACGATTACACTTTGGGGTGCAACGCATCCTTTTACAGGGTTTGCTCCGTATAATCAGCCATTAGAAAATAGTTTGGTTTCTGATAGAGAAAAATATCCGTTATTGCCTACTTCCATTTATGGCAACAAAAAAGTGGTTGGTTATGAAGATGCCATGCGTACCATTTCTGTAGAAAGTATACTAAAAAAAATCAACTCTTTTTTGGTATAAAACATTCTGAATCAGAAAAAAATTCAAAATAAAAAGATACATTTGTAGGTAATCAAATTGAACTACCGATGAAACAATTGTATATAAAAGCAGCTTTTTTCCTAGTATTGTTATGTAATGCATGCTTGCTGTTTGGACAAGAACCCGAATTTTTACCTAAAAATTTAACTGAAAGCGAAAAGGGAATACTTTCTAATTTTCAATTTAGAAGCACACAGCTTACTGCTCCGCCTTCTAGTCCGGTTCGAACTGCCGCTGAATGGGAAGAAGTTGAATATTTAGTAGTTACCTGGCAATCTGGCTTTCAAAACATCTTGCGTCAGATTGTGGCTGTTGGCGTAAACGAGTGTAAAGTCATCATCACGACTCAAAATCAAGCATCAGTTTCTGCGTATCTTACGGCGAACGGTATCGATTTGACCAATGTTATTTTTATGAACGCACCATCGAATAGTATTTGGATTCGCGATTATGCCGGGAATACAGTGTATACCAATGATGTCGGAGAACGCGCTTTAACGGATTGGATTTACAATCGACCACGACCGTTAGACAATGTAATGCCATCGGCACATGCCGCATTAGTTGGTTCGCCCATTTACATCACCAACACCGGCACCAATGATTTGGTCAATACGGGTGGAAATTTTATGTCGGATGGCCTGGGGAATGCCTTTGCTTCAGAGCTGATTTTGGAGGAAAATGCCGTTGGTAATCCGTATAATGTTTCAGCTAAAACCGAGACGCAAATCGATGCAATCATGTCGAGTTACATGGGAATTGACAATTATATTAAAATGCCCACGTTGCCGTTTGATGAAATTCATCACATTGATATGCACATGAAGCTTTTAGATGAAGAAACCTTATTGGTCAGTCGCTATCCTAATGGTGTTGCGGACGGACCTCAGATTCAGGCAAATATTAACCAAGTAGTTACAAATCATTTGTCTGTTTTCGGAACACCATATGATGTCATTTGGATTGATGCTCCACCAAGTACATCAGGAAGTTATCCCGATACAGGCGGTTTTTACCGGACGTATAGTAACTCGGTTATCGTTAATAAATCAATTTTAGTTCCTATTTACCGACCTGAAGTTGATGCAGCTGCTTTGGCATTGTATCAACAAGCAATGCCGGGGTATAATGTAGTGGGCATTGACGTGGATAATTCAGGTGAAAATCTTATATCGAGCTTGGGCGCGATTCATTGTATTACCCATACCATTGGGGTTTCGAATCCGTTGTTGATTGTTCATCAACCAATAGACCAAGCCAATGCTGGCACAACTGTAACCATTAATGCAATGATTAAACATAATTCTGGAATTCAAACTGGAGTTGTATTTTGGAGAGAAGTAGGTGCAACTACTTTCAATCAAACTTCAATGACTTTTGTAAGTAATGATAATTGGACAGCAACGATATCAATTCCCGCTTCTGGAGTTGATATAGAATATTATATTCGAGGTGTTGCCGTTTCTGGAAAAGCCCTTAATCGGCCTATTGTTGCACCAAATGGATATTGGACGATTGATGTGCAAACCTTAAATGCAACAGAATGGGCATTTGAACATATTTTAGGGCCTTATCCCAATCCGACTAAAGACAATGTAAGTTTCAATTTAGACCAAATAGGCGGAACAGTGAATATTACAATTAGCAATGTAGTCGGGCAAACGCTTTTTTCTCAGAAGCTCGAAGCCGGAAATGGCGTCGTGAATTTAACCTTATCACCCGAATGGACAGGAACATTATTTATAAATTTTGAAGGCGATTTCGGGAAAGTCACCAAAAAAGTAGTCAAGTTATAGGTAGATCTTATTGTCTTTGCAGATTTCCAAAATGTAGCTTTTTAAATTGGAAATGGTCGAGCGATAATCGGGCGCCTCATAACCAAAACGCTCGTGTTCCAATTGTTCCTTTTCGATGGCATTGCATCCTTTGATTACTTCTTTGAGCATGTCGAGCATGATCAGTTGTTTATTGTTTTCTTTTTCGAATTTGAAATCGACAAGTTCGTCTTCCAAACGGTCGCAATAATCTAAAAGCTCTTGAACTTCGGGTTCATCCAAAAGATCTTGAGCTTTTTTAAATATATCGAGTTTGTTTTTCATAATTCAATTTAATGGTAATGTCAATTTTAGAAACCAGCAACCGACATCCAACAACTGACAACCAGCTTACACGTCATCAAAATCCACAAAAATCTCACTCGAAGTTGGATGTGCTTGACACGTTAAAATCAATCCATCGGCGATTTCACCATCAGTAAGGATAGAGTTTTTCTTCATTACCGCACTTCCTTTTGAAATTCGAGCTAAACAACTGCTGCAAATTCCACCCTGACACGAATATGGGGCATCCAGACCTTGTTTTAAAGCCGCTTCTAAAAGGGTTTGCTTCTGACTCATTTCAAAAGTAGTTTCGTCACCATCGACTAATACGGTAATTTTGGTGTGACCTTCATGAGACGTAGCGCTAGTATTTTCTGACGATGACGTAGAAAACAATTCAAATTTGATATTTTTCTCGGCTACATGATGCTCTTTCAACACATTAGAAACAAGGTTAATCATTTCTTCTGGACCGCATAAATAGAACTTGTCGAATGCCTTTTCCTTGTGTTTGTTGTTTAAAATAAAATTGACATTCGATTTATCAATGCGACCGAAAAGTTCCGATTCAACTTTAGCCTGACTATACACGTAATGTACAAAAAATCGACCTACATACTTCAATTGAAGTTGGTGTAATTGTTCGTAAAAAATCGCATCGTTAGGGGTTTTATTTCCGTATACCAATACAAAAGTACTGTTGCTTTCACCTTCTAAAACCGATTGAAGAATAGACATTACTGGAGTGATTCCGCTTCCTGCTGCAAATCCAGCATAGTTTTTTTGACGATCGGCATGCGGTTCAAAGGTGAATTTTCCTTCCGGAATTCCCACTTCCAATAAATCGCCTACTTTTAAATTTTCATTGGCAAATTTTGAAAAATGGCCGTTTTTAACCGATTTAATTGAGATGCGTAATTCGCCACTATTGGGTGACGAGCAGATAGAATAAGCGCGACGAATTTCTTGACCGTCAAGCGTAAGCTTTAAGTTAACATACTGACCTGCAATAAATTGATAGGATGATTTTAATTCTTGTGGAACGGTAAAAACGACTGAAATGGCGTTAGAAGTTTCTTTCTTTACTTCTTTTATCTGTAATTTATAAAATGATGACATGAAGAATTATTTTTGACAAAGGTAAGAAATACCGCTGATTTATTAATGACAGAAAGTTTGAAAAAGCTGTAACAAAAAGTGGTATTTTGGAACTAATAAAAAACCAAAACCAATACCTTATGTTCAAACACTTTATTAGACTTGAGTGGAAATCATTTTTACGCTCAGCATCTTTTGGGTCAAATCTCGCGCTCAAAATTTTTATGGGTTTAGGCGCATTATATTTTATTGTTTGTTTTGCATTAATAGGAACAGGAGTTTTCTTTATTTTAAAAGATGAAGGATATGAACCATTAGCGACAATCAATAAGTATATGATCTACTATTTAGCAGGCGATTTGTTATTTCGTTACTTTTTACAAAAAATGCCAGTAATGAACATCAGACCATTGATTATTTTAAATATTAAAAAGTCAACTATTGTCCATTTTTCATTAGGTAAGACAGTATTATCTTTTTTTAATTGGACACATGCTTTTTTCTTTCTTCCTTTTACCATCGTTTTATTGATGGAAGGATATGGTTATCAAGCTATTTTTTGGCATATGGCTATGTTTTCATTGATCTATTTGAATAACTTTATAAATTTACTAATCAACAATAAAGACGTTGTATTTTATAGTGTTTTGGCTGTTTTTGCTGGTTTAGGATTAACACAATATTACAATCTTTTCGACATCACATCCTACACACAACCATTTTTTCAAGGAATGTATAACACTGTTTATTTGTTTCTTCTTCCGATATTATTATTGATTGGAACGTATTATTTTTCGTTCAATTATTTCAAAAGTTATTTAAATTTGGATGAAGGTTTAGCCAAAAAAAGCGATGTTGCTCAAACAGAAAACTACACTTGGCTGAATCAATTCGGTACCCTTGGGACTTTTTTGAAAAACGATATTCGATTGTTAAGACGAAACAAACGCTCAAAAATGACACTTTTTATGAGTATCCTCTTTGTGTTTTATGGCCTGTTGTTTTTTGGGAATGCTATCGAAGCCTACAATAATCCTGCTATGAAAGTGTTTGCGGGAATTTTTGTTTCAGGCGGTTTTTTATTCACTTTTGGACAGTTCATTCCAAGCTGGGATAGCGCATATTATCAACTCATGATGAGCCAAAATATTTAGTATAAGGAATACATCAGCTCCAAGTGGTGGTTAATGGTAATTGCGACAGTCATTTCTACTGTTTTGGCTTCTTTCTATTTATATTTTGGAGTACATACGTATTTAATTATTGTCGTTGGAGCAATTTTTAACATCGGTGTCAACTCCCATTTGGTCATGTTGGGGGGTGCTTTTGTAAAAACTCCAATTGATTTATCGACTTCCAAACAAGCCTTTGGAGACAAGCAATCCTTCAACATAAAAACCATGTTAATTGCTATACCAAAATTAGTTGTTCCAATGATTTTGTACGCAGCAGGTTATTACCTTTTTTCTCCCAACATCGGATTGGTATTCGTAGCTGGAGCCGGAATCTTAGGATTTGCTTTTAGAAACTATATGTTTTCACAAATTGAAAAAATCTATAAATCTGAAAAATACGCAACCATTGAGGCTTACAAACAAAAAAGTTAACGAGTTTATTCTTTTTTAATGGTATAGTCAGACTGCAGTCTGACTCAACAAAATCTAAATTTCAAAATAAAACACTACGATCAACTTTAAATAATTAGTAATAGGAAAGAATATAATCCTCTAACTCAATATAAAATGATACAAGTAAACCAACTTTCAAAAACATACAGCAACGGCGTTAAAGTACTTAACATAACTAATTTGGAAATTCCAAAAGGACAAAGTTTTGGATTAGTAGGCAACAACGGTGCAGGAAAAACTACTTTTTTCAGTTTGCTTTTAGACTTAATCCAACCGTCAACAGGTTCGATTAAAAATAACGGAGTTCAGGTTAATAATAGTGAAGCATGGAAACCTTATACTGCCGCGTTTATCGATGAAAGTTTCCTTATCGGATATTTAACCGCCGAAGAATACTTCTATTTTATTGGCGATTTACGTGGTCAAAACAAAGCCGATGTAGATGCGTTGTTGAAAAAGCATGAAGAGTTTTTTAACGGTGAAATTTTAAACAGCAAAAAATACCTGAGAGATTTATCCAAAGGAAATATGAAGAAAGTCGGAATAATCGCCACTTTAATTGGAAATCCAGAAGTCGTTATTCTTGACGAACCTTTTGCCAACCTCGATCCGACAACCGTGAATCGATTGAAAAAAATCATTAAAGAATTATCTGAAAAACCTGATGTTACGGTTTTAGTATCTTCGCACGACTTAGTGCATACTGTTGAGGTCTGCAACCGAATAGTAGCGTTGAACAAAGGAGAAATAGTTAAAGACATCGAAACTTCTCCCGAAACCTTAAAAGAATTAGAAGCCTTTTTTGCAGTTTAAAACGAGTTGGGCGTGTCTCCGATTGGTAAAAACTACGTTGGTTAACTTGTTTTTATCCATCGGAGTCGTGCACACGAGGCTGAAAGCCGAACTGGCGAAGCAATTCGTTTCAATTCCTCGCTCGTACCTCGCTGTGGGCTATAGCTACGCTCAGTTCGGCCTTTGGCCTCGGGTTCACTCCCATCACTCACGCAAAAAAACCACATTTTTTTTCGCCATATCAAAAAGAAACGTATTTTTACCCGTTAGTTATACTAAAATCGACTTTTAGGAGTTACTATTAAAAACGTTTTTACATTGAAAACCATTACATTCAGACACTTATTTGTTGGCATGCTACTTATTTTATTAGTAGCATGTTCTACCAAAAGAAATAGCTTCATCAGCAGAAATTCCCATGCACTAAATACAAAATATAACATTTTGTATAACGGCGAACTGGCATTAGAAAAAGGAGTTGAAGATTTAAGAACTGAATACAACGATAATTACTGGGAAGTTCTCACCGTTGAACGAATGAGCCCGTTCCTTGACCCTAACGTTACAGATAGAACTCCCAATGCCAATTTTGACCGAGCCGAAACCAAAGCTGTAAAAGCGATTCAGAAACACTCTATGAATATTGGAGGCTCAGAAAAAAATCCTCAAATGGACGAAGCGCATTTGATGCTAGGAAAGGCAAGGTATTATGAGCAACGTTTTATTCCAGCGTTAGAGGCGTTTAATTATGTCTTGTATAAATATCCAAGTAGTGATAAAATTTACGAGGTAAAAATTTGGCGTGAAAAAACCAATATGCGTTTAGAAAACGACGAACAAGCCATAGCCAACCTGAGAAAACTGTTAAGTGAGATTAAATTCAAAGATCAGATTTATGCCGATGCAAATGCGGCTTTAGCACAAGCTTTCATTAATATTAAGGAAAAAGACAGCGCGATTGCAAAGTTGAGAATAGCTAGAGATTTCACAAAAGAAAACGAAGAAAAAGCAAGATATCAATTTATTTTAGGACAATTATTTGAAGAGCAAGGTCATAAAGACAGCGCGTATGCTACTTTTCAAGAAGTGATTGATATGAAAAGAAGGTCTCCTAGACAATATGTAATTCAGTCGCATGCCAAGCAAGCCCAGCAATTTGATTATATAAACGGCGACACATTAGCATTTTTAGAAAAATTCAACGACCTACTAAAAGACAGAGAAAACAGACCTCACCTTGATGTGATCAATCATCAAGTGGCTTTGTTTTATGATAAATTAAATAAATTAGAACAAGCGAAAAAATACTATAATAATTCTCTGAATTCGAAACCAAAAGACCAATATTTAATTGCGTCCAACTATAGAAATTTAGCAGATATTTACTTTAAAAAAGCAAAATACGTTAATGCAGGAAACTACTATGACAGTACATTGGCAGTATTGAATCCGCGTTCTAGAGAATTCAAACTGATTTCGAAAAAGAGAGAAAACCTAGAAGATGTAATTAAGTTTGAAGGCATCGCTCAACGAAACGACAGTATTTTAAAATTGGCTACCATGTCTGCTTCAGAGAAAGAATCGTACTATTCAGAATACATCGCTAAAATAAAAGAAGCTGACGAAAAACAACAAAAACTCAATGAGGAAAAAGCCGAAATTGAAGAGCGAAAATCCGAAAACCCATCGAGTGCAGCTTCATTAGGAAAATCAAATCAAGAGCCAGCACCAAAAAATTCAAATTCGGGAAGTGGAGATTTCTATTTCTATAATCCAGCTACAGTTGCTTTTGGACGAGTTGACTTTACTAAAAAATGGGGAAAAAGACAACACACAGCCAATTGGAGATTATCTAGTTTGCAAGATTCTGGACCAAGAAAGAATGTTGAGGAAGAACAAGACACTAGTGAAGCGGAAGTCAAAGAAGACCCGCGATATTCCTCAGATTTTTATATTAAACAACTTCCTTCCACAGAGAAAGAAATAGATAGTATAGCCAAAGAACGCAATTTTGCGTACTATCAATTAGGTGTGATTTATAAGGAGAAGTTTAAAGAATACAAATTGGCAGCAAACAAACTTGAAACACTGCTCAAAAACAATCCAGAAGAACGATTGGTGTTGCCATCTATGTATAATTTGTACAAGATTTACCAAATCATTGATCCTGCTCAAGCCGCATTGATGAAAACTAGGATTATTACAGAACATCCAACATCTCGTTATGCACAAATCCTAAACGATAATTCTGTTAATTTAGAATTAGGAAAGCCAGAAGTAGTGTATTCTAATTTATTCAAAGAATATGAAACTGGCGCGTACCGAGAAACACTGCTCAAAACAGATATGGCTATAGTAGAGTTTGCTGGCGAAGAACTCCTGCCAAAATTCGAATTATTAAAAGCCAATTTAATCGGAAAATTATTTGGATTGGTTGAATACAAAAAGGCCTTAAATTTTGTGGCGCTTACGTACCCAAATAGTCAAGAAGGTAAAGAAACTGAAAAATTTATTTCTACCAAAATCCCGATGTTGGAAGCATTGTATTTTGATGATGAAACCCCAACTTCATGGAAAATAATCTACCAACCAAAAAGTTTGATAGAAAAAGACAACAAAGTGTTGCTCGATAAATTAAATAAATTAGCGAAAGAACGAACAATAGAGAAGTTAACGGTTTCGACCGATATATATACGGTAGAACGAAATTTGATTGTTGTTCACGGAATCAAATCGCAAGAAAACGCAAAAGGGTTATCACAGGTCTTACGAGAATTTAAAGAATATAAAATTGCTGATCAAGCTGTAATTATTTCTAGTGAGAATTATAAAATTGTTCAAATTTTAAAAAATCTAGAGGAATATATCGCGGGTGTTGGGCCAAATTGGGAGCCCAAGCAAAAACCTGCTTTTGTTTTACCAAAAGAAGAATTGATAGTCGAAAAAGCGAAAGCGGTGAGAGAACAAAAAGAAGAAGCAGTTCGTACCTCGAAAGAAAGCACGATGAAAGATCAAATGAAAGATACTAAAGACGACGATACGCCTCCGCAAAATAGTTTTATGCCACCTTCTCCAGGCAATATGCCACCTTCCCCAGGTAATAATCCAAAAGGGCGATAGTAATGTTTCAGAAAAGTCAAAAATCATATACCGATTTATTAGGTAAAACGAATCGAATTGTAGAAGGAACTTCTATTAGTGGGGATATTATTTCGCCTGCCGATTTTAGGTTAGACGGACATTTAATTGGCAATTTTCAATCAAAAGGAAAAATCGTTATTGGTCCGGCCGGAAGCGTCAAAGGTGATATTGTGTGTAAAAATGCTGATATCGAAGGACGTTTTGAAGGCAAAATTCAAGTGTTGGAAACCTTAAACATAAAATCAAAAGCCATAATTATTGGCGATGTTATTTGCGGTAAACTTTCGGTAGAACCTGGAGCAGAATTCAGCGCTACCTGTATTATGAAGAACATTCAGAAATCCAACTCGAATGAACAATCCAAACAAGAAAAGACCGAATAAATGGTTGGTTCTAATCAACATCCCGATTCAAATGGGCGTGGTGATTTTTCTTTTTTCCTACGCTGGAAATTATTTAGACGACAAATACCCAAATACCCACAATCTTTTTGTAAAAGTCCTGACTTTACTTGGTGTGGCTATTTCATTTTATAATTTGAACCGACAATTAAAAGACTTAAATTCGTAATAGGCTTTCCTCAATCCTTATAAATAGCGCACAATGAAACGATTAGAGTTTAAGTTATTTGCGAGTATTTTGCTCTTTTCAGTTGTTTTGTATGGCATTCATAAATTTCTATTTTTCCAATTTTTGGCGCAAAGTCTTCAAAGCAAGTTCATTTATTCGCTAGAATTATTATACGGTTACTTTTTTATGGCATCGGTTATAATAGTATCTGTACTCGTTTTCATTCGAAAAAAAAATCTTGATAACGTTGGTTTTACGTTCCTTTTTTTAACTGTAACAAAAATGGGCATCGCCTTTTTTTTCATGCAAGCGATATTAAATAGTGAAGGCATTCATCAACCAACAGAAAAAATGAGTTTTTTTGCCATTTTTATTCTCTTTTTAGCAATAGAAACAGTTATGGCCGTCAGAATATTAAACAATAAACAGTAATTTGATTTATAATCGATAATTTCGTCAAAAAAATTAAAAGTATTACTTTTTAATATTAATTAAAATTGTACTTTTGCACCAAATTTGAGAAAATAATTAAAGATAATTATCAGATATGGTGTTTTCAAACAAATCACTCCAATTCATCACAGTTCTAATCATTGCTTGTATGCCATTTATTTCTGTTGCTAATCCAGCAACTGACTCGATTCATACAGCTACTACTTCAGTAAAGGAAGAAGCAGATCATTCCGAAGCAAATGCTCACGCAGAAAGCGCTGAACCTAAAGATATTAAAACCGAAATTAGTGAGTTCATCGCTCATCACTTGATGGATTCGTACGATTTTAATTTAATGGCTTACAAAGGCGCAGACGGAAAACAACACCACATTGGTTTTCCATTACCCGTAATCCTTTTTGACAATGGATTGCAATTGTTTTCATCTGCAAAATTCCACAACGAGCACGAAATTGCCGAGTCTAACGGAAATTTTTACAAATTACACCACGGAAAGATTTATAAAGTATTTTCGGCTGATGGAGCTTTAACTTTAGACGAAAAGCACCACGCGACCAATCCGAAACCTTTGGATTTTTCAATCACAAAAAACGTATTCATGATTTTTGTTGTGGCGCTAATCATGTTTCTATTGTTCAGAGGATTGGCTAAGTCGTATGCCAAAAACAACTCAATTGCTTCAGGCGTGGGTCGCTTCTTCGAACCAATCGTATTGTACGTTAGAGACGAAATCGCAATTCCAAACATCGGAGAGAAACACTACAAGAAATATATGAGTTATTTGTTGACCATCTTTTTCTTTGTATGGTTTTTAAACATCTTCGGATTGACACCACTTGGAATCAACGTAACCGGAAATATAGCCGTAACTGCTTGTTTGGCATTGATCACTTTCTTGATTACTACATTTACAGCTAAGAAAGATTATTGGGGTCATATTTTTTGGATGCCGGGAGTTCCTGTGTTGATGAAATTTGTTTTGGCACCAATCGAATTATTAGGAACCATCATCAAACCGTTTTCATTAATGATTCGTTTGTACGCTAATATTGTTGCGGGACACATCGTTTTAATGAGCTTAATCGGATTGATGTTTATTTTCAAAAGTTGGTTAGGAAGTAGTTTATCTTTCTTGTTGTCGTTTGCGATTTCATTAATTGAAATTTTAGTTGCCTTATTACAAGCCTATATTTTTACTATGTTGTCAGCCTTATATTTTGGATCAGCTGTAGAAGAGCATCATCACGAAGAAGCTCATTAAAATTTAGATTTCAGATTTTTGATTTCAGATTTTCACCAATCTTAAATCTAAACTCACCAATCTAAACTCAAGAAGAATGTTTAATTTAATACATATATTATGGACATCCCAAGAATTGTTGGAGCAGGTTTAGTAGTAATCGGAGCAGGTATCGGTATCGGAAGAATCGGTGGTTCTGCAATGGAAGCGATTTCTCGTCAACCAGAAGCTTCTGGAAAAATTCAAACAGCTATGCTTATCGCAGCAGCGTTAATCGAAGGAATCGGTTTCGCAGCTCTATTTGCTGTTTCTGAAAATTAAAAAAAACAAAAAGCTATAACGGTTGGTTATAGCTTTTGTTTAAAAATTTAAAAAGTAAAATATACTATATAAATCTATTATAATATGGATAAGTTAATAAGCGATTTTTCACTCGGATTGTTTTTTTGGCAATCATTGATTTTCATAGGCTTGATTCTTTTATTAAAGAAGTTTGCCTGGAAACCAATTCTTGACGCAGTTAACGAAAGAGAAGAAGGAATCAAAAATGCCTTACTTTCTGCCGAAAATGCTAAGAAAGAAATGCAAAACTTAAAATCAGATAATGAGAAATTATTAGCTGATGCAAGAGCAGAGCGTGATGCATTGATGAAAGAAGCTCGTGAAATCAAAGACAAAATGATCAACGATGCTAAAACTGAAGCGCAAGTGGCCGGAGAAAAAATGATTTCTCAAGCCAAGGCAGCCATCGAAAGCGAAAAAAATGCTGCAATGGCCGAATTGAAAAATCAAGTGTCTTCGTTGTCGTTAGAAATTGCGGAAAAAGTATTAAGAGACGAATTATCGAACAAAGAATCTCAAACTAAATTGGTTGAGAAAATGTTGGGTGATGCTAAATTAAACTAATCATTATGTCAAGAGCAGCGATTAGATACGCCAAAGCAATATTAGATATTGCTCAAACCTCGGGTAAAGCTGATGCCGTTAACAACGATATGAAATTAATCGTTGAAACGGTAGCGAGCAGTGCCGAATTAAGAGCGTTTTTAGTAAATCCAGTAATCAAAATGGAATCTAAAAAAGCAGCTTTGTCTGAATTATTTTCCAACGTTCAATCGGAAACAAAATCATTGTTTCACTTATTATTCGAAAACAAACGATTCGAAATATTGGAATCCATTGCGAAAGAATACAACCGACTTTTTGACGAAAGTAACGGAGTAGAAGTAGCAACAGTAACTACTGCATTTCCAATTACAGCTGATTTAGAAGCTAAAGTATTGGCGAAAATTGCAGAGTTTTCAAACAAAAAAATAACCATTGAAAATATAGTAGATCCAGCAATCATTGGTGGATTTATATTACGTGTCGGCGACAAGCAATACAACGCTTCGGTTGCCAGTAAGTTGAATGAGTTAAAAAGAGAGTTTAGTAATTAATATACCATTAAAGATATATCAAAATGGCAGAAATTAAACCAGCTGAAATTTCAGCAATATTAAAAAAACAATTATCTGGTTTTGAATCAGGTGCTTCGTTAGAAGAAGTGGGAACAGTTCTTCAAGTGGGTGATGGTATCGCTCGTGTTTACGGATTGTCCAATGCACAATACGGTGAGTTAGTTCAGTTCGACAACGGATTGGAAGCTATCGTATTGAACCTTGAAGAAGACAACGTGGGTGTGGTACTTTTAGGACCATCAACCGGAATCAGAGAAGGGTCAACTGTAAAACGTACTCAACGTATCGCCTCTTTAAAAGTTGGTGAGCAGATCGTTGGTCGTGTGGTAAACACTTTAGGTGAACCAATCGATGGTAAAGGACCAATCGGTGGTGAATTATTCGAAATGCCATTAGAAAGAAAAGCTCCTGGAGTTATCTTTCGTCAACCAGTAACTGAACCGTTACAAACCGGAATCAAGTCAATCGACGCGATGATTCCAGTAGGTAGAGGTCAACGTGAGTTGGTGATTGGTGACCGTCAAACTGGTAAAACTACCGTTTGTATCGATACCATCTTAAATCAAAAAGAGTTTTTTGATGCATGTCAACCTGTATTCTGTATATATGTTGCAATCGGACAAAAAGCATCTACTGTAGCAGGAATCGCAAAAACATTAGAAGAAAAAGGAGCAATGGCCTACACGGTAATTGTAGCTGCTAATGCTTCCGATCCAGCTCCAATGCAAGTATACGCTCCAATGGCAGGTGCTGCAATTGGTGAGTACTTCCGTGATTCAGGTCGTCCAGCTTTGATTATCTATGATGATTTATCAAAACAAGCTGTTGCGTATCGTGAGGTGACACTTTTGTTAAGAAGACCACCAGGTCGTGAAGCGTATCCTGGAGACGTTTTCTACTTACACTCTCGTTTATTAGAAAGAGCGTGTAAAGTGATTGCTGATGATGATATCGCTAAAAACATGAACGATTTACCAGACAACTTAAAAGGAATCGTAAAAGGTGGTGGTTCATTAACCGCTTTACCAATTATCGAAACACAAGCAGGTGACGTTTCTGCATATATTCCAACTAACGTAATTTCGATTACCGACGGACAAATTTTCTTAGATGGTGATTTATTTAACTCGGGAGTTCGTCCAGCGATTAACGTAGGTATTTCGGTATCTCGTGTGGGTGGAAATGCTCAGATTAAATCGATGAAAAAAGTTGCTGGTACCTTAAAATTAGACCAAGCACAATTCCGTGAATTAGAAGCATTTGCGAAATTTGGATCTGATTTGGATGCCGTGACTTTAAACGTAATCGAAAAAGGAAGACGTAACGTTGAAATTTTAAAGCAAGCCGTAAACGATCCGTATACCGTAGAAAATCAAGTTGCTATCATTTATGCAGGTTCTAAAAACTTGTTGAGAAATGTTCCTGTGAATAAAGTAAAAGAATTCGAAAACGATTATATCGAATACTTAAACAACAAGCACAGAGATACTCTTAATGCTTTAAAAGCCGGTAAATTAGATGATACGATTACTGACGTTTTAGAGAAAGCAGCGAAAGAAATTTCAGCAAAATATAATTAAAATTATTTTAAATTTTGAATTATAAATTTTAAATGAGTAATCATAATTTATAATTCAAAATTTATAATTTTAAATAATAAAAATGGCAATTTTAAAGGAAATCCGTAATAGAATTACTTCCGTTCAGTCAACGATGCAGATTACATCGGCGATGAAAATGGTTTCTGCTGCAAAGTTGAAAAAGGCACAAGATGCCATTACAGCGATGCGACCTTATGCCGAAAAATTAACCGAATTACTTCAAAACCTGAGTTCCACTTTAGAAGGCGAAGTAGGAGGAAGTTATACAACACAACGCGAAATCAAGAAAGTGTTAGTGGTGGCAATTACTTCGAACAGAGGTTTGGCAGGTGCTTTCAATACGAATGTAATCAAACAAGCCAAAAGCATTGCCGAACAATATCCTGGAAAAACGGTAGATATTTATTCTATTGGTAAAAAAGGAAACGATGTTCTAAAGAAAACACATTCGGTAATCAGCAATCAGACTTCGGTTTTTGACAATTTGACTTTTGATACTGTTGCGGTATTGGCAGACGAATTAACTCAGTTGTTTATTTCAGGTGAATACGATAAAATCGAAATTGTGTACAACCAATTTAAAAATGCTGCTACTCAAATCGTTCAAACCGAACAATTTTTGCCTTTAGCTCCGGTTGCATCGAAAACCACTTCTTCTTCAGTAGATTATATTTTCGAACCAAGTAAAGAAGAAATCGTATTGACGTTGATTCCAAAATCGCTAAAAACGCAACTGTACAAATCGATCCGCGATTCATTTGCATCAGAGCACGGAGCGCGTATGACCGCCATGCATAAAGCCACAGACAACGCAACCGAATTGAGAAATCAACTAAAGTTAACCTATAACAAAGCGCGTCAAGCTGCAATTACTAACGAGATCTTAGAGATTGTAGGTGGAGCAGAAGCGTTAAAAGGATAATTTTAGATACGTTTAAATTACTTCAAAATATTATACCGAAAGAGGCCGCGAAAGTGGCCTCTTTTTTTTATTTTTATCCTCAAAAAAGTGGAGACTAAAGAACTAACTACACTGGACGAAATGATCGAGCAACTCGACATCATTCAGCAACTATATCCCGAAATCACATCCGAAAAGTACCATTCGTACCTGCTTGAAATGATTCCACACAACTACAAACAACTCGCCATTTTTGAGCACGGTATTTGCATTGGTTTAACCGGATTTTGGAGCGGAATCAAACTTTGGTCTGGGAAATACATCGAAATTGACAATTTTATCGTACATTCAGACTATAGAAGAAAAGGCATAGGTAAAATCATGACCGATTATATTTCAGATCTTGCCGAACAAACCGATTGCAACCTCGTCGTGCTTGATGCCTTCACCGGTAATTTTAAAGCGCATCGGTTTTATTATAATCAAGGGTATGCGCCACGAGGATTTCACTTTGTAAAAACCATTAATAAAGAGGGATTAACCTAAAAATATGGAAAAAATAAAACTTATTTTTTATGGGTTCGTTTTTGTAGTAATCAGCTGTTCATCGCAAAAAGAAATCAGAACCGCGTTGCCCTACGAAGTAGAATCGGTATACTTTCAAAGATGGATTGGTGGTCAAGAGCAAACGGGTAGTGGTGTTAATTTTCATATTACGTTCAAAAATCCGTTGCCGCCAAATACAACTCTAGAAAAGCTTTACTTTCAAGGTCAAGAAGCCATTTTTCAGAGCGAATCCAATGTTAAATATGTGGGCGGAATATACTCGAAACCCCAAAATCCTGACTTGATTCTAGACGGCGATTCCCAAAACGAATACCCGAATAAAGCTCCTGAAATTACCAAACCCAAATTCGAATTAAAACCTAACGAAGCCATCATAGAATTTAGAATTGGCGCAGAAATTATACGATACAAAATCGTTGACATCAAAGAAAAAGAACTTCTGGCTTATCCGTCGGCAAAACCGAGAAATTAATTACTTTTGCCTTACTAACATTTAGATGGAATCAGGAAAATCTGTGAAATCTGCAGTCAAACAAAGCCGAATTGAGTCTCTATAAAAACCTATTCAAACAAACTTTAATCTACGGATTAGCTACGGTATTACCGCGAATGCTGAGTTTTTTACTCAATCCGTTGTACGTTCATGCGCTGCCGACAGAGGAGTTTGCCGACGTGTCGATTGTGTTCTCATGGCTGGTATTTTTCAATGTCATCCTATCGTACGGCATGGAAACGGCATATTTCCGGTTTTTCAACACCGAAACCGATAAAAAGAATGTCTTTTCAACGTCCATTATTTCATTGTTTTGGTCGGCTATGGCGTTTTTAGTTTTGGCACTTCTTTACCGCGATAAGCTTGCTAGTTGGGGAAACATCAACGTAGAATATGTTACTTATACCATTTGGATTTTAGTCCTCGATGCACTCGTTATCATTCCGTTTTCCAAACTTAGAGCCGAAAAAAGGCCGCTCTATTACGCGGTAGTTAAAATCGGAAGTGTCGTCGTCAATCTGTCACTCAACCTCTTCTTTTTATTAGCGTTGCCGAAACTTGCCACGAATAATCCAGACGGAATTTTCAATACTTTTTACTATCCCGATTTTCAGGTCGGATACATTTTTGTCTCCAACCTGATTGCCAGTTTAGCCACATTCATTGTTCTTTCCCCCGATTATTTCAAACTCCATTGGAAATTTGATTGGTCGTTGTGGCGCAAAATGATGACGTACGGGTTTCCTATTTTGCTCGCCGGCTTAGCATTCGCCATCAACGAGCATTTTGATAAAATCCTACTCGAAAAACTCAATGTTCCCAAATCCGATATTGGTGCCTACGCCGCGTGCTACAAAATCGGAATGTTTATGGTATTGTTCCGAACGGCCTATACTCTTGGCATTGAGCCTTTTTTCTTTAGCCACGCCAGCAACGAAAATGCACAGCAAACCTACGCTACTATTACAAAATATTTCGTCATTTTTGGTTCGTTCATTTGCCTTTTTGTCATCGTATTCATTGATTTAATCAAACAAGTTTTGGTTCCGCAAGAAGCCTATTGGGAAGCCATTAAAGTCGTTCCGCTCATCGTCATCGCTAATTTCTTCCTCGGAATTTATACCAATTTGTCGGTTTGGTACAAACTTATCGATAAAACCAAAATCGGCGCATATATTTCTATAATTGGAGCTCTCGTTACTTTGGCATTGAATTACCTTTTAATTCCAGAATTCAGTTATTACGGCTCAGCAGTTGCTACGATTGCGGCGTACGGAACCATGATGGTCATTTCCTATCGCATGGGACAAAAAAAATACCCAATTCCGTACGACATGTCCAAAATTCTAGGTTATTTAGCGGTTTCCATCGTCTTCTCAGCCGTATCGTTTTACATTCCGTACCTGCGCGAAAATTATTTCCTCAAAGTCGCATTATTGGCATTTTTCCTCTATTTCATTTACCACAACGAAAAAGCAACGTTGTTACGCATTGTAAAAAGAAGAAGCTAATCGCGCTGTCCGTTCCACTTTTTGGCTCAAAAGCGAGGTTTTTCTAGGTAAAAAATAAGCTTCCGGTGGTCGCTTTTTTATACCAACAAAAACCAAACGCTTTCACACCAAAAGAGTTCACTGCCACCTGCCTGCCGGCAGGCAGGCAGGTCAAGGCTAGGAAGTACGATGTAAGAAGTACGATGTAAGAAGTACGATGTACGAAGAAGGCAGAAGGCAGAAGTCATAAAACTTCGGTTCAAGTTAGGCAGAATACTTTTCAACTGAGTTTCATTTAGTTTTCATAGACGATGAGTTATCTATATACTTAAAAAAACCAAGTTTTGAATTTTCAAAACTTGGTTTAGATAGTAAAACTTATGGTTTGTAAACCTTATGACTAAAGTTTAAAAAAGATGACAACGAACTAATTCGTTGTTTCTATTGTTTTTGTAGTACGATACTTGTATTCACTATAAATAGTTTTATCTTTCAATAGTTCTTTCAAACAAAACCTACTGTTATTATCAGTACCTATAATGTAATCCTTTTTATAGGTGGCGTTTGAACAGTTTCCAGAAAGCTTCTTTCGAATTGCTTTTTTTGTGCAATCACCGATGATAACATTTTGATTCGCGACTAAATTTACTTGACCGTCATCGGAATGGCTGTAGATTCTCACGTTTAATGTATAACAGTTTTCTGTTTTACTGACCAAGTCCGATGCAAGTGAAAAAATAAAATTAAATTTTTCAGATTTCCTCAGAGTGCCCGATTGTATAGTCTCTTGAGCATAAATGTAGTTAGTAATAAGAACAATTAGTAGTAAAGCTATTTTATGCATGTTATAAAGTTGTATAGTGGAACAAATTAAACGCAATTTTCAAAATATAAATGTATTACATTTTTATGTATATCCGTAATTACATCTTTTTCATTGCTGTTATCGTATTTAACTACAACAAAATTAAATTACAAACTATAAAATAAGGTACACAAAAAGTGTACATTTATTTATAATTACAGCCAATTTTATACAAATCAAAATGTAAAGTAAAATTCTACATTGTGTCCTACCCGTAAAATAAGTTCATTTAATTTTTCTGAATTAATCGCGTTCCTAAGGGTTTCTAATCACGTATAACATTAGCATCTATTACAAAATATAAAATCCGCCTAATCGGCGTCACCTGCCTGCCGGTAGGCAGGTCCGCGTTCTAACTTTGAGCAAAGCGAATCATTCGAACATTCGTGGCAAAAAACAACAGAATAAACATAATCCGTTTCATCTGTGTTCCAAAACAATGAGCAAAGCGAATCCACATCAAAACTTAATCAGATTTCTAATCGAGATTTTAGATTAAAATAGAAAACCTTACTATCTTAGCACAGTTTAAAAATTGAAACGTAGAATGACCATCAACATCATCAACAAATCAGCTCACGAACTGCCTAATTACGAAACCATTGCCTCAGCCGGAATGGATTTACGAGCCAATATTTCAGAACCCATAACCTTAAAATCATTAGAACGAGCTATAGTCAAAACCGGACTGTTCATCGAATTACCCATCGGTTACGAAGCTCAAGTACGTCCGCGTAGTGGTTTGGCCGCCAAAAAAGGAATCGCCGTACTCAATTCACCCGGAACCATCGATGCCGATTACCGTGGCGAAATTGGAGTAATTTTAGTAAATTTATCCCAAGACGATTTCGTTATTGAAAACGGCGAACGCATCGCCCAACTCATCATCGCTAAACACGAACGCGCCGAATGGAATCAAGTTTCCGAATTATCTGAAACCTCACGCGGCGAAGGCGGATTTGGAAGCACGGGAGTAAAGTAGTGGTCAGTGTTCAGAATTTAGTAATTCAAGTTAAATAGTTGTAGTTCAGAAATTTAAATATAAACCATTAAAATTATTTTAAGCCATGAAAAAATTTGATTTACATGAAAGATTAATTGACTTTGCAGTGACAATAATAGATGTTACCGACCATTTAAAAACAACAAAGGCCGGAAATCATTTATCGGGACAAATTGTCAGATCAGGAACAGCTCCATCGTTAAATTACAGTGAAGCTCAAAGTGCAGAATCAAGAAATGATTTTATCCATAAAATGTCAGTTGTCCTTAAAGAATTAAGAGAGACTCATTCTTGCTTAAAAATTATTCAAAGAGCAAAATTGTATATAAAAGAAGAGCAAAATATAATAGTTTCAATTAAAGAAAACGATGAATTAATTTCAATTTTCGTAAAAAGTATTGAAACATCAAGAAGTAAAAGATAAGTAATAAAATAGTAAAATAGTTCAAAATTCAAAA
>CAIUWH010000116.1 GCA_903902795.1 uncultured Bacteroidota bacterium
AGGACGAAAAAGAGAAGAAATGAAAGAAGACCAATTGAATTCAACCAAATATTATCCTATTCTTGACGGTAAACAAATCGAAGAGCTGATTCGGGACAAAGAACTTCTCGAACTGCTTTTTGAAATTATGGAAAAAGAAAAACTGGATGATTTGTTTTTTGCCCCCGAAACATCACTCAACCGAGTTGCTAAAAAACTAATAGTTAGCGAAATTGAAAACGAAAACCAATTTATCGTTAATCTTCACAACCTAATTCATTGTTTTATTAAAGCACAACGTTATGATATTGCTGCTGCTTTAAAACTTAAAACATACAGCAGCATCCAGAATGGATAAAGACCCTATAGAATTGGGATACGAAAGTATGAAGTCAAAATTCGGAATGTACAATTCGGAAACAGATGCCTGTATACAAAAATTAACACGTTGTAAACCAGATGATAGAAATAATATTATAGCCGAATTGGCAGCAGCATATAAACTCGAGTGCGATTTCTATCTGAAGCATCTCGGTTCGATGACAACAAATGAGATTGAAGCTTTTGTTTGGTTCATTGTGATGAAACTTGATTTGGTGCGTGGCCTTCTTCCGGGTGCACAAGCTGCGCCGATTCCTGAACTGAATGCCATCTTGGCGGTCTACGAAAATGAAATGTGGAAAAAAATAGATCCCTATTTGTTTTCCGAAAATAAGCCCAAATAAACAAGGCTGGTTTTACTTCAATTTAATTGGAATCTCTATCGTGAATTTAAGAGTTATTTACTTATAAATAATTGTAAAACAATTAAATACTAATAACCATGAAGACATTTTTGTTAATTCTTACTACCACGATGTTGTCTTTTTCCGTTAAATGTCAGACAACCAGTTTTAATAATTTTAAAACTAAACAAAATAGTAATTTGGTTATGGGTAGTGACACTGCAAATTATTGGTATTACAAAACAAAAACATACTTACTCCGTGAACCGAGTAACGGATATGAATGGAGAATGACAATGCCGATTAAACGTGATAAGAGTAAACTTATTCCTGATGGAACAATTGTAGTTAACATAGAAAGTACTCAAATTGACTCCACCCAAAAAACTAAAGGTTTTATCTTACTATTAGAAGATTAAGCGATTGAGGAACCAGACCTTAGATTTTTAACCTGTTCAGGCAATAGATTAAATGTTTGGTTCTTTTGAACCATACATTTTTGTTTACACCCAACAGTTTGACCTGACTCTGTAACGAAATTTTCAACGTTATAGTTCATACCATAATCATTTTTAGGCTTAACACCAATTTCACTCCAATACTGAAATGTTGTGTTATTTTTTCACCTAAATAGTCGAACCTGCAAAAGTCATTTTGAAATTACTTCTCCAATAATCACTAAGCGTTACATTATTAATTTAGTCGTAATCCAATTGATCCATTGCCTTCGGCGACCTACTTTCTTTTCTTGAAAAAAGAAAGTAGGCAAAGAAATTCAAGGAAAATAAAATGCTTCAGCGCGCTCTTCAAATTCCGTTGAAATGCTAGAAAACCTGATAAATCAGTTTTCTGCATTTCTACCGGCCTTTGAATTCATGCCAACGCTGGCCCGCTTTATTTTCCTTTTGCCAACGCACTTTTCTCATACGTGTATTCATTGCCTTAAAATGAGGCTGCTCCATCGAAATATCATTTTTTGCAAGCTTTTTACTGTTTTCAAAGATTTACTTGCATTTTAATCGCACTCTTTTTTGAATACAAGTCAATATTG
>CAIUWH010000117.1 GCA_903902795.1 uncultured Bacteroidota bacterium
GCTTATTTTTATAAAACTATGTGGCAAATATATATTTATTTTAACACTTGTTAAATTAAATTTTACGAAAATTTAAGTTCAAGTTGTTTCAACTTTAGTGCAGTGAAGATTGTCGGTGTTTATATTTAAAAATCCATATTTAAACAATAATAAAATTGATTAAATATTAATTAACTACTTTTGCCTCGAAACAGATTTCCCTTTGATATAATAATAAAATCGGGAGATTGCTAACAGGTCATTTACCAAGCGGTGGTTAGATATTGTAGTAATACTTGCTACTAAAAACAAAGAGAATCAGCAATGGTTCTCTTTTTTTTTGTGTTTTTTGAAGCTAATCCAGCTATCCGTTACAACCTGCCTGCGGTAGGCAGGGTTCTCAGCCTAAAAAGTGTTTTTGTAAGTCCTACAAAAGCTTCCGTTGGTCGCTTCTGTGCGCCAACAAAAACTACTTTTTACGCTTGCGGGCTTTTCACTGCTATCTGGGCTGGGGCGATAGTTTGTTTGAGAACAACACTGGCATTCTATGACAAAAAGCAAAGATAATTAACCCCAACACAATTCAACGCCAATGTCCGCTTTTGTCCACAAATGTCCGCTTTTGTCCAGGGTGTCCGCTTTTGTCCGGTCATTGCATTTTTGGGGGACTTTGTTCGTACTTTGTTCGTACCTTGTTCGAGTGCGCTTCGGTGAACTGATTCAATTGCCGAACAAAACTACAAGATGGGTGCTTTGGGTTCGCTTTTTGATTTTTTTTTAGGGGTAGGTGATGGGGTTTGTTATGAAAAAAGAGATCGGTGTGGCCGAGGTTAAGATTGCCAACTCAGATGCGCGGTTGGAACTACGAAATCCGAAGTAGAAACCAATCCACGCCATCGGGATTCTCTCATATATTTGCAGTCATTTCGTCATGCTGTACGTTAGCGATTACCTTATTTGAAAAGCAATTCCACCGCAATCCAAAACTTTTAAGGCCCTTTTTCTTTCTTCTATTCAGCCCAGTTACCTACCTTTGCCAAAATTAATGCAGATTATGGAACACAAAGCAGGATTCGTCAATTTTATTGATTTGATATTAAGAGGAGAATGTCCAGTGGACATTCGGTTTAACGCATATAAATTATAAATAAAATGTCACACAAAGCAGGATTTGTCAATATTATAGGTAATCCCAACGTAGGAAAATCAACCCTCATGAACGCTTTTATTGGCGAACGTTTGTCGATTATTACCTCGAAAGCGCAAACCACCCGTCACCGAATCCTCGGAATTGTAAACGGAGATGATTTCCAAGTCATTCTTTCCGATACCCCCGGAATCATCAAACCGGCGTACGAAATGCAAAAATCGATGATGGACTTCGTGAAATCTGCTTTTGAAGATGCTGATGTCCTGATTTATATGGTCGAGATTGGCGAAAAAGAACTCAAAGACGAAGCATTTTTTAATAAAATCATCCACGCTAAAATTCCGGTATTATTACTGTTAAATAAAATCGATAAATCCAATCAAGAACAACTCGAAGAGCAAATTACTTTGTGGAAAGAAAAAGTACCTAACGCCGAAATTTACCCGATTTCTGCCCTCGAAAACTTCAATGTAAAAGAAGTGTTTGCCCGGATTTTAGAAATTCTCCCAGTTTCGCCAGCGTATTATCCTAAAGATGCGTTAACCGATAAACCGGAACGCTTTTTTGTTAACGAAACCATCCGTGAGAAAATCCTTATCAACTACGATAAAGAGATTCCGTATTCGGTAGAAATCGAAACAGAAGAGTTTTTAGAAGACGAAAAAATCATCCGAATTCGTTCCGTTATCATGGTCGAACGCGATACCCAAAAAGGAATCATCATCGGTCACAAAGGCGCAGCGCTTAAACGCGTAGGAGTCCAAGCCCGTGAAGATTTAGAGAAATTTTTCGGGAAGCAAATTCACATCGAACTGTTTGTTAAAGTCAACAAAGACTGGCGTAGTAGTGCGTATCAGTTGAAACGATTCGGATACAATCAATAGTAATTAATGTATTATTCTCTGATACTCTTTTTCCAATTCTTCCATTTGACCGTAGCCATTGGTTCGTGTTTGACGCGCAATAACGTACAGTAAACCCCAACAAATTACCATACTTAGCATGACCATCACATCAGAAAAGAACGGTTGTTTAAGCGCACAATCGGAGAACGCAAAGATCATAAAAATCAAAAATACCCCAGCAACAATAAAGTGTAAAAAGATAAAGAACGTCCACATGGTCTGCGCCGGACCAAATAATCCGCGAATATGAGTCGCCGTTTTTTCACTTCCCGCTTTTTCTTCCAGTTGTATCGACAAATGAGGCGACCAATAGCGTTGCTTTTCTCCACGAACGGTAAACTGAATGTGGTAGTTTCTAATTTTCATTAAAAAATCAGGGGAAATGACTTTCGCATGGTCAACAAATTTTTGCCTAACGACATCAATGTTTTCCTCAACATCTTTGCTAAAGCGAAGTCGTAGTTGAATAGAATTTTCAGTGTTCATAATCTGTAGTTTGTTTGGTTTGGTACTACTAAATTAAAAAATATCACTTTACATCCCGCATCCCACAGCCAACTTTATTACCTTTGCAGCTTATTTTAAAATCATTATGAATAACATTGTAGCCATTGTTGGAAGACCGAATGTAGGGAAATCCACTTTTTTTAACCGATTAATCCAACGCAGAGAAGCCATAGTCGACTCGGTGAGTGGAGTAACTCGAGACCGTAATTACGGAAAAAGTGAATGGAATGGAAAAGAATTCTCAGTCATCGACACCGGTGGATACATCAAAGGTTCTGACGATATTTTTGAAGCTGAAATCCGTAAACAAGTCGAACTTGCCATTGACGAAGCCGATGCCATCATCTTCTTAGTCGATGTTGAAGAAGGAATTACGCCGATGGATTCGGAAGTGGCCAAATTATTACGAAAAGTGACCAAACCCGTTTTGGTTGCCGTAAATAAAGTCGATAATGCGATGCGTCAGAAAGACGCAATTGAATTTTATAATTTAGGTTTGGGCGAATATTTTGCCATCTCGGGAATGAGTGGAAGCGGAACCGGTGAATTACTCGATGAATTAGTAAAAGTATTACCCGATTTACCCGAAACTACCGAAGAAGAAGAAACTATTCCGCGTTTCTGCGTAGTTGGACGTCCAAATGCCGGCAAATCATCGTTCATCAATGCCTTAATCGGCGAAGATAGATACATCGTGACTGACATTGCTGGAACTACCCGTGACGCCATAGATACGCGTTACAACCGTTTCGGATTCGAATTCAACTTGGTCGACACAGCCGGAATTCGAAGAAAAGCCAAAGTGAAAGAAGACTTAGAATTTTACTCGGTGATGCGTTCGGTGCGTGCCATCGAGCACAGTGACGTGATTATTTTATTGGTCGATGCGACACGCGGATTTGAAAGTCAGGATCAGAATATTTTTTGGTTGGCCGAAAAAAACCGCAAAGGTGTAATCATACTCGTAAACAAATGGGATTTAGTCGAAAAAGACACCATGTCAACCCGCGATTACGAAACCAAAATCAGAAGAGAACTCGAACCGTTTACCGATGTGCCGATTTTATTCGTTTCGGCATTGACCAAACAACGTTTGCTTAAAGCTTTAGAAGAAACCGTTCGCGTATTCGAAAGTAGAAAACAACGAATTGCGACGTCAAAATTCAACGATTATATGTTGAAAATCATCGAAACACTGCCGCCACCGGCACTAAAAGGAAAATATGTTAAAATAAAGTACTGCATGCAATTGCCAACACCAACACCGCAGTTTGTGTTTTTTGCCAACTTGCCGCAGTATGTAAAAGAACCCTACAAGCGTTTCTTGGAGAATAAAATTAGAGAGAAATGGGATTTTTCGGGAGTTCCAATTGATGTTTATATTAGAGAGAAATAAAATTCAAACTCGTTCGTAATGGACGAGTTTTTTAATAAAAAGGGTATTTTCCATATAAAAAAGGGTGTTTTTACGTGCTTAAATGATAATAGAATTTGTTACTATTGCCTAAGTTTTGTAGTATAATAAATTGATTTTAAATAATTTAACCAATCTTTAAGAAAACTAAATCGTACTATTTGTGATAACTTTGAGGTCGATTGTTTTATTGGAGTGTTGTTATATACAGATCAAAACTATAAACCTATTAACTTAAAAAGATAAAAACAATGGCAAAAGTTAAAAAAGTTGAAGGACCTTTTGATTCAAACGGAAATTTAGTAAGTGCAATTAGACTTGGCGAACGATATCGATACAAAGCCAGTCCAGATTCAGTGCTGCCTGCTGATTTACTAAAGATAAAATGGGCCTATAAATACGACAACGGTGATGTAACTAATTTTAAACATGCTAAGCCAAAAATAGCATCTGATTTTAGGGAGATTTTTTGTGTTTTCCCTGGAATAGATAATGCAAAAAATATTACAGTCTATGCTTTTTTTAATAGTCCGAGTGATAACGTTGCTGTAAAAGCTCCTATTGGCATACCAACTCCTGTTACGCCAACTCCTAGTAACACTAATTCGGGTTGTCAAAATTGCAATAAAGCAATTACAATACAAGATTTAACAAAAGTTTTTCCAGATGCAACCGATGTCAAAAGAAAACAAATAGCAGATGCGTTTAATGCAGCAAGCACATCTTTTGGAACCAATAGTTGTCAGCAAAAAGCGCATTTCTTTGCTCAAGTTATGGAAGAAGTTGGATCAGGAATCAATGTAAGTGCTGGCGAAAGTCTTAATTATAGCGCAGAAGGTTTGCCTGTACATTTTTCAAGATTTAGATTGGATCCAAAAAAAGCATACAATAAAACCTCGAACGGACCGAATGCGTTAGCATTTAAATATGGAAGAAGTTCTCAAAATGGTAATCGTGCAAATCAGGAAATGATCGCTAATATTGCCTATGCTAACAGAAATGGAAACGGAGATGTTGCCAGTGGTGATGGTTGGAAATACAGAGGAAAGGGCATTCTTCAAGTTACAGGAAAGGACAAATACGTAAATATAAACAAGAGAATCGATGCTGATTATCCAGCTTATACAATTAATATTGATGCCAATAATATTAATAATCTCAATGAAGGAACCGTTGCAAGTATGGCTTACTGGAAAGAATATAGATGCCAACAAAATGCAGATGCAGGTGTTGACAGAAAAAGCCTTGACGCTATAGTTGATATTATTAATAGAGGAACTCCGTCAAGAGAACACAGATGGGAAAATTTGAAAAAATGCATTGTTATTTTTAATGTAAATGCTTGCACAAAAGGTAAAACAAGTAATGTTGCTGTTCCTCCAGTTGTTGTTCCGCCTATTAATCAGAAGGGGATTCTAGATGAAATGAAAGAATTAGTTGATCAACACATTCCTTATAGTCAAATAGGAGAACGATCATCTTTAAATAGCCAAGGTCTTAAAAATTTAGACTGCTCAGAAACTGTTGGTATTTATTTATTTAAGTTAGGAGTGATGCCCACTTTAAAAGCAATTAGCACAGATGGCATGACTACACAAACCAAATTTAGAAATGCTATTGGAAGTAATAATATTAATTTTGTAGCAGGTAGTGATAAAGCCGATTTTATACCGCAAAGAGGTGATATTTTTGTTTGGAGAAAACCAGGTGTAAACGGAACGGGTCATACCGGAATCGTATACAATTACAATAGAACAAAAGACTTAGTAACCATTTTGGAGGCAATCGGCGCAATTGGCAGTGCTGATGAAGCTACAAATAAAGCGAACGGTGGTTTTGCTGGAAAAGGATGCTCTAGAACTGCAGTTTATAAAAGAACTGGAGGAGCATTGGTTGCACATGCCGGTTGGAAAGGTTATTTTCGCCCTATAAATTTCACAAATAAATTATAATAAATGTCGATAAATCGGAAGATATATCTAAGTAGCATTTTCATTGTGTCCTTTTTGGTATTTACTAGTTGTAAGAAGAAAGAAGTTCAAAATAACACAAGCAAAATAAGTACTAAAAAAGTAATCAAACACCTAAATTTTGATCCGCTTTTAAAGTGTAGTGAATATTCCTTTCAACAGAGTTTTTACGTAACCGCTGATTATGGTTGTATTTATAACCCAAAAAACGGGAACAATTTTGGCAATTTGATGTTCTACTTAATTCCGAAAGATTCAAACAATAGTGAGAGCATAAAAATTAATGAGCTAGATAGTAAAAATATAAAAAACAATTTTACTATTTATGCTTATTTAATTCCACCAGCTTTTTTAGATTATAATCCAAAAGGCGATCCTGTTTATTATCAAAAAGAGAAATTTAAAGAAGAGCTTTATACATTTGAAACAACTTCAAACCAATGGAAATTAATTGATTCAATACAAGTAAATGATTATTCTGAAAATGAAAAAGAACAATCATGGCGTGAAAATTTTATTGAATCTAAAACCAATAAAACGAATTCAGAAAAGCAATTAGAGTACTCGAAAGGTTATTATACACATGACGCTATTCAGTTGGATTTAAAAACTAAAAAATACAAAGTAGTAGTTTTAGAAAAAAATTCAGAGAAAGACAATGCTTCTGGCACACACTTTAATTTACCCCTTCTTATTTTAGAAAAGAAAGGGAATGATTTTGTTGAAATTAAAAGAAATAGTGCTGTTGTTTTTGAATACGATGATAATTGCCCAGCTAATGGCTATGAAAGCATCGTAGCTAAAGCTAATTATTTTACAATACAACAATCAAGTTGTGTTGATTTCTTATTTGTGACTTCCTACACCACTTTTAAAATTGATGAAGTATCCAGTTCAATCACGCTTCACAAATATGGTGAAGAATATACTGACCGAAGCAATCCTGATCATTCAATTCCCTCTAAAACATGGTCAGCTAAAGATTTTGGTATCATCAAATTTGAAAATACAGCAGGGAAGGATATTTTAAAATTAAGAAGAAGTAATCCTAAATAAATCAACTTCATTTTCAAAATGTTTATCTTTGCCAACTAGACCAAAAAAATGTTAGCAAAACAAATACAACTCGCCGTCGAAAAAGGAGAAATGCTTCCGTTAATGGAAGAGTTCTATACTATTCAAGGTGAAGGATTTCACACCGGAACAGCTGCTTACTTCATCAGAATCGGTGGCTGTGACGTTGGGTGCCATTGGTGCGATGTAAAAGAAAGCTGGAACGCCGAATTGCATCCGCCAACTCAAACGGATATCATTGTGGCCAATGCCAAAAAATACGCCGATACCGTTGTTGTTACGGGTGGCGAACCCTTAACTTGGGATATGTCGCTACTGACACAGAAATTAAAGGAGCAAGATTTAAAAGTGCATATTGAAACCTCAGGGTGTTATCCGGTAACGGGAACGTGGGATTGGTTTTGTCTTTCTCCCAAAAAAAATAAATTACCCGTTGACGGCGCGTATTCGATTGCGAACGAGCTCAAAGTCATCATTTACAACAAACACGATTTTATTTTTGCAGAAGAACAAGCGGCGAAAGTAAATCCGAATGCGATTTTATTCTTGCAACCCGAATGGAGCAAAAAAGAAGAAATGACGCCATTAATAGTCGATTATGTAATGAACAACCCAAAATGGCGCGTATCGTTGCAAACCCATAAATATTTGAATATTCCATAATTTTTGGCATTGCAATTGTAGAGGTATTAAAAAAAATGAATCAAATGAAAAAAAATATAGTAATGGCGCTCTTGTTTGCAGTACAATTGGGATTAGCGCAGAAAACGACTGGTGCGTCGCCACCTGCGATAAAGACAACACAAACAAATACTGCTCAAGAAACCATTTACAGCACCGATGACGTAACCATCAAGCCGCAATTTAACGGAGGAAGCGAAGCACTAAATACGTTCATCAAGAGAAATTTCAAAAAGCCTAAGGTAAAAGGATTAAAAGAAAACGTATTGGTTTCGTTTGTGGTAGAACCAAACGGAAAGCTAACTGAAATTGGAGTGTTAGCCGATGTTGGCCACGGGACAGGTGACGAAGCGATTCGAGTAATGGAACGTTCCCCAAATTGGATTCCAGGTAGCCTAAACGGAAACACGGTGAGAACGCAGTATTTGTTGACGATTCCGATTCAGTAAAATTTTTAAGTAATAAACACAAAATCCCATTCCAATTGAATGGGATTTTTTTTGTAAACATCAAGTGTATAAAGGTTCATTTTTAGTGCTGTAAATTTTCAACACAAATTTCACAGATTAACACAAATTAATTCGTGACAATTCGTGAAATTTGTGTCAAATAATTAATTTTATAAAATACAATATTTACTCTCTCAATGTAAAATAATTGACGTAAAGCCCGCTGTACTTTTTTAAATAAAAAAAACATGAAATCACATTTTTTACTCGACGATCAAATTACCTTTTTAAACCACGGCTCGTTTGGCGCGTGCCCGAAAGTGGTGTTTGAAGAGTATCAAAGGTTTCAGGCAGAATTGGAAGCCGAACCAGTTAATTTTATTCAAAAGAAATTGCCAGTTTATCTCAAAGAAGCCAAACAACCGCTGGCGGAATTTTTAGGTTGTGAAGCAGCCGATTTCTTTTTTACACCCAATCCGACCTTTGCGGTAAATACCATTATGCGGAGTTTGCATTTGCAACCTGGAGACGAAATTCTGAGTACGAATCATGAATACGGTGCGATGGATCGAACGTGGAATTTCTACTGTAAACAATCGGGTGCGAAGTACATTCGGCAAGAGATTTCTTTACCCATTGTTTCGAAAGAACAGATTTTAGAAGAATTTTGGAAAGGTTACTCGTCGAAAACCAAAGTAATTTTCCTCAATCATATTTCGAGTTCCACGGCTTTGATTTTTCCGGTGAAAGAAATTTGTGAAAAAGCACAACAATTAGGACTAATAACGATTATCGATGGTGCTCACGTTCCGGGTCATATCGATTTGAATCTGGCCGATTTGAATCCGGATTACTATACGGGAACACTACACAAATGGATGTTGGCTCCGAAAGGAAGTTCGTTTTTGTATGTGAAAAAAGAATTCCAAGCCACTTTAGATCCGCTCGTGGTAAGTTGGGGTTATGAGAGTTTGTTTCCCAGTGAGAGCCGATTTTTAGATTACCATGAATACCAAGGAACCAACGACCATTCAGCTTATTTGTGTACGCCGAAAGTCATTGCTTTTTTAAAAGAAAACAACTGGAAAGAGAAGTACGCAGCCAGTAGAAAATTGGTTTTTGACAACTACCAACGCTTTTGTGACTTACTTCAAACGCAACCGATTTGCCCGATTACAAGTGAATTTTTGGCACAAATGGCGAGTATACCAGTATGCACTGAACAACCCATTGAGTTGAAAGAAGTATTGTATAATCAATATAAAATTCAAGTTCCAGTAATGCCGTTAAACGGAAAAGTATATCTGCGGTATTCGATGAATATGTACAATACGCAAGCCGATTTGGATGTGTTGTACAGCGCTTTGGAAGATATTTTGAATACGACGGATTTGATTGTAAGGTAATTTTTTTGGAACGCAGATTGTAACAGATTTTTAATGTGCCACTGCTACGTCTTTCCCGCGGAGGCGGGAATCCACTTTTCAATGTTTGGATTCCCGTCTTCGCGGGAAAGACGTTATAAAGAGCGATTCTGCATTCTGCATTCTGCCTTCTGCCTTCTGAACACTGAACACTGAACACTGAACACTGTTTGCTCAACTAGCCCCGATTGCAATGAAAAGCCTTTTGCAGCAGCCCACTTATTTTTTGTAGATTTACCAAAGCGACCAACGGAAGCTTGAGGAAAACCTACAAAAAAGTGGGATGCCAAAAAGCTTGGAGTGAAAAGCGGGATCTTGCTTCTCCTACCAAAACCACCAACATTTATAAATACCTTTTTTTCTTCGTTGATTTTTATATATTTACAAAAAAATAACCCATGCAAAAAATTACTACGTTACTTGCTCTACTGACTTCAGGAGTTTTGTTTTCTCAGGCCTATAGCGGTCCGGAGAGTGTTGAATACGATTACGCCAACTCCAGATGGCTGGTGGCCAATACAACTTCGCATCAGGTCTTAGCGAGAAGTAGCACTGGCGTACTAACGGTTTTTGCAACGCTAACCGGTTCTGGGCCATATGGCATAGAAATCGTTGGTGATGTTTTGTACTGTTGTAACGGAGCCTCGGTTAGAGGTTATTCGTTGGCTACTGGAACGAATGTTTTTAATGTGAATGTTGGGGCTACTTTTTTGAATGGTCTTACTCACGATAATTCGGGCAATTTATATGCAACCGATTTTAGTGGTAAAAAGATTTATAAAATAGTAATTGCAACTTCTACCTTTTCAACAATAGCGACGGGACTAGTGCAATCGCCAAATGGAATTGTTTTTGATGGAGCCAATAACCGCTGCGTGTTTGCAAATTGGGGATCGAATGCACCGATTAAAGCAATAGATTTGACATCGTTTGCTGTTACAACTTTAATTACTACAACAAGCAGCAATATTGATGGTATTTCGCGCGACGCAGCAGGTAATTATTACATTTCTACTTGGGGCGGTCAAAATGTGTTGCGTTACGATAGTGCTTTTGCAAATGCACCGGTTTCGGTTGCAACCGGATTGAGCAATCCTGCGGATATTTTTGTAAATACAGTTGATAATGTTCTTGGAATACCAAATTCGGGAAACAATACCGTAACGTTTGTTAATTTAGCATTGGGTTCGGATACTTTTGAAGTAAATTGGTTGCAATCCATTAGTGTGAGTCCAAATCCGATTGTTTCTGTCGCTACCTTACATTTTGAATTGAATGCCTTGATGAAAGTTTCGGCTGAAATTGTAAACATAGAAGGCAAAATTGTTGGAAATCTATATTTCAATGATGACGCACTACAAAGTGGTTCTGTTGAAATTGATCTTTCTGATTTGAATTCGGGTGTGTATTATTTGATATTTAAAGCAGATGTGCACTCTAAAACAATTCCGTTGTTGGTGAAATAATTAGTTGCTGAGAAATAACCTTGCCAAATAATCATAATGTTTGCCCTCTTGAATTAATTCACATTGCAAACCATTGGCGTGCGCAGCGTTTTGCAGCGTATTGTAGTCGAGGTACAGCCATGGAAAAGGTTCGTCGGTTTGTTTTTTATACGAAATAGTAAAGATGAGTTCGCCGTAATAACGATCGGCTGGGACAGAAATACTTCCATCTTCGTTTTCATCAAACATATAAATAATGTCGGAACTATCGATGAGAATTTGTCCGTTTGGCGCAAGCAAACTCTTTAATTTTTGAAGATAAGTTGCTGTTTGACTTAAAGTACCGAAAATTCCGGTTCCGTTCATCAATAGCAAAATTGTATCGAAGGTTTCGTTGTGTATGTCGAGCACGTTTTGAACGCGAGCATTTTTCACTCCACGTAATTGACATGCTTGGATTGCGTTTTCAGAAATATCTATAGAAGTGACTTCAAAGCCTTTTTTTTGTAAATGTAAACTATGACTTCCGGCGCCACATCCGACATCTAGAATTTTACCTTTCGAAAGTTGCAGTGCTTTCTTTTCCAATTTTGGCATTTCGTTATAGGAGCGAAAGAGATAAGCCACATCCATTTCATCGGCTTCCGAAATAGTGGTTTCGGTGATGAGGTTTTCAGGTGCGTTATTAGTTTGGAAATCGAGGATGGCGCGTCCGAATAAATCTAACATTTTTTATTAAGTTTCAGGTTTCAAGTTTCAAGTTTCATGTTCTTTGAAGTTGAAAGCTGTTTAAAGGTTTAAATTTGTAGTTGTAAAGGACACAAAATTAAACAATGTTAAACAACATTAAACTCGATTATAGTTGTTTATTAAAAGTTTAAATTTGCACGATGAACTTGAAACTTGAAACCTGAAACAAAACATTGAAACCACCATTAAACGAACTCGAAAAACTCGCCAAAGATAAGCATATCGAAAACAAAAAGTATTTTGATAAGCTAAAAAAGAAAACGCCTAAGAATTTGGATTATGTAATGGAAGAATTGCATGTAGCCGAGTTCAAACGGACCAATTGTTTAACTTGTGCAAATTGTTGCAAAACCACTGGGCCACTTTTTACTTCAGCCGATATTGAGCGAATTTCAAAACACTTCAGGCAAAAACCACAACAGTTTATTGAGCAGTATTTGCGTATGGATGAAGATAGTGATTATGTATTGCAAAGTGTTCCGTGTACGTTTTTAGAATCGGATAATAAATGTTTGATCTACGATGTGCGTCCGAAAGCGTGTCGAGAATTTCCACATACCGACCGAAAAAAGTTCCAGCAAATTTCTGATTTGACATTGAAAAATGTAGCGATTTGTCCAGCAGCGTATAATATTGTGGAAAAAATGAAAGAAAAATTACCGTTGTAATATGAAAGTATTTACCTCAAAAATAGACTGGTGGTTCGGATTAGTGCTTTTGTATCCGATGTATAGAAGTATAATAGGAATGATAAACGGTGATTGGCTGGGTTATCTCGGAATTGTTCTTGTTGCTGCAGTCATCGTATTTTTCTCCAAAACAACACAATACATAATTAACGATGCACAATTAGTAATTAAATGCATGTTTATCGTAAACGAAAAAATTGACATTGAGAAGATTCGAAAAATAGAAAAAACGTCAAGTATTTTGAGTTCTCCCGCTTTATCCATGGACCGAATCGCGGTCAAATACAATAAATTTGATGAGATTTATATTTCGCCCAAAGAGAAACAACTCTTTGTCGATGAATTGCTTTTAATCAATCCAACGATTGAAGTCGCTATTTAAGAATAGAGTAAGTATTTCGTTCTCATTTCCAAAAAATCATTCAATCCTTTCTCCCACGACTTACGGATTTCAGTTTCAGAAACGCCATCAATTATTTGTTGTTGAAGATTTTTAGTTCCTGCTAATTTGGTAAAAAAGTCGTTAAAGAACTTCGATTTATCTGAAGTTGTGTTATACGCTTTAATCAACCATTTCAATTCCAATTTGTTCACCTTTGGTATCGTAGTTAAATTTTCGCCATAGCACAATTGGTCTTTATAAGTAGGGTCTTTTGCTCCAAAATTTGGAATTGGAGTGAAGCTGAAGCCACTGTTTGGCAAAAATGGTGAACCATATATTTGAAATTGAGTCTCCGTTCCACGACCTACACTTACATTAGTTCCTTCAAACAAACATAAACTCGCATATAAGTTTATGGATTGGTCGTTCGGTAAATTCGGAGACGGTTTTACAGGCAAACTGTATACACTTTCACGATTGTAGTTCAGACATTTAATGACTTTTAGATTACATTGAATTCCGTTTTTAAGCCATTTCTCACCGTTAATCATTTGGGCATATTCGCCAATCGTCATGCCATGCAAGAGTGGAATGGGATGCATGCCGACAAAACTGGTAAATTCTTTTTCGAGCATTGGTCCGTCAACAATGCCTATATTCGGATTCGGCCTGTCCAAAACGATAAGTGGAATATTGTTTTCTGCACAGGCTTCCATTATATAATGCAAGGAAGAGATATAGGTGTAAAAACGCGCGCCTACATCTTGCAAATCAAAAACCATAACATCAAGTCCGTTTAACTGTTCGGGTTTAGGTTTTTTGTTGTTTCCATAAAGAGAAATAATAGGCAAGCCAGTTTTGGTGTCTTTTCCGTCTTTGATAAGTTCTCCGGCATCGGCATTTCCTCGAAAACCGTGTTCAGGTGCAAATATCTTTTGAACAGAGATGTTTTTTGCTAAAAGAAAATCAACAATGCTAACATCTTTTTCCTCAGAAGATGTTTCCAATCGTGAAGCCTGAATGATGCCGGTTTGATTGGTTGCGATGCCTACTTTTTTTCCTTCCAACAAAGGTAAATAGTTTGCGTAATCATTGGCGCCTGGAAAAACTTCCTTGATCATTTTATAGGTAAATTCAAAAATTGGTTTTTTTTGCACCGCTTCTTTTTCGGTAGCTACCAGTTTTTTGGCTCCACAAGAACCAAAGACAAATAAAGCAACTAGGAGTGCACTTCTTTCAAAAGGATATTTCATAAAACGATTTTTAATCTGCGTTAATCTGTGTAATCTGTGGTAAAAACTTTCTGTATATTTGTTGCAAATTAAATGATACTTTGAACCTATCTTATTTCATTGCAAAACGACTTTTTAACTCCAAAGAGCATAAAAGTAGTATTTCTGCACCAATAATAAAAATTGCCATAGCCGCAGTAGCCATAGGTGTAATCATGATGATTATTTCGATTGGTACAGGTATTGGACTACAGCAAAAAATACGCCAGAAAATTAGTGCATTCAACGGGCATTTGATCATTTCTAATTATTCGGGGAATCAATCCGACGTAAGTGTGACGCCACTATCTATCAATCAGAATTTTTACCCTAAGTTCACCGATGTAGAAGGCGTTAAGCACGTGCAAGGTGTAATTTCCAAAACAGGCATCATCCGAACCGAAACCGCTTTTGAAGGGATTTTGTTTAAAGGTGTTGGAAATGATTTTGATTGGGAAAACATAAACGAGTTCATTGTAGCAGGTAAAACTCCCAATCTAAAAGGAATATTAAACACCGAGATTGTAATCTCAAAGTTCTTGGCCAACCGATTGAATCTCAAACTGGGCGACTCGTTTAATGTGTTTTTCAAACGCGAAGACGGAAATCCAATGCCTAAATCAAGGCGATTTACTATAGTAGGTTTATTCGACTCGGGTTTTCAAGAATTTGACTCTTCGATAGTGTTGGGAGATATTCGTCACTTGCAAATGATTAATAAATGGGATGCTAATCAAGTGGGTTCGTTTGAAGTTTTTATTGATGATTTTTCAAAAATTCAGTCCAAATCCAATGAGGTATACCAATCCATTTCGTCGAATTTAAATGTTCAACCCATTACCGAAAAATACTTTTACATTTTCGAATGGTTGGAATTGTTCGATTTCAATATTTTGGTTATCCTGATCATAATGACGGTCGTAGCTACGATAAATATGATTGTGGCCTTATTGGTACTGATTTTAGAACGTACTCAAATGATCGGAATATTAAAGTCGTTGGGTGCCGACAATTGGGCTGTTCGTAAAATATTTCTTTACAATGCGTTTTACTTACTGCTGAGAGGATTGTTGTGGGGAAATGCCATCGGAATCGGATTACTGTTCATTCAGAAACACTTTAAAGTCATACAACTTAATCCCGAAAGTTATTACGTAAATGTTGCGCCTGTTGATATTAATTTACTGTATATTCTAGCCTTGAATGTGGGTACTGTTCTCACCTGTTTATTGGTTTTGCTGATTCCATCATATATTATCACCAAGATTTCACCCTCTAAAACCATTCGTTTCGAATAGCGTAGTCACAAACTACTGTTTTTAAGCACTATTTGTTGCATGATTAAACCTTCGATTTTCGGAGGTTTTTTTATTTGAAGCTATTTCCGGCTGTTCGCTGTATCTCCGATTGGCAAAAACTACAGGCAAAGCCTTTGTTTTTTGTCCATCGGAGGATGCCGCTTCTACCTGTCTGCCGGCAGGCAGGTCCGGGCTAGGGCATTTGATGTGTTAAGAAATCCTGTTCAAAACATCAAAAACGGAATTACCATGTAAAGAAAGAGTAAAGTTGAGCTTCCAAAAAACTAAGATTCAGTGTGTTAAAAA
>CAIUWH010000118.1 GCA_903902795.1 uncultured Bacteroidota bacterium
GTTTCTCTTATGTTTATAGGGTTCAAAAACAAAACCCAACTTGATTGAGATATTAATAAAGGAGACGGACTGCAGTCCGTCTTTACTTTTCATCAGGTAAGAGAAATAAGGTCATTTAAAATCTCTTCTATGTCCTTAAATGCCTTATATGGTTCAAAAATAAAAAACCCAACTTGATTGAGATATTAATAAAGGAGACGGACTGCAGTCCGTCTTTACTTTTCATCAGGTAAGAGAAATAAGGTCATTTAAGATCTCTTCTATGTCCTTAAATGCCTTATATGGTTCAAAAAAAACCCCAACAACTTTCGCCATTGGGTTTCTCTATGTCATTGCGAGAGCTTGTCGCGACTTTTCGGGAAACGACGCAATCTTTCATACTTCGTACCTCGTATGTCTTATTTCGTACTTCTTAATCGTTTAGTTTCAACACCGCCATAAACGCTTCTTGCGGAATCTCTACATTTCCAACCTGACGCATTCTCTTTTTACCTTTTTTCTGTTTTTCCAACAGTTTTCGTTTACGAGAAATATCTCCACCATAACATTTGGCGGTAACGTCTTTTCGCAAAGCTTTGATGGTTTCACGCGCGATGATTTTCGCACCAATCGCAGCTTGAATCGGAATGTCAAACTGCTGTCTCGGAATCAACTCACGTAATTTCTCGGTCATTTTTTTACCAATATTGTAGGCATTGTCTTCGTGAATCAAGGCTGATAAAGCATCAACAGTTTGAGCGTTCAACAATACATCCAATTTCACTAATTTAGACGTTCGCATTCCAATAGGCGAGTAGTCAAACGACGCATATCCTTTGGAAACCGTTTTCAATCGGTCGTAAAAATCAAATACAATTTCCGCCAACGGCATGTCGAAATTCAATTCCACACGCTCCGTCGTCAAATAGGTTTGATTGGTTATGACTCCGCGTTTTTCAATACACAAACTCATTACGTTACCCACAAAATCCGATTTAGTAATGATCGTAGCTTTAATATAAGGTTCTTCCACTCGGTCCAAACGCGAAGGTTCGGGCAAATCAGAAGGATTGTTCACTACAAATGGTGTTTCAGGATCTTTTTTAGTATACGCCAAATACGAAACGTTCGGAACCGTAGTGATAACCGTCATGTCGTATTCGCGCTCCAATCGCTCCTGAATAATCTCCAAATGCAGCATTCCTAAAAATCCGCATCGAAAACCAAATCCCAAAGCAGCCGAACTTTCCGGAGTAAACACCAACGACGCATCGTTCAATTGCAATTTCTCCATCGATGAACGCAAATCTTCGTAATCTTCGGTATCAACTGGGTAAATTCCGGCAAAAACCATCGGTTTTACATCCTCAAAACCCTTAATCATATTCGTCGTAGGCGTTTTCGCATCGGTAATCGTGTCGCCCACTTTTACCTCTTTCGCCTCTTTAATTCCCGAAATCAAATAACCCACATCACCGGTAGAAATTACATTTTTAGGAACCTGATTCAATTTCAACGTGCCTACTTCGTCGGCAAAATATTCGTTGCCAGTGGCCATGAATTTAATCTTCTGACCTTTTCTAATTTCACCATTTTTTACCCGAAAAATAACTTCAATACCACGAAACGGATTGTAATGTGAATCAAAAATTAACGCTTGCAATGGCTCGTCTTGCACACCTTTTGGCGCCGGTACTTTTTCGATTATCGCCGCCAATATATTTTCAACACCAAATCCGGTTTTACCAGAAGCGTGTATAATGTCTTCCAATTTACAGCCCAACAAATCAATAATATCGTCGCTTACTTCTTCGGGATTGGCACTAGGCAAATCCACTTTGTTCAACACCGGAATGATTTCTAAGTCGTTTTCCAAAGCCAAATATAAGTTAGAAATCGTCTGAGCCTGAATACTTTGCGCGGCGTCTACAATCAACAACGCTCCTTCACACGCGGCAATCGAACGCGATACTTCGTAGCTAAAATCAACGTGACCCGGAGTGTCAATTAGGTTCAAAATATAATCTTCGCCTTTGTATTTGTATTCCATCTGAATGGCATGACTTTTAATAGTAATGCCACGTTCCCGCTCCAAATCCATATTGTCCAACAACTGCGCTTTTTCCTCACGAGCCGTTACCGTTTGAGTGGCGCCCAAAAGTCGGTCCGCCAAGGTACTTTTCCCGTGGTCAATGTGAGCAATAATGCAAAAATTTCTGATATTTTTCATGCTGTTTTTCTTCGTTTTTTTGTGGGCGTTACCCGATGCGTAAAAACTGCGTTGTACCAACTTGTTTTTAACGATCAGGTCAGGCTTTTCGCACTCGCTTTTTTTGTTTCCGCAAGCTCCAACAAAAAAGAGCTCAAACAATGCTTCAATCCTTAACGCAAAACCCTAGTAAATTAGGAACTAGTGTGCAAATATAATGCAAAACTTTTGAAAGTAATTTTTTTTAAACCATTAAGGAATTAAGAAAATGAAGACTTAATGTACTTAATACCTTAATGGTTCAAAATTTTACTTTTTAATTTTTCTATCTTTGCACAAAATAAATCAAAAATGCCCAAAATAGGCAACATCATTTTACCCGATTTTCCACTCTTACTTGCGCCCATGGAAGACGTGAGCGATCCGCCGTTTCGTAGATTGTGTAAATTGCACGGCGCCGATTTGATGTACTCCGAATTCATTTCCTCCGAAGGATTGATTCGCGATGCCGTGAAAAGCAAAATGAAACTCGACATTTTCGATTATGAACGCCCTGTTGGAATACAGATTTTTGGTGGCGACGAAGAGGCGATGGAACTATCATCACGCATTGTCGATGCCGTAAATCCGGATTTGGTTGACATCAATTTTGGTTGTCCTGTAAAAAAAGTGGTATGCAAAGGTGCTGGAGCGGGAGTGTTAAAAGATGTCGATTTGATGATTCGTTTGACAAAAGCGGTCATCAAAGGAACCAACCTTCCGGTTACGGTAAAAACCCGCTTGGGTTGGGATGAAAATTCAATCAATATTGATGAGGTAGCCGAACGGTTGCAAGATATTGGTGTACAAGCATTGACGGTGCACGCCCGCACGCGAGCGCAAATGTATAAAGGTCATTCTGATTGGTCACATGTTCAACGCGTGAAAGAAAATCCGAGAATTACGATGCCCATTTTTGGCAACGGCGACATCGATTCGCCCGAAAAAGCCTTAGAATACAAAAACAAATACGGTTTAGACGGAATGATGATTGGTCGCGCTGCGATTGGTTATCCATGGATTTTTAACGAAATCAAACATTATTTTAAGACAGGAGAACATTTGGCCGCACCAACAATGAGCGATCGAGTGGAAGCCGCGCGCAATCATTTAACCTGGTCGATGGATTGGAAAGGCGAACGACTCGGAATTGTAGAAATGCGTCGTCACTATACCAACTATTTCAAAGGAGTTTCCAACTTCAAAGAACACCGCTTGCGATTGGTTACCTTAGAAGATCCTGAAAGTTTATTCAAAGCATTGGACGAAATTCAGGAAATGTATGCTGATTATCAATTTGTTTAAACCAACAATTTCTTGCTCACTCTACTACTGGCGATTAAAGCAGCTAGGAAACCCAAAATCGTTATTGTTGCCAAGACCAATAGAAGGTTTTTCACTTCAAACACTACAGGATAAGGCAACGAATCGGTAATCATAATAAGGCTATAGTGTTGCTGTAAGTACACGACAAGTGCGCCCAAAGTCAAGCCAATTAATCCTCCAAAAAAGCTTAACATCAATCCTTGAAAAAGGAAGATTTTCTTTACATCACGAATTTCTACTCCCAAATTAAGAAGTGTCTTTAAGTTGTGCTTTTTTTCAATGATGATCATGATTAAAGCGCCAATCAGATTGAAAAGTGCTACGATAATTACCAGGGTAAATATTAAATAGACCGCAATGTTCTCGGTATTGAGCATTTTGTGCAAGGTCGAATTGAGTTCTTCACGGGTTTTCACCGAAACTTGATTGTTGAAAACAGATCTTATTTTGGTGATTAAGGCGTCGTTATCAGAATTTAGAGTTGTTTTGATTTCGATACCCGTAACTTGATTGGTTTGAAAGCCCATTAATTCTTGCGCTAAATCTAAGTTGACAAACACATACTTACTGTCTAATTCTTCGCTAACCGCATAAATTCCGACTGGAATTAAAAATTCTTTATTAAAGGCTTGCTCTTCTGATTCGATATTTCCTTTTCCTGGTTTGGGGACATATACTTCTAAAGGGTTGTTGAAATCATACAAACCCACTGACAATTTTTGTGAAATACCATAACCAATAACGGCTTGCGTAGTATTAGGTTGTAACCATTGTCCGTTAAAAAGACTTTTTGAAAGTTGGTTTCCATTGGTAAAATCTGAATCAACGCCTTTTAAATAGGTGATTTGCTCTTTTCCATCAAAAACAAATAAAACGCGTTCTTCAATAATTTTACTAAAGATTTCGATTTCTGGAAGGGATTTTATTTTTTTCTGTTGTTCTTCGGTAATAAGAAAGGACTTCCCTTGAGTGGCAAAAACTTTTAAATCTGGATCAAAATCGTTGGTAAATTGAACGCTGTATTCGCGCAGGCCACTAAAAACGGAAAGAACAACAAACAATGCCAATGCACCTACTATAATCCCCATTAACGCAATACCCGAAATGATATTAATAGCGTTACTTTTACTTTTGCTAAAAACATACCTCTTTGCTATGTAAAGTGGGAAATTCAATTATGCTTTTTTTCGTTTTTCGAGAAGTTCAGGGCGTTCGATAGGATTTTCTTTACCCGCTAAGGCGTTGTCAATTTTTTCAAGGTAATCTAAAGTGTCGTCTATAAAAAAAGTTAGATTAGGAACTTTACGCAATTGCAGTTTCACACGTTGAGACAAGTCGTGTTTGATCAACGGTGCATTCGATTTTACAGCTTCTAGGATTTCGTTGGCTCGATCTGTTGGAAAGACACTTAAATAAACGCGAGCTACTCCTAAATCGGTGGTCACACTAACTTTAGAAACAGATATGATTAAATTACTAAGGTTGTTTTTTCTAATTTCCCCTTGCAAGATGTCTACTAGATCTTTCTGTAAAACACTACCTATTTTTTTTTGTCTGTTCGTTTCCATACCGCAAAAATACGATTTTAAGTTAAATTAAATGCAGATTCGTGTAACTCAATACTCTATTTGTGCAAATCTATAAATAGTGCAGCGAATACTTGTACACCAGGATAAACTTTGCGAACTTTGTAGTAAATAATAGTCCCAATGAGAAAAATAGAGCATATTGGCATTGCCGTAAAGAGCATTGAAGAGTCGAATGTAATTTTTGAAAAATTGTTTAACACACCGGCCTACAAAGAAGAAGAAGTAGAAAGTGAAGGCGTCAAAACTTCCTTTTTTCAAGTAGGGCCGAATAAAATCGAATTACTTGAAGCAACTAAAGAAGACAGTCCGATTGCTAAATTTATCGAAAAAAAAGGAGAAGGAATTCACCATATCGCTTTTGATGTAGAAGACATTAATTCTGAAGTTGATCGGCTGAAAAAGGAAGGCTTTGTAGTACTTAACGAAACTCCAAAAAAAGGAGCTGATAACAAATGGGTGGTTTTCTTGCACCCTAAATCAACCAATGGCGTTCTAATTGAGCTTTGTCAAGAAATCATATAAAAATAGTTGTATTAAAAAAAAAATAGCAGTAATATTGCAACCTCGTAACTGGTCCTATAGCTCAGTTGGTTAGAGCACCTGACTCATAATCAGGTGGTCCCTGGTTCGAGCCCAGGTGGGACCACAAAAAAGACTTCATTTTTTTGAAGTCTTTTTTTTAATTATGTACTAAGTCCTATTTGATATAGGTTACGATTGTTTTACTTAAGGTAATTGTAAAATTAATTTTACTTTTCTTAATAAAAGTTCCAAAAAATTTTGAGGGATTGAATTTTTTTTTACTTTTACACCCTATGAATTTTGTCCCAATGAGAATAAAATTAGTTATTATCGCCTTTTTTGCAAGTAGTTTAAGTGTATTTGCACAACAAACGCCTCCGCCGCCACCTACGCCGCCACCTGGTGTACCTATTGATGGAGGACTTATTATTGTTCTTATTTTGGCCCTGATATATGGAATATATAAAATATATAAAAACAAAAAAAGAGTAATTGAATAACAGTTACTCTTTTTTGTTTTGATACAATTTTGCAACGTATTTCCCAATTACATCGAATTCCAAATTTACAAAAGAACCTTTTTTAATACTTTTAAAATTAGTGTTCTCAAACGTATACGGAATGATTGCTACACTAAACTGATCTTTTTTAGAATCTACGACAGTCAAACTTACACCATTTATTGTTATTGATCCTTTTTCAATCGTTACGTTATTTAACGATGCGTCGTATTGAAAAGTGAACAGCCAACTCCCATTGGTTTCTTGCTCAACAATGCATTGTCCAATTTGGTCTACATGACCTTGAACAATATGTCCATCCAATCGCTGATCCAATTTCATAGCGCGTTCTACGTTAATGACATCGCCTTTTTTCCAAGTTCCAATTGTAGTTTTGTTAATGGTTTCTTGAATCGCAGTGACAGTGTAAGTACTATTTGAGATGCCAACTACGGTTAGACATATCCCATTATGTGCTAAACTCTGATCGATTTTCAATTCAGAAGTAAGTTCAGCGTGAAGCGTAATATTTAAATTTGTGTTTTCCTGTTCAATTTCTTCAATAATTCCGAGTGATTCGATAATACCTGTAAACATTGTAGTTTTATTTTACTAAATTTGCACAACAAAATTAGCAATAAATAAAGGTTTTACGAAATGAGCCCGAACAATTCGTTTATGTCAACAAAAGTTGTATACATACGGATTACTCATCACCAATTAAATCAATAAAAAATACCGATGAAAAAAGCAGAAAATATTATTGTAGGAATTTCAATAGGAGATTTAAATGGTATTGGAAGCGAAGTTATACTAAGAACATTCGAAGATGCTCGGATGCTGGAATTGTGCACTCCCGTAATTTTTGCCAACGTAAAATTAGTCTCTTTCATTAAAAAAACATTTGAACTAACCGCCTTTGTGAATGGCATTGACAAATTAGATCAAATCGTTTTAGGAAAAATCAACGTCATCAATACGTGGCGTGAACCTGTTGAAATAAACTACGGAACGAACGACGATGCAATCGGTAACTACGCTATAAAATCGTTTGAAGCAGCTACAGCAGCCTTGAAAGAAGGTGCAATCGATGTGTTAGTAACGGCTCCCATCAATAAATACAATATACAGTCGGAAGCATTTAAATTCCCAGGACATACCGATTATTTAAGTAAAATCTTCGAACATGAAGCATTGATGCTTATGGTTAACGATAATTTACGTGTAGGTTTATTAACCGATCATATTCCGGTTACCGATGTAGCAAAGCATTTAACAGAAAAGTTAATTACGCAAAAAGTAGAAACCTTACATAAAACTTTGGTTCAAGATTTCAGCATTAATAAACCCAAAATTGCTATTTTAGGATTGAATCCGCACGCTGGTGACAATGGTGTCATTGGAAAAGAAGACGATGCAATTATAAAACCGACTGTAAAAAAGTTATTTCAAAAAGGATTGATGGTATTCGGACCTTATTCAGCTGATGGTTTTTTTGGAAGCGGACAATACGAAAAATTCGATGCAGTTTTAGCGGCTTATCACGACCAAGGACTAATTCCGTTTAAAACCTTGTCGTTTGGTAATGGAGTTAATTATTCGGCTGGATTGCCCAAAATCAGAACTTCTCCCGATCACGGAACCGCTTTTGAAATAGCAGGAAAAGGGATTGCGGATAATTCATCTTTTAAAGAAGCAATTTATTTAGCAATTGACGTTTATCATTCACGAATTCAACACCAGGAAATCAGTAAAAAACCCTTGAAAATTCAAGAAAAACAGTTATTAACAAAAAAAGGTGAATAAGTCTTTTGGATTTACGAAAATTTTTTATCTTTGCACTCCGTTTATGGAATACCATAAATTTGGAAAATTGAAGTTGAAATGAAAATAGAGAATGAATTTTTAATTCCTTTCATAGGGTTAAAGTTGGGTAAGCATCAATTTGATTTTCATATCAACACCAAGTTCTTTGAGCGTTTTGACTATCATGAGTATGAAAACAGCGACATTAAAGTTGGAGTTGTTTTAGATAAAAAGAGTACCCATATGGAACTCAGTTTTAGCCATAAAGGCAGTGTAACTGTGCCGTGTGATTTGACAACTGAAGTTTTCGATTTGCCCATTAAGAGCAAAATGAAGCTTATCGTTAAATTTGGTGAAGAATTCAATAATGATAATGAGGAAATTCTTATCATTCCGCACGGAGAATATCAAATCGACGTAGCGCAGTACATATACGAAATGATTGTTTTATCGGTCCCTACCAAACGAATACACCCAGGTGTAAAAGACGGAACCCTGCAAACAGAAGCATTAAATAAATTAAAAAATTTACAAGTCAAAGCAATAAAAGAAGAGAATAAAGAAAACGATATTGACCCTAGATGGGATAAATTAAAACAACTATTAACGGATAAATAATATAGTAAAATGGCACATCCTAAGAGAAAAACCTCGAAAACAAGAAGAGATAAAAGAAGAACTCATTACAAAGCAACGGTTGCTCAAATCGCTACTTGTCCTATCACAGGAGAAGCTCATTTATACCACAGAGCTTACTGGCATGAAGGGAAAATGTATTACAGAGGTCAGGTAGTTATTGATAAATCAGTAGCTGAAGCATAAAATACGTAGGTACAGTTTACAAGACTCTCACAGTGTGGGAGTTTTTTGTTTTTTAACTTATTTATAAAAAACATATTCATTTTTTTTGTAATTTCCACAACTTTTAAAATGTACTTTTAAAAGAAACTAAAATTATTTTATGAATTCAATTACTGCCGCAATAACAGCTGTAGGCGCATACGTTCCTGACTTTGTGCTTTCCAATGAAGTGTTAGAAACTTTAGTTGACACAAATGATGAATGGATTACTACTCGAACCGGAATCAAAGAAAGAAGATTGTTAAAAGAAAGCGGAAAGGGAACGTCTTATTTAGCCATCAAAGCGGCCCAAGATTTAATTAAAAAGGCCAATTTAAATCCAGCCGAAATCGACCTTGTGATTATGGCAACTGCAACACCTGACATGCCTGTGGCGACGACCGGCGTATATGTAGCAACCCAAATTGGTGCCGTAAATGCATTTGCATACGACTTACAAGCCGCGTGTTCTAGTTTCTTATATGGAATGTCGACTGCGGCAGCCTATATCCAATCTGGTAGATATAAGAAAGTCTTACTAATTGGCGCCGATAAAATGTCGTCCATCATCGATTATACCGATAGAGCAACTTGCATCATCTTTGGTGATGGCGGTGGAGCTGTATTATTCGAACCTAACTACGAAGGTCTTGGTTTGCAAGATGAATACTTGCGTTCAGACGGAATTGGAAGGGAATACTTAAAAATTGACGCGGGCGGTTCTATATTGCCTTCTTCCAAAGAAACAGTTGAGAATAGACAGCATTTTGTTTTTCAAGACGGAAAAACAGTATTCAAGTATGCCGTGTCTGGAATGGCCGATGTAAGCGAAAAAATCATGCAACGCAATCATCTTACCAAAGAAGATGTTAATTGGTTAATTGCACATCAAGCCAACAAACGAATCATTGATGCGACCGCATCGAGAATGGAACTCGAAGAAGAAAAAGTACTAGTAAATATTCACCGCTACGGAAATACCACTTCTGCTACATTGCCTCTACTTTTGAGTGATTTTGAAAGTAAATTCAAAAAAGGCGACAACTTGATATTTGCTGCTTTTGGTGGCGGATTCACTTGGGGTGCAATCTACTTAAAATGGGCATACAACAAACAATAAACGATAACTAAAACAAATAATTATGGATTTAAAAGAAATTCAAAACCTAATCAAATTTGTATCCAACTCTGGTGTTGCGGAAGTAAAACTAGAAACAGGTGAAATTAAAATTACCATCAGAACCACACTAGAAGGTAATTCTCCCGATATAACGTACGTGCAGCAAGCACCAGTTCAACAGGCAATTCCGCAAGTTACAGTTTCTCAACCTACAGCTCAACAACCTGTAGCTCAAGAAGCTACGCCAGCTTCTGACGAAAATTCTCAATACATCACGATAAAATCTCCAATGATTGGTACGTTTTACAGAAAGCCAGCTCCAGACAAGCCTATGTTTGTTGAAGTAGGTTCTAGTATTTCAAAAGGAGATGTATTATGTGTTGTGGAAGCTATGAAATTATTCAACGAGATTGAATCTGAAATTTCAGGTAAAATTGTAAAAATATTGGTAGATGATATGTCACCAGTAGAATTCGACCAACCGTTATTCTTAGTTGACCCGTCATAATTTAGATTTTAAGATTGTAAGACTATACGATTTTCGAAAGCCGATAAATACATCTTATAGTCTTATAATCCTATAGTCTTATAATCTAAACTAAAAAAAGATGTTTAAAAAAATATTAATTGCCAATAGAGGTGAAATTGCTCTGCGAGTAATCAGAACCTGCAAAGAAATGGGCATTAAAACTGTAGCGGTTTATTCTACTGCAGACGCCGAAAGTTTGCACGTTAAATTTGCTGACGAAGCAGTTTGTATCGGTCCGCCACCAAGTAATCTCTCCTATTTAAAAATGTCTAACATTATTGCCGCGGCCGAAATCACCAACGCTGATGCCATTCACCCTGGATACGGATTTCTTTCAGAAAATGCCAAATTCTCAAAAATTTGTCAAGAACACGGAATCAAATTCATCGGTGCGTCGCCCGAAATGATTGATAAAATGGGTGATAAGGCGTCTGCAAAAGCAACGATGAAAGCAGCGGGAGTTCCTTGTGTTCCTGGTTCTGACGGACTTTTGGAATCCTATGAGCAAGCCCTAGAATTATCAAAAGGAATGGGTTTTCCAGTGATGTTAAAAGCAACAGCTGGTGGAGGAGGAAAAGGAATGCGTGCAGTTTGGAAGGAAGACGAACTATTAAAAGCATGGGAAAGCGCCCGACAAGAATCGGCTGCTGCGTTTGGAAACGACGGAATGTACCTTGAAAAGTTAATTGAAGAACCGCGACACATCGAAATTCAAGTCGTAGGTGATTCTTATGGAAAAGCCTGTCATCTTTCAGAAAGAGATTGTTCGGTTCAACGTCGTCATCAAAAATTAACCGAAGAAACGCCATCGCCATTTATGACCGATGACTTGCGAAATAAAATGGGCGAAGCTGCAGTAAAGGCTGCCGAATTCATTCAATATGAAGGCGCTGGAACTGTCGAATTTTTGGTGGATAAACACCGAAATTTCTACTTTATGGAAATGAATACGCGTATTCAAGTAGAACATCCCATTACCGAACAAGTAATTGACTACGATTTGATTCGCGAACAAATATTAGTGGCGGCTGGTGTTCCGATTTCAGGTAAAAATTATTTCCCAAATTTACACGCAATCGAGTGCCGAATTAATGCGGAAGATCCATACAACGATTTCCGCCCTTCGCCAGGGAAAATAACAGTTTTGCATGCGCCAGGTGGACACGGAGTACGATTAGATACTCACGTGTATGCAGGATATACTATTCCTCCCAACTACGATTCGATGATTGCAAAGTTGATTACAACAGCACAAACACGTGAAGAAGCCATCAACAAAATGAAGCGCGCACTCGATGAATTTTACATCGAAGGAATCAAAACTACGATACCGTTTCACAGACAATTAATGGACGAACCGGATTATGTAGCTGGAAATTACACAACAAAATTTATGGAATCGTTTAAAATGAATGATCCCGAATAAATCAAAAACCATTCGTTCATTCGGATGGTTTTTTGTTTTTTTTAGAGATAATAAAAGTTAAACCTTAATTTCAACCCCTATTTTAGTATAAAATGAAGCTGAATTCATTTCCCAAAGAAACCATAACAATCGGATTTTATATTGTATATATTGCCTCGACGTATTTGTTGTACGTGCTTTTTCCAGGCGATGCCAAAACACCCAACTTCGGAGTGGTTTTTATGTTTTTGTTGATTCCAATCAGTCTCTTTTACGCAAGTGTTCAAGCATACCGACATTTTAATTCGAATGTCAGTTACATCAAATGCATTTTTATTCATGCCGTTGCTTGGTTTTCCATCATTACTTTTTTGACGAATTTTAGTAAATGATTTTTTAGCTGAAATAGATTCAATCTTTTTAAACATTTGCGCATTTATTATTTCACGCAAAGTCGCGAAGTCGCAAAGTGAAAATTTGAAAACCATTTCTTTGTGCCTTTGCGCCTTTGCGAGATTTTTTTATTGAACGACTAGTAAATCACAAAAAAATCCGTTTTGCACTACACAAAACGGATTCATTTATTTTAATAATTCGCAGATTATTCTCTTCTTCCTAAAATTTGGAATGCCCAATACAAAAGGGAAGCCAATGCTCCAAGTGCCGCAACAACATAGGTTCGAGCAGCCCATTTTAAGGCATCTTCTGCGCCAGCGTATTCTTCTTGACCCAGCATGTTTTTGTTTTTCAACCAAGCCAACGCTCGGTTACTTGCATCGTATTCAACAGGTAATGTGATGAAACTAAAGGCGGTTGCAATTGCCATTAAAACTAAGCCCGCTACAGCTACGTAGAATCCAATTGATGTTCCTTTAGAAGCAATTCCCAATATCAAACCACCCATGATCAACCACTGTGACATGCTTGATGACACGTTGACCATAGGAACCATTTTGGAACGCATCGTTAGCCAACTGTATGCTTGCGCGTGTTGAACAGCGTGACCAACTTCGTGTGCCGCAACGGCTGCAGAAGCTGCATTTCTTTGATTGTATACCGATTCACTCAAATTCACGGTTTTGTTCACCGGATTGTAATGATCGGTTAATTGACCTGGAGTCGAGATTACTTGAACACCTCTGATTCCGTGATCAGCAAGCATTTTTTCAGCGATTTCCGCACCGCTCATGCCATTACGAAGACTGACTTTTGAGTATTTCTCAAATTTACTTTTTAATCGAGCACTCACCAACCAACTGAATAAAGCTATAGCTCCGATTATGATATAGTATCCAAACATAATTTCTAATTTTAGTTTAAAGTTTAAAATTACAAAAAGAATAGCAAATTACAAGCCACTTTTTTTAAATGACAATTTGACAATTTTTTATTTACAAAGGGTAATGAAGGCAATTAACTCATTTGCTTCATAATAGGTAAAAGAAATGTTTACGACTTCGAAGCCTTCATTGACTTTAATATTTAAAAATTGTTCTACTTCTTTGGTTAATTCTTCTTTCATACTTGAAAAACCTGCCGATCGTTTCAAAATATGGATTTGGTGCTTTTTCATAGATTATATTTTTTTCAGAATTAGACGCAAAACAGCTATTTGGGTTACAAAAAACTCAAATTTCTTTTGCTTGAATGAGTGAAAACTACTTTTCTTAGTCAAACGGACCGATAAATGAAACGCCCACACCTACGAAATAGTTTGTGTAATCTGCAGTCCTGCCAAACTTGGTGTTTCCAATTGCTTGTCGGTATTTGGCTTGTGTAGTGAGAAAAACACCTGTAAAATTTTTAGGGGGAAACAGTCTAAATGAAGCAGTGATTCCAGGTTCGATGATGTATAACGTATTTGATGCTCGGCTGACAGGAACTTCGGTATACCCAAATTCATCCCAATAGACTTCGGTTTCCGAACGATCTCGAAGGCGAATAATCGCCAAACCATTGTTAAGGTTAATACCTACTCGAACGCGTTCACTCTGAATCAAATCGTACTGGTTCAACCATCCAATGGTCAAAAATGACACATCGGGTTCTGCGGCACCAAGCGAAAAATCGGTACTGATTCTTTTGGTCGCGGCCGCAAAATTAAATCCGGTTCCCCATTTTGGCTTCACATAATATTTTGCATCCATCGAAAACCCAAAGAAATTCCGATTGAGAATAGGTGAATGGAAAGCAAGCAAGTCGAATGCTATTTCTTTCTTTTGATGAAATAAAGTGTCATTTTCCTGAGCAGAAGCTGAAAAAAAGCAAAGGAAAAAAAGTGCGGTAATGAAGTAATGTGGTTTCATAGGCGAAGGTTTTTGATTGTAAAATATTCAAATCAAAGAGTTTGCCAAGATGCGGGTTTTAAAAAAACTTTAACGAATGTAAACGAAAAATCCCGACGTTTCCATCGGGATTTTAGTGTAGTTTGGAATGGATTTATCCCACCAAATTAATGATTTTTCCCGGAACAATAATGATGTTTTTAGGAGTGTTTCCGGCCAATTGCGCAATCGTACGTTCGTCCGCCAAAACAATTTCCTGAATTTGCTCTTTGGTCAAATCTAACGGTAACGTTAATGTAAAACGCATTTTTCCATTGAAAGAAACTGGATATTCTTTTTCACTTTCAACCAAATATTTCGGATCAAAAACTGGAAAAGGCACTTCTGAAATTCCTTTGTAGTCTTGCAATTCTATTGTCTTATTGTCTTGTAATGCCAAATACAATTCCTCGGCAATATGCGGCGCATACGGCGAAACCAAAATAGCCAACGGTTCTAGAATTTTTCGGTGGTGGCATTTCAACGTGGCCAATTCATTCACACAAATCATAAATTGCGAAACCGAGGTGTTGAACGAAAAATTCTCAATGTCTTCGGTCACTTTTTTAATGGTTTTGTGCAGCGATTTGTACATTTCTGCCGACGGTTCGTCATTCGTAACAATCAAACCATTGTCGTCAAAATACAAACGCCATAGTTTTTTGAGGAAACCTGAAACTCCAGTGATTCCGGCAGTATTCCACGGTTTGGCTTGCTCAAGCGGACCCAAAAACATTTCGTACAAACGCAAGGTATCGGCGCCGTAATCGTTACAAATATCGTCGGGATTGACTACGTTGTATTTCGATTTGGACATTTTTTCGACTTCACGACCCACGATGTATTTGCCATCTTCTAGAATAAATTCGGCGTCTTTATAATCAGCATACAACGGATGATTTTTAAAGGCTTCAATGTTTAGTTCGTTGGTAATGTCGTTGATTACAGATAAATCGACATGAAGAGGAGTGAAATATCTCCAATCGATCTGTGGATGAGTAATTATGACATGGTATTTTGCTAATTCGGAACAAAGTATCGAAGATTGCTCATTAATATCTTTAAGAAACAATTTTTCTTTAATCGCTTTATCAATTAGATTTTTTGAGACAAAAATTGATTTTTTCTCTTGACTTAAGCTATCAAATCCGTATTCATATCGATAAACAAACGCACTCATCCCCAAAATCATTCCCTGATTGATCAATTTTTTAAACGGTTCTTCCGTCGGTGCGTAGCCGATGTCTTTTAAAAATTTGTTCCAAAAACGAGAATACAACAAATGGCCAGTAGCATGTTCGCTTCCGCCGATGTATAAATCCACGCTTTCCCAGTATTTCAAGGCATCTTGGCTAGCAAATTCGCCGTCGTTGTGCGCGTCCATATACCGCATCCAGTACCACGAACTTCCCGCCCAACCTGGCATCGTATTCAATTCCAAAGGAAAAACCGTCTTATGGTCAACCAACTGACAACTGACAACCGACAACTTTTCCACATCCCACGCCCAATTGGTCGCGTTGCCCAACGGCGGTTGTCCGTCTTCAGTAGGTAAATACTTTTCTACTTCGGGTAATACAATCGGTAAATGTTTGGCATCGATCATCTGTGGCAATCCATTTACATAATATACAGGAAACGGCTCGCCCCAGTATCGTTGACGCGAAAACACCGCATCGCGCAAACGGTAATTGGTTTTGCCTTTTCCTTGGCCTATTTTTTCTAATTCTTCGATGACTTTTTTGGTTCCGTCTTTGTAACCCAATCCGTTTAAGAAATCGGAATCCACCAATTCGAAACCACTTTTTTCTCCGTATGCGGCTTCCGAAATATCTTGGTTAAAAATATTTTTGATGTCGGGCATTCCGTTGCTTCCTTTAAAGAAATTCGCAAACGCATAATCGCGTTCGTCGCCACACGGAACAGCCATTACAGCTCCGGTTCCGTAACCCGCTAAAACGTAATCGCCAATCCAAACCGGAATCGGCTCTTTGGTAAACGGATGTTCGGCATACGCGCCCGTAAATACGCCAGAAATCGTTTTGACATCGGCCATTCGCTCGCGTTCCGAACGTTTCGCAGTTGCTTCGACATACGCTTCAACGGCTGCTTTTTGTTCGGGCGTGGTGATTTGCGCAACCAATTCGTGTTCCGGCGCTAATGTCATAAACGTCACGCCGAAAATTGTATCTGGTCGCGTCGTAAATACTTCAATTGTTTTCGGTTGTCCGTTGTCCGTTGTCGGTTCGTTAACTGAGAACTGAGAACCGAGAACCGAGAACTTTACCGACGCTCCAACCGATTTCCCAATCCAATTCCGTTGCGATTCTTTGATACTTTCACTCCAATCAATCGTTTCTAAACCTTGCAATAAACGTTCTGCATAAGCCGAGATGCGCATCGACCATTGGGTCATTTTTTTGCGAACGACCGGATGTCCGCCGCGCTCGGAAACACCGTTGACAATTTCGTCGTTGGCCAAAACGGTTCCTAATGCCGGACACCAATTCACTTCGGTTTCTGCCAAATAGGTTAGTCGATACTGTAACAGTATTTTTTGTTGTTCTGAAGAAGAAAATGTGTTCCATTCGGCTGCCGAAAACGGAGTGATGTTGTCGTCGGATACTGCATTCACAGAAGTATTTCCTTCTTTTTCAAATAGTGAAATTAAGGCCGAAATGTTTTCGGCTTTATCGGAATTTATGTTGTACCACGAGTTAAATAATTGGATGAAAATCCACTGCGTGTGTTTGTAATAATCGGGATTTGAAGTACGCACTTCACGACTCCAATCGAATGAAAATCCGATTTTGTCCAATTGCTCACGGTAGCGAGCGATGTTTTCACGAGTGGTTTTTTCAGGATGTTGCCCGGTTTGAATGGCGTACTGTTCAGCAGGCAAACCAAACGAATCATAACCTTGCGGATGCAATACGTTAAAACCTTTGTGCCGTTTGTAACGCGCCACGATATCCGAAGCAATATAACCTAGTGGATGACCTACGTGCAAGCCAGCGCCGGAAGGATACGGAAACATATCCAATACATAATGTTTTGGCTTATCGGAATGATTGGACGCTGCAAACGAATGGTTATTTGCCCAAAATTGCTGCCATTTTTCTTCTACTTTTTCGTGAAAATATTTCATTCGTGTACTTTAATTTTTTAGGGTTCAAAATTATCCTTTTTGAATGATTAAAACGACTTTTCTCATTCTATTTCCGTTTTAAATTTGTAAGAATTCACTTTAATAAAAATATACAGTTTTCTGCCGAAAGTTAATCGAAAGTTAATGTCTAGGATAATCGTCCGCAAATTTACGTTTATTGTACTAAACTCAAAACTTTAAGCGTTATAAACATTTGATTAAACAAATTCTTTATTATTTTTACGGCTTAAAATACAATTTATGAGTTCTTCATTTGATAAATTTCAAAAGCGCAGAGTTATTACATCCTATGTTTCGGTAGTTTTGAGTGTCTTTTTAGTTTTATTTTTACTAGGATTACTTGGCCTTTTCGTAATTAACTCTAAGCGTTTATCCGATAATTTTAAAGAAGACATCGTAATGACTGTTTTCTTTGATAATAGAGCGAACGATAGTGTTTTCAAGGCTTTTGATGCTGAACTAAAAGCCTCCAAGTTTGCCAAAGATTTCAAATACGTAAGCAAGGAAGAAGCGGCTAAAGTTCACGAAAAAACACTAGGTGAAAATTTTGTAGAATATTTAGGTGCAAATCCCCTTTATAATTCGTTTGATATTCATTTGAAAGCGGATTACGTTACGAATCCGGGTTTTTCTAAAGCCGAAAGTCAGATTCGTTCGAATCCAATGGTGGCAGATGTGGTCTACGACAAACAATTGATTACCTTAGTTAACGACAACATTCGAAAAGTTAGCTTTTGGGTGTTGATTGTAAGTGGAATTTTTGCATTGATTTCGTTTTTACTGATTAATAGTTCGCTTCGATTATCGATTTATGCGAATCGTTTCATCATCAAAACCATGCAAATGGTTGGAGCAACAAAGGCATTCATCCGAAAACCATTTATTACAAGAAGTGTAATTTTGGGCGTTATTGGTTCGGTTCTAGCGGTAGTAGTATTAATCGGAATTTTGTTGTACATCCACGTGAATTATCCTGCTTTGGATATTTTTAAAGACATCGAATTAACCATCGCGGTGTTAGTTGGCGTATTGGTTTTGGGAGTTTTGATTACGTGGTTCAGCACGTATTTTGCTACGCAACGTTTCTTGAATTTACGAACAGACGATTTGTATTAGAAAAGAGAATAGAACATAGAGAAGAGAATATAGACTTTAACTATAAATAGGATAGTAGTACTTCATCCTTAAAAAGACATTATGAAAGATAACGAAAACAAAAACGGATTTTTATTTGAAGCGGTAAACTACAAAATTCTATTGATTGGATTGGCCGTTATTGCAGTTGGATTCATTTTGATGAGCGGCGGTGGAAGTGAAGATTCAGCGGTTTTTAAAGAAGATGAATTGTTTAGTTTTAGACGCATTCGCTTGGCGCCAACTGTTGTCTTAGCTGGTTTTGGAGTGGTGATTTTTTCCATCTTCAAAAAGTCGAAATAAACACCTTACAATCCTACAGTCTTATAATCTTACAATCTAATAAATGGATTTACTACAAGCCATTCTCATTGCCATCGTTGAAGGATTGACCGAATACTTGCCCGTTTCTTCAACGGCGCACATGATTTTTACCAGTTCATTTTTCGGAATCCAAAACGACGATTTTGTAAAATTGTTTCAAGTCGCCATTCAGTTCGGAGCGATTTTGGCCGTTGTGGTTTTATATTGGAAGAAGTTTTTCGATTTTTCGAAAATTAATTTTTACATTAAACTCGCTTGCGCCGTTGTACCTGCTTTAGTTTTAGGAAAATTATTTGACGATAAAATAGAAGCCGTGTTGGGGAATCCGATTCCGATTGCCATAGTATTGATTCTTGGTGGTGTCGTTTTGCTTTTTGTAGACAGTCGGTTTAATCATCCCACAATAGCAAAAGAAGAAGATATTACCATCAAAAAAGCCGTTGCCATTGGGTTTTGGCAGTGTTTGGCGATGATGCCCGGAACGAGTCGCTCGGCTGCGTCAATTATCGGCGGAATGCAACAAGGATTAACTCGCGAAACGGCAGCCGAATTCTCTTTTTTCTTGGCCGTTCCAACCATGTTAGCCGTGGCAACGTATTCGTTGTTTTTAAAAACCTACGAAACGTCGCAACTGAAAGGATACGAATTAGTAACGCAATCGAGTGAAAACATCAAATTGTTTCTGATTGGAAATGTGGTGGCTTTTGTCGTTGCGGTGTTTGCCATCAAATTCTTTATTGGAATTATCAAGAAATACGGGTTCAAACCGTGGGGTTACTACCGAATTGTAGCCGGAATCGTTTTGTTGATGTACTTTTCATTAAATAAATAAGCGTTTGAAAACAGCCGAAGATTTTTTAGAAGGTCAAGTTTTATTAATCGACAAACCGCTCACCTGGAGTTCGTTTCAAGCGGTCAACAAATTGAAGTACGTGCTCAAAAACCACTACAATCTTCCCAAGAAATTTAAAATCGGTCATGCCGGAACTTTAGATCCACTTGCCACCGGATTGTTAATCATTTGCACGGGGAAATTCACCAAAAAAATCACCGAAATTCAGGCACAATTAAAAGAATATACCGGTACAATTGTGGTCGGAGCGACTACGCCATCGTACGATTTGGAAACCGAA
>CAIUWH010000119.1 GCA_903902795.1 uncultured Bacteroidota bacterium
AAATGAAATCTTTATTTTTATGTTTTGGATAATATATGAATCCAACTAAAATTATTATTGCAACTAGATCAATTATAGATCGGGTCGCAAAATCATTAAGATCAAATACGTTTTTTACTACTTCTTCGGTTTCCATTGATTAAATACTTTTTATTTTTTTGATTATTCGTAAAAAATTATTTTTCTTGATTTCTGAATTAAAAACGAGCACACCATAAATGTACTTGCTGAAATTTTGCTTTCTGATATGCTTAGACTTAAAAAAATCAACCAATGGAGATAGCTGGGAGATTTTTGATTGTTTGATTTCGATAATAACCACATTCTCTAAATGAATAGTTCTTTCGTTTTGAATGAAATGCAATCCAAAATCAACTGTAACTCTTTCCGTATTTTGATGATTAATTAAGGTAATTCTCTTGAAATTATTCTTTAAAATTAACTGAATGTCATCAACATTTTTTCGAGTAAAACTTTGTATTACCCTTTTTTGATTACCGTCAATTTCCGACATCATACCAGCTACTTTCTCTCTAAATTTATTGGTTCTGTCGACCTTTTCCTTCTTTTTTATTTCAAAAAAACACAAGTCAGATTCAACATATTTACGACTTCTTACTTTAATTCGGTGCAAGTAACTATTGTGATGGTCTTTATAAAACTGGAATTCTTTGGTGTCAAAATAATTATTTTCATACGAGAAAACTTTGTTGCCGTCAATATCTAAAACCGAATAGTTTTCCATTAAACAAGGCAAAATATCACTCAATTGATCACTACTCAACACATACTTACTGTCAATTCGATTTTGAAGCGAAACGCGATCGAGTTGCTCTAATGTAATAGGACTTAATGTTTGTATGGATTGTATGAAACTTTGAATCATTTTTTAGAATGTGATTTCAATATCGCCAATGAATTTGTCTTCTTTTTTGCCTACTTGAACGTTGACCAATTTATACACTTGATCCCAAACGCACGAGTCACAATCGCCAAAAACCCATACATCGTATGAACCTGGATGCAGATTTTTAAACTTAAAAGAACCGTCATAAGCAGAATCCATACTGTCAAAATAGGCTGGATCTCCATGTTTACTTATATAAACTTTTATTCCGCCGATATAATCTTGGCTGACTAAAACATTGTTTGAATTGAAGTCTTTTCCAAAAATTTTTCCTCCTATAGAAGACAAGCCGCCATAACCTTCTTCTTTTGAGCAGGACAAAAATGTAAACAAAACAAGCGCAATTACTAAATACTTTTTCATTTTTAACGATTTATTTAAATACTATAATTTTTTTGGTTGTGTTACCATAATTCAACAAATAAGTTCCAGAAGGCAAATTGCTAATGTCAACAGTTGTGACATTTGACGCTTCACTTTTGGCTACTAATTGACCTAACTGATTGTAAATTTCAATTTTCTCATTCTCCATTAAATTCGGAATGGCTACATTAATAACCATTGACGATGGATTGGGATAAATGGTAAGTTCTTCATTTTGCAAATTATTATCAATGACACTTAATGGCGAATTATTTCCGTTAAAGGTAGACGACTGAATTAAAAAACTACCCGTTCCATTAGGCACACGAGCAAAGCCCATATCTACAGTTTGTACACTATAATTAATTTGATCAACAAGTAATAAATTGGAATCCGACAAAACTACTGATTCGCCACTTGCAGCCAATTTAAAGTTGGCGTGTAATGGACCATCTAATGCTTCGTTGTCTGCCCAAATAATCAAATAACCATTTGCAGCAATTGTTGTTCCCACTGGGATTTGCCACTTGGTCAATTGCGATGAAGTATCGGTTAAATAAAAACCGCTTAAATTGACAGGAGTTGAATTGTTGTTATAAAGTTCAATCCAATCTTCATAATCGCCAGCCTCGTCGGTTACCGTCGTATTGTTTTGGGCCATTAGCTCATTAATTACTACACCATTCGGACCTAAAACTTGCTGTACTCTGTAAATAAAGACATCATGTTCAGCACCTGTTGGTAAATACGATGCAGCTAATGAAGCATTATTAGCAATTGCTTCGACATAATAGCGAACAAAAGTTCCCGCTATATATCCTGGAATTTGCGCTCCAAAAGTTCCGTCATTGGCTAAGCCGTCGTTGTGCGCGCCATCATCAAACATTTGAACTTTTGAAAAATTACCTACAATTCCAGTACCGTAGTAGAGAAGGACCTTATTAATTCCTGCACTCGCCGATACTACGGCTTGGATATTTACTACTTCGTTAGCAATTGGCTCAATATATTCTTGAAGATTTCCGTTATAAAATTTTGCCGAAGTAATAACAGGAGCTACTTGAGCAACCTCCACATTTGACAGCAAATAATTACGTCTATTGGCCACAAATGTTTTTATAGCATTATACTGAGTGGTATACTCTGCAGTCGTATACAATTTTTTGGGATCTGCGGCGACCAAAGCCCCAATTTGTGTATTCATCTCATCGACTAAAGCATTCGCGTTTGCAGTTGTAAACGTTTCATTTAAAATGGTTCTGTAGTGCGCCAAATAACGTTGTCTCCATTCCGGAACATTTATCAATTTATTAAGTAAGGGGTAATTGGCATTGCTTACATTTTTAAAAGGCGACCAATTCGCACTTGTTGCAGCATTGGTTAAAAACGTCGAGTTTCCGTCGTACTCTAAGGATGTAGTTCTTCCCGTTTCAGGCTCATAGTAAGCCATATAATCCATTTTTCCTTTCATTACATAACTGTCATCATCGGCAAAAATATTTTCGCAGGCCATATGCCACAACACTTTATCTACATCAATTTTTGCTTTTACTTGCTCTACATTGGCTGCTGTCGCTGTGCTCAAACTCTGGCATGCCTCTAATAATTTTTGCCATGGATCTATTACAACATCATTAGATTTTAAGGTATAATATCCTTGATAAGTTGTTATGGAAGGAAAATAATTCATTCCCGCAGTACCATCCCCCCAATTTGGATTTCCGCCTCCAGGACCGGAAGTCGGCGGAACAGCTCTAAACAAAGCGCCATCATTTGTTAAAAACCAATCTTTTAGAAAATCTTTATCAACAGCTTGGATATTTGGGTATAATCCCCAATCTTGGTTATTGATGAACAAATGAATATAATTTCCTTTGGCGATGGGATTGTGTCTGCGCGCCATCCTATTGTAAAGTACTTCTCGCATAAAAGAGGCGTCTTGATGACCGTTGTTGAATTTTAAACTTGTATACCCGAGTAAATCTTGATTAGCATCAATAAAATCCATGTCAACACCAAATGATTTTTTTTGTGAAGCACCTATTTGAGTATAGGAAGTATTTCCCCTGAAACGAACACCAACATTCGGATAGGTAACACCATCATATATCATACTGGCTACAATATTGGTTTCTGAAGCATAATTAGCGGTCAATTGTGCCCAGTAATCAGTTTGGGCAAAATTTAAATTAACATTCTTCACAAAATTTTTATCATACAAACCTGTTTGAACTGGATTTCCTGTATATAAAATTTTCCCGTCGGCAGAATAGTACATTTCGCTTGGCAATGTTTGCGAATTACCTATACTACTTACTAATAACAACAATACGGTAATTTTTATTTTCATTTTATCGATAATTAATTAACACAAATATAACTTTTTAAATATAATAACATAATAATTACTAAAGACCTTACTGAATTATTAGACGATGTATTGAATATTTTCTTGCGGTATTTGCAATGGTTTATACTATCATATCTTTGTTCATATTACTGGACTGCTAATCGTGATAACAAGAAGTAATGACCTAAAATAATTTCAATTTGTCTTACATTAATTATGTACTTTTGGTTAAGAATGAGTTGGGAATTGTAAGATTGTATACTTTCAATAAAAGGGGAGTAAGAAATCAGAGTCTTGTAGCAACGCAGTCTCACAGTCACTAATTTGTTTTTTGTAATTTGGAATTGTATCCTTTATGTCTTCACAAACTAGATTAACCCGTGCTTACAACCTGGCCAAGCGAATTCGTTTTTCCAATTCGGATAAGTTCATTTTGTTTAGCGATTGCCACCGCGGTGACGGCAGTTTTGCTGATGATTTTGCCAACAACCGCAACATTTACTTTCATGCGGTCAATCACTATTATAAGGAAGGATTTCAATACGTTGAACTTGGAGACGGCGATGAGCTTTGGGAAAATTTGTTCTTTAAAGACCTCTTTGAAGCCAACAAGAATGTATATCTGTTATTACAAAAGTTTTTCAATGCCGAAAAATTACATATGATTTATGGTAATCACGACATGGTGTACCGAAATCCAAATGCGACCAAAAAATTGCTGTCGGAGTATTTTGACCCAAAAGAAGGTAAAAACGTACCGTTGTTTCCAAGCATTCAATTTCATGAAGGCATTGTTTTGGTGCATTCAGAAACGGGACAGGAATTGTTTCTAACCCACGGTCATCAGGCGGATTTTATGAACTATATTGGATGGAAAATCAACCGTTTTTTGGTACGTGTTTTATGGAAACCCTTTCAAGTTTGGGGGATCAAAGATCCGACGAGTCCAGCCAAAAATTATGTGGAATTAATTAAAGTAGAGCGCCGTATCAAAAAATGGATTGCCGATAACGGAAACAGAATTACGATTACAGGTCATACGCACCGTCCACGTTTTCCCAAGCCAGAAGAAAATGCCTTGAATTATTTTAATGACGGCAGTTGCGTACATCCTAGAAGTATAACCGGAATCGAAATTGTAGACGGAACGATTAGGCTAATTAAATGGTACATCGATACCAAAGATGACGGTATACTGCAAATTGTAAAAGAAACTTTAGAAGGTCCGATACCTTTGCATTTATACTCAACCTAACACATGAAACGAACTATTTATTTACTCGCGATTCTTGTGACCATCGGTTGTTCTAAAGACAACGAGATGAGCAACGAACCCTTAGCTCGAAACGTTCGTTATTTGGCCTTGGGTGATAGTTATACCATCGGACAAAGTGTTTGTGCTACCTGTCGGTTCCCCGTACAATTAAAAGACAGCATTAAAAAACAATTAAGCCCAATTGATGTGATTTCAGTGCAGGTAATTGCTCAAACAGGATGGACCACTTCGAATCTAAAATCGGCAATTGCAGCTCAAAATCCCGGAACCAATTACGATTTGGTAACGTTGTTAATCGGCGTTAATAATCAGTATCAAAATATTCCATTTAGTGTATACCAACAAGAGTTTCCTGAACTAGTTGCCATCGCCACTCAGAAAGCCCAAGGAAAAAAAGAAAATGTAATTGTTGTTTCGATTCCCGATTATGCGTACACTCCTTTTGGAAACGGAAATACCACTATTTCAACTCAGATTGATATGTACAATGCCTTTGCTCAAAATTATTGTGCAACAAACACCATTACATTTATAAACATTACCGACATTACTCGTTTGGGTTTAGCACAACCGAATTTAGTGGCTAGTGATGGTTTGCATCCGTCTGAGTTGGCGTATACCAAGTTTGTCGAACGTATTTTGCCGGAAGCAATTGAAAAGTTGGGATTTTGAATTAAAATCTATATTTATTGCTCGGGTGCAATTTCTACTGCTAAGCCGTCAATCGCATCTGTAATTGGAATCTGGCAACCCAATCTCGAATTGTCTTTCACGTGAAAGGCTTCCCACAGCATGGCTTCCTCATCTGGATTGCGCTCGAGTGAAATCACATCGTTCAGAATATAGCATTGACACGAGGCACACATCGCCATTCCGCCACAAATTCCGATGGTTCCTTCTGGAGCTAATTCATACATACGAATGACTTCCATCAGATTCAGATTCATATCGGTTGGCGCAAGAATTTCGTGCGTTGTTCCTTCGCGGTCGGTTATATTTAGGGTAACGTCTAGTGGCATTTCTTTTTTTTAGTTTCATGTTTAAAAGTTTAAAGTTTCACGTCTAAAAAAAGAACTTGAAACCTAAAACTTGAAACAACATATTAGTCTATTGATTTTACTACTGCTTTTTCAGCTTCCTTACGTGTGCCATCAAAACCGTCAACGCCCGAAACAGTTGTGTACTTCAATACATATTTCTTGCCAGGATTTACTCTTTGATACACACTTTGACACATTAAGGTAGCTTCATGAAAACCGCATAAAATTAGTTTTAATTTTCCAGGATACGTATTCACATCGCCGATGGCATAAATTCCGGGAATATTAGTTTGATAGTCCAACGCGTTATTTACTTTAATGGCATTTTTTTCGATTTCTAATCCCCAATTTGCAATGGCTCCTAATTTTGGGGTCAGTCCGAAAAGTGGAATAAAATAATCGGTTTCGAATACTTGTTGAACGCCTTCGTTTTCTAAGATGATACTTTCAACATGATTTTTGCCTTGAATCGCTACCACTTCCGCTGGGGTAATTAAATTGATCTTGCCTAATTTTTTAAGTTCCTGTACTTTTTCAACCGAATCCAAAGCGCCACGAAATTCATTTCTTCTGTGAACCAAAGTCACTTCAGAAGCTATATTAGAAAGGAAAATGCTCCAATCTAGGGCAGAATCTCCGCCACCAGCAATCACAATACGTTTATTGCGAAACAATTCGGGGTCTTTTACAAAATACTCTACTCCTTTTTCTTCATAATTAGCAATGTTCTCTAATTGTGGCTTTCTTGGTTCAAAAGTTCCTAAACCGCCAGCAATAGCAACCGCTTTGGCATGATGTTTTGTACCTCTATTTGTGGTGACGATAAAGGTTCCGTCTTCTAATTTATCAATAGTTTCAGCGGTTTCGGACAGAGTAAATCCGGGTTGAAATTGTTTTATTTGTTCCATTAAATTAGCTACCAAATCACCCGCCATTACCTCGGGATAACCGGGAATATCAAAAATAGGTTTTTTGGGATATAATTCCGCTAATTGTCCGCCAGGTTGCGGAAGTGCATCAATGATGTGGCACTTTAGTTGCAATAAGCCCGCTTCAAAAACGGTAAAAAGACCGGTTGGTCCAGCGCCAATGATGAGTATATCGGTTGTAATCATGTGTGTAGTGTTCTAGAAAGAATGCAACAAAATTCCGTTTTTTATTTATTAAGCTTTATGACTTTTATCAGTTGTACGTTGCGTGAGGGATAGCAGTGGAAATCCTTTTTTACGGAACTTGTGGAGTAAAAAAGATTGGAACGAATAGCCCGACCAGTCATTGCGAGGCACGAAGCAAACTGGGCACGCCCATCTTTCGACTCCCGATTTCTTCGGGACACGTCCACTCTGGATCACATTAACCAATATTTACCACGGTTTCTACTTGTGGCGCATATTTTTTAATGGTTGTTTCTACGCCCGCTTTTAATGTTCCCATACTCAAACTGCAACTGGTACACGCTCCTTCAAACTGCACTTTTACATGCTTTTCATCTTCAACGGAAATGAATTTTATATCACCACCATCCGAATTTAAAAACGGTCTGATTTCTTCGAGCGCTTTTTCAATATTGAGTATTAATTCTTCGTGTGTCATCTTTTGGATTTTAGGATTGTAAGATTTTAGGATTTTAAGATTTAGTCTTACAATCCTATAGTCTTAAAGTCTATTTTTTATTCACAGCTGAACATCCAGCCATGGTTGTTATTTTTATTGCTTCGGTTGGCGCTAGATTTTCGTTTCTGCTTACGGTTTCTTGAACAACATTTCGGGCAATTTCCTCGTAGACTTTTTCTAATGGCGAAGCGGTTTGTAACGCTGCGGGGCGACCGTAATCTCCGGCTTCGCGTATGCTTTGCACCAATGGAACTTCGCCTAAAAATGGCACTTGTAAATCTTCTGCTAAGTTTTTCGCACCTTCTTTTCCGAAGATATAGTATTTGTTATTCGGCAACTCTTCTGGAGTGAAATAGGCCATGTTTTCGATGATTCCGAGTACCGGAACATTAATCGCTTCCGATTGGAACATCGCCACACCTTTTTTAGCATCGGCCAAAGCCACGGCTTGCGGTGTACTTACTACAACGGCTCCGGTAACAGGCAAAGCTTGCATGATAGAAAGGTGAATATCACCCGTTCCTGGTGGTAAATCGATCAACATAAAATCGAGTTGTCCCCAATCGGCATCGAATATCATTTGGTTTAATGCTTTTGAAGCCATAGGTCCACGCCAAATTACAGCCTGACTTGGAGAAGTAAAAAAGCCGATGGAAAGCAACTTAACTTCGTAACTTTCTATTGGTTTCATTTTCGACTTCCCGTCGACTTCAATCGAAATGGGCTTTTCGTTTTCTACATCAAACATAATGGGCATGCTCGGGCCGTAAATGTCGGCGTCTAAAACACCCACTTTGAATCCCATTCGGGCCAAAGTCACGGCTAAATTAGCAGTTGTGGTTGACTTACCTACACCACCTTTTCCGGAAGCAACGGCAATAATATTGCTAATACCTGGTATAGCTTTTCCTTTAATTTGATTTGGATTTTCGGACACCTCAACCTTAATGTTGACTTTTACATCAACATCAGGAGAAAACTGTTCGTGAATTATTTTTTTGATGTCGTCTTCAGCGCGTTTTTTAATATGCATGGCTGGAGTCGAAACGACTAAATCGACAAGCACTTCATTGCCAAAAGTAATGACATTTTTAACGGCACCGCTTTCAACCATGTTTTTTCCTTCGCCAGCAATGCTAATGGTTTCTAATACTTTAAGAATTTCCTTTCTATCTAATTTCATTGTCAAGAATTTATAACGATAATCTTTCCTTTATTAAGACTGATTTTAGATTGCAAAGATAAGAAGAAGTTTAGCAGTTTTGAAATAAAGAAGTTTAAAGTTTTCTTATGGTTAAATAGGTAGTGATTATCGTTGTTTTTTGAACTTATTTGTAAATTTTTGAAAAATTAGGAAACAATTACAAATCCACGATTGGATTCCAAAAAAACTTCTCAAAATCAACAATTTGATTGTCTACCACTTTGACGCCTTCGTTTTCAAGGAGTTGCTGCATCAAATTAGTTCCGTCAAAATGGTGTTTGCCCGAAAGAAGCCCGTTTCTATTGACCACTCTGTGCGCCGGAACATCATCTAAATTGTGTGAAGCATTCATTGCCCAACCCACCATTCGCGCCGAACGAGCAGCGCCTAGTGCTTTGGCAATTGCTCCATACGATGTAACGTTACCATAGGGAATTTGTCGAGCAATTTCGTACACTCTCTCAAAGAAATTGTCGGTTTCTGGACTTTGCTTTTTCATATTATCTTTTTAAAAATAATACTTCACAATATTAAATAAGGTAATCAAAGCGACAATTCCGGTAATGATTCCAATGCATTTATTCATATTGGTAACCATATAATTGGCTTTTGATTTCATTTTATTGAAAAAAACAACATAGAAGTAAAAAACAACAAAGGAACCCGCTGCAATTCCGAATATCAAACTGCAATTTTGCATCGGCTCGTAGGAAAAAACATTATACGAGGCCAGGGTTATGGTAATCAAGGCATAATAAGGTATGGGAAAGAAATTGATAGCCGAAATGACCATTCCCATAAAAAAACGGCTGCGTTTACTTTTTATTTTTACTTCCTCTTCGTCTTTAATTTTGGGTGTAGGTGCAAATTTTAAAAAATAAATAGTAAGTGTAATGAAAATGACAAAACCAATTTCGCGCAATAGCACGATAACTTCATGGTGTTTATCAATGTACTGTGCAAAAATTACCGAAATATAGGTCTGTATAAAAACAATGATTAAAGCGCCGAGGACAAACATCATGGCTCTTTTTTTTCCGTCAATCAAACTAACTTTTGCTGCCGTCATATTGATGATTCCAGGCGGAATAACACCAATAATGGCTGCAAGGAATCCGAAAAAGAAAGGCAGAAATAGAGTCAAAATGTTTAAGTAGTTTTAAATAGTTGCTTGAAATTACTACCAACTTCGATTGTTGAATTTCCTTCTATTTGATTTTAAAACGAATATACGTAATTGCTTTGTTAACTTCCAAATATTGTTTTTCGTAAAAAGTTTGAATATCAGTTACTTCAGGTGGAGCGCCTTCATTCTTATAGACATTGTGGTTAGCATACAACACTTCATGTCCTTCACCGTGAAGTAATCCCAGTGTATAGCCGTGCATGAATTCACTATCCGTTTTTAAATTCATTACGCCATTTGGTTTTAGAATTTTTTTGTACAACTTCAAAAAGTCCGAATTAGTCATTCGATGTTTAGTGCGTTTATATTTGATTTGCGGATCAGGAAATGTAATCCAAATTTCATCCACTTCATAATCGTCAAAAATAAAATCAATCAACTCAATTTGAGTGCGCACGAAACCAACATTGTTTAGTCCAGTCTCGACAGCAGTTTTGGCACCACGCCAGAAACGAGCGCCTTTGATATCAATTCCGATGTAGTTTTTATTTGGATTTCGTTCGGCCAATCCAATAGAGTATTCGCCTTTTCCGCAACCCAACTCCACTATAATTGGATTATTATTTTTGAAAAAATCGGAGTTCCATTTCCCTTTTAAAGGAAAATTTCCGCCGACTACTTCTTCGCGTGTTGGTTGAAATACATTATCAAATGTCTCGTTTTCCTTGAATCTTATCAGCTTATTTTTACTTCCCACGTTACCTATTTATTGGGCAAAATTACGGAAATAATATCAACACAAATAAAGTTTTCATAATGTTTAAGTAACCTTAACATATCTATTATTTCTTTCATTTGTATAAATATTTTGCTTTGAAAAAAAGAAAGGTAGAAGTTGTGGTTATTTCCGATGTGCACTTGGGCACTTTTGGTTGTCATGCAAAAGAGCTAGTTAATTATCTTTCTACGATTAAGCCAAAAATACTTATCTTGAATGGCGATATTATCGACATTTGGCAATTTCGAAAATCCTATTTTCCTCCAAGTCATCTTAAAGTCATCAAAAAAATAATTTCGCTGAGCTCGAAAGGAACAAAAGTGTATTATTTGACGGGCAATCACGATGAATTACTGCGAAAATTCACCGATTTACACCTCGGAAATCTGAGTTTACTCAACAAATTGGTTTTGGATTTGGATGGAAAAAAGGCGTGGATTTTTCACGGAGATGTTTTTGATGCTTCGATCAATCATGCCAAATGGCTAGCGAAATTAGGCGGTTGGGGTTATGATGCATTGATTGTAATCAATAGGTTTTTGAATTGGATATTAGCGCAACTCAATAAAGAACCGTATTCGCTTTCCAAAAAAATTAAGAACAACGTGAAATCGGCGGTGAAATTCATTTCAAATTTCGAGCAAGTTTGCGTAGAATTGGCTATTGAAAGCAAGTATGACTATGTGATTTGCGGCCACATTCATGAACCCAAAATTGTACAAATGGAAACCGAACGTGGAAAAACACTATATTTAAACTCTGGTGACTGGATTGAAAATTTAACGGCTTTGGAATACAATAATAAGAAGTGGAAATTGCACCAACATGTTGAACATCAAATAGATTTTGACGAAGAATTGCAATTTGAATACGAAAACAAATTAGCAGAACAATTCATTACGCTTTTACAAAAATAAAACATGACGAAGAACATTTTGGTTGCGCCACTAAATTGGGGATTGGGACACGCCACACGCTGTATCCCGATTATTAAAGCATTAGAACAAAACGGCTTTGTCCCAATTATTGCTAGCGATGGAAATGCATTGACATTACTTCAAAAAGAGTTCCCGCATCTGACAGCACTTGAACTTCCATCGTATCAAATTGAATACGCCAAAAAAGGTGAAAATTTTAAATGGAAGTTGATCAAAAACAGTCCGAAAACCATCCAAGCCATACTGTTGGAAAAGAAGCAAGTGAAAGAATGGGTGACCGAATATAATTTAGCAGGAATTATTTCAGATAATCGGCTTGGTGTTCGTAGCAAAAAAGTTCCGTCAGTATTCATCACGCATCAACTAACGGTTTTATCGGGTAAAACCACATGGATTTCGAGTAAAATGCACCAGTTATTTATTGCAAAATTCGATGAATGCTGGGTTCCTGATTTGAAAGATTTCCCCAATTTATCAGGTAAATTAGGTCATTTGAAAGAAACTCATTTGTTCATCAAATACATGGGCGTTTTGAGTCGTTTAGAGAAAGTCAACTTGCCGATTGTATACGATTTAATGGTGTTACTTTCCGGTCCAGAACCACAACGGACTTTACTTGAAGAAAAAATTATTGACGAACTAACCGCTTACAAAGGCAAAGTTGTATTTATCAAAGGTAAAGTGGAAGCCGAGCAAATCGTGGAACAAAGAGGCTCGGTAACGTTCTACAATTTTATGCAGTCGGCGCAACTTGAAAAAACGTTCAACGAGAGTGAAATCGTGCTGTGCCGTTCTGGCTATACTACTGTAATGGATTTAGTAAAATTGGAAAAGAAGGCGTTTTTTATTCCAACACCCGGTCAATTTGAGCAAGAATATTTGGCTAAAAAGTATAAGAAAGAAGGATTGTTGCCGTATGCCAAACAAGAGCGTTTTCAAATGGGTGACGTGCATTCTGTCAATGCATATCCGGGTTTACCAAAACTTAAATCCGTTACCGATTGGCAAGAATTATTTGGCCTTTTCCAAGGTAAATGAAAACTCTGAGCCTTTACCGTATTCACTTTCAACATAAATCTTTTCGTCGTGGCCTTCAATGATGTGTTTGACGATGGATAGTCCGAGTCCAGAACCGCCTTCACTTCGGGCACCACTTTTATCCACTCGAAAGAATCGCTCGAACAAACGAGGAATGTGATTTTGTTCAATTCCTTCACCATTGTCTCGAATTCGAATGATTACTTTATTTTTGACTAAATCTTCGATACTAACTTCCGTCGTACCATTTTCTTTTCCGTACTTTATAGAGTTCATGACCAAATTAGTAAGTACTTGTTGAATTTTTTCTTGGTCGGCATAAACCAAAATTGATTTATTGTATTTCTTATCAAACATCAAAATAATATTCTTTTTATCGGCTTGCATTTCAAGCAAATCGAATACATTTTGAATGAGCTCGATGATGTTAAATTGAGAAAATTCAAGATTCAAATCGCCCATCTCCAGTTTAGAAATCATGTCCAAATCTTCCACAATATAAATCAACCGTTCAACACCTTTTTCAGCTCTTTCTAGGTATTTTTTACGAAGGTCTTTGTCTTTCATTGCTCCATCTAGCAGCGTAGACAGATAACCTTGAACGGTAAACAAGGGCGTTTTCAATTCGTGAGACACATTTCCCATGAATTCGCGTCGGTATTCTTCGCGGACTTTTAGATTTTCGATTTCGAGTTTTTTGTCGGTAGCAAACTTTTTAACTTCTTTAGTTAATGTAGACATGTCGGTAGTTATGGCTTTGCTTCGTAGCGTAGCTGAATCCAATAAAGACACATCATCATATATCTTTTTAACCCTTCTATAAATGAAATGTTCTACACGATATTGGAGTACAAAAAAGGAGAAAAAATAAATCGAAAAAACAAAAGACAATATAAATATCCAAGAAATTGATTGAAAGAAATACTCCAATGCAACGATCAATCCTGCAGAAAAACAAGTGATATATAGCGAAGAAACTAGAGCAAAACGATATGATTTTTTGAAGATAACTCCCATAAAAGTATTTTCAGTTCAGCTGAATGGTATAAATGTACAACAAACACAATAAACTGCTAAATTAGGGAATTTATGCTTCAAATTTGTATCCAACACCTTTAATAGTTTTGAAAAAATCTTCACCGATTTTTTCTCGAAGTTTTCTGATGTGTACATCAATGGTTCGTCCACCAACAATTACTTCATTACCCCAAACTTTATCTAGAATTTCTTCTCTTTTGAATACTTTTCCTGGTTTAGACGCTAATAAATAGAACAATTCAAACTCTTTTCTTGGGAGTACTATTTCGATAGAATCTTTGAAGATTTTGTATTCTTCGCGGTTGATTTCAATTCCACCTACGTTAAGCGTTTCAGAGGAAAGTGCGTCGTTTTTAAGTCGTCGCAACAGCGCTTTAACTTTCCTTACCAACAATTTAGGCTTGATGGGTTTTGGGATGTAATCATCGGCGCCAGCATCGAAACCTGCCACTTGTGAATAGTCTTCGCTTCGAGCAGTGAGAAACGCAATGATGACATTGGATAATTCTGGCAGTTTTCTGATGTTCTCACAGGCTTCCATACCGTCCATTTCGGGCATCATTACGTCCATTATGATGAGTTGAGGAAGTTCTTTTTTGGCTACAGCAATAGCTTCTTTACCATTGCTCGCGGTTACTATTTTATATCCTTCTTGAGATAGGTTGTACCCTACAATTTCGAGGATGTCTTGTTCGTCGTCGACCAATAGAATCTTGATTTCTTTTTTCTTCATAATAGCAAAATTGTTTACTGTTTTGCGATGGTAAATATAAGGATATAAAAGTGCCGAATTTTAAGTTTACTGTAATTTAATCTCTTAACATTTACATAATAATAACGAAACACAATATTAAAATTTAGATAACTTGAACTTTACAACGGGGCCGTTCCTTTGCAAAAAATTTAAACTACCCGATTAAATGAAATTAAAATTAATAATCTTTTCACTTTTATTTTGCTCCGTTACTTATGCACAGACCAAAGGTACGGTAAAAGGAAAAATTACCGACAAAGAAGCAAACAATGCACCATTACCTTTTGCTAATGTATCTATTAAAGATTCTACAATTGGAGTAACAACTAACGAACAAGGAGAATACAGTCTATTAGTTGTTCCTGGAGATTATATCCTTGTTTTTAGCTATGTTGGATATGAAAATATAGAAACCCCTGTAAGAGTAAAGGCAGGCGAAACCATTCAGGCAAATATTTCTTTAGGCTCTGGAGGTTATAAATTGGAAGACGTAGTAATTAAGAGCGCTAAGAAAAGAAACACTGAAACTGCTGTCATGCTCGAGATTAAAGAGGCCAAACAAGTTGTTAGTGCTATTAGTGCGGAACAAATGAGTAAAGGAACCGATGGAAATGCTGCGCAAGCAATACAGAGAGTTCCTGGAATCACTATCGTGGACGGTAAATTTGTAATGATCCGAGGATTAAGCGAGCGCTACAATAATGTACTGATAAACGGATCAATTGCTCCTAGTACTGAAGTAGATAAAAGAACCTTTTCATTTGATTTAGTGCCTACGAGTTTGTTGGACAAAATGGTCATTTACAAAACAGGTAGTGCAGACAAACCAGGAGATTTTGCCGGCGGTGTTATCAGTTTAACAACCGCAGAAAGCACCAATGAATTTACAAAAGTTGATTTAAATTTTGGTTACCGTTCAGGCACAACTTTTAATGACTATCTACAATCAGAAGGTTCAGATACTGATTTTATTGGATTAGACAACAGTTTTAGACCTTTACCATCTTCATTTCCTACGACTGCTCAGTTAACAAATAGTGCCCCAACTTCGCAAATTAGAGTAGATGCGGCTCGTTCATTGCCGAACAATTTTGACACTACCAGTAGAGATGCTTTCCTAGATAATGGAATGGGATTAAGTTTGGGTAGAAACATAAAAATTGGATCGAGCAAAATTTTCTCAGTTAATGCCTTAAGTTATTCAACAAACTATCAAACCTATGAAAGAAGTTTTAGAAGGTATAATTTCTTGAACGCAGGCGAAACGAGACCGACCGATTGGTTTGTATTTAATGATAAAACCTACCAACAAGAAGTACGCTTGACTGTATTATCAAACTGGATGTTTAAAACCGCAAAATCTAAATTCACATTTAAAAACTTGTTCAATCAAATTGGTGAAAATGAAACCACAATAAGAGATGGTATCAATTTCAATCAACAAGCGAACAATAATTTGAGAAACTATCTGTATGGATACAAAAGCAGAAGTATTTATATGGGACAATTGAATGGTGAGCATAAAATCAATAGTTCAAATAATTTGGATTGGGTAGTTGGCTACAATTATATTCAAGAAAAAGAACCCGATTTAAGACGTTTCAGAACCTTTCAAGATGTTAGTACTCCTGATGCCAATTTTACATTTCAAGATCCATCGTCTTCGAACTTATTTTCAGGAAGATACTATGGAGATTTGAGAGAGTTCAGTGCAAACAATGGATTAAATTACACCTATACCTTAAATAGAGATACTAGTGATGAAGAATTTGCGCCTATTAAAATAAAGGTTGGTTACCTCGCAGATTATAAATTCAGAATCTTTAAATCGCGTTACGTTTCTTATATTTTAAAAGATTACTTGACAGCGACTAGAAAAGACGAATTAAGAAACTTGCCTCTTTCGACTATTTTCAGTAATGAAAATATTAACAATCAAGATGGATGGGTTATTGAAGAAGGAACCAAGCCAGATGATTCCTATAAGGCAGACAATACATTATTGGCTGGTTATGTAAATGCTGATTTACCTTTAGGAAAATTTGATATAAATGTTGGTGTTCGTTTAGAAAACAACAATCAAAGACTAAGAGCATTTTCAAATGGCAATCCTGTTGCTGTAGACAATCCTGTAACTTCGGTTTTGCCGTCATTAAATGTGGGTTATAATTTTAACGAAAAATCGTTACTTCGATTTGCTTACAGTAGAACTGTTAACCGACCTGAGTTTAGAGAGATTGCACCTTTTTTATTCTATGACTTTGAATACGAAGTATTGAAATTTGGTAATGAAAATCTTGAAGTTGCAACAATTGATAACTTAGATTTTAGATATGAATGGTATCCAAATCGAGGCGAAACTGTATCGCTTGGTGGATTCTTCAAGAATTTCGATAATCCGATTGAGCAGATTATCCAAAGAACAGCAGAAGATCCTGCTTTCAATTTTAAAAATGCAAACAGTGCTATAATCTATGGTGCTGAAATAGAATTAAAAAAATCGATGAAAGACGTTTTCGATAATGCGATACTGAAAAGAATATCTGTGAATTTGAATGCTTCTTACATTTTCTCTGAAGTTGATTTGGGAAGTGCTGCTCAGTCTCAAGACAAAAAAAGAGCATTACAAGGTCAGTCGCCTTACATCGTAAATGGTGCTATAGGATATGAAGACGAAAAAGGGTTAAGCATAAACGTACTCTACAATCGATTTGGAAACCGTATTTTTTCGGTTGGTGACGACGCGTTCAACACGTATTATGAAATTGAGAGAGACAACCTAGATGCTACTATCGCTAAAAAATTCGACAAACTAAAGGTGAAGTTAGGATTCCAAAATCTTATTAACGCACCATACAAATTAATGGAGGATTCAAACAGAGACAATAAAATTGACGCTGCAAACGACAATACTATTTCTTCATTTAGAAGAGGTGTACTTTTCACATTAGGACTTTCCTATAATCTATAATTAAAAAAAACAACTTAATAATTACATTTAAAATGAAAAAATTATTTTTACTACTTCTTATTGCAAGTTTATTTACCTCTTGTCTTAAAGATGATTTAACATTCGGGACAGATGGTGATACAACCAACTTCGTAGTGCTTTCTGGTGACTTAAACACGCAAACTCTTCTAAAAGGCGTTCGGTATTTAATTAAAGGACAAGTTTTTGTAAAAGATGGGAAAACATTAACGATCGAAGCTGGATCAGTTATATTTGGTGACAAAGCTACTAAAGGAACTTTAATTATTGCTCCAGGCGGAAAAATTATCGCCGAAGGAACTCCGACACAACCGATTGTCTTTACTTCATCTCAAACTGTTGAATCGAGAGATCGTGGTGATTGGGGTGGATTAGTAATCCTTGGAAAAGCTCAAGTAAACCAAACAAATCCTGCTATCGAAGGAATAAATCCTCCTGTAATTTATGGCGGTAGCGATGATGCTGACAATTCTGGTATTTTAAAATACGTACGTGTTGAATATGCTGGAATTGAATTAACACCTAATAATGAAACCAACTCGATTACAATTGGTGGTGTAGGAAGCGGAACTGTAATGGAATACTGTCAAGTTTCGTATGGTGGTGATGATGGTTTTGAGTGGTTTGGTGGAACAGTAAATGGAAAATATTTAATTTCTTTTGGTACATGGGATGACGATTTTGATATCGACTTTGGCTACAGAGGAAAAGTTCAATTTGCACTTGCTGTGCGTTATCCAACTTTTGCTGACCAATCGGGTTCAAACATAATTGAAACCGACAATGGTCCGAATGACAATGTGACTTCATTCTTAACAGAAGGAGTAATATCTAATTTAACTGGAGTTGGTCCAAGGTTAACGAATACGCAAGGTATTAATGCCAATTATCAGCATTCTATTGACATGAGAAGAAGAACTGCACTTACTATTGCTAACTCAGTTTTTGTGGGAATGCCAAGAGGAATTAGAATGAATCAGCAGTCTGTTTTTGATAACTATAACACAGGAACTGGTAATTTATTGAACAACATTATGTCGGCGCCAGCTTCAACTTTTACCGTTGGTACAGGTATGACGGCTAATGCAGCTGCAGTCGACACCTACTGGAATGCCAATGGAAATGTAACGGTCGCTGGTACAGCTTTTGAAACTCCGACAACTGGAATTTATAATACATTAGGATTCAACTTAAATATCTTTTACGGAAATAATACTCAAAATTTCTATCCGTTTAACCCTGCATTTGAGGTAACAAGCGGAACATTAACTGCTGGAGCTTCATTTACAAATCCTAAATTAAGCAATCCATTCTTTACCGCTACTGCCTATAGAGGTGCTTTCGGCGCAACAGATTGGACAGCTACTTGGGCAGAATTTGTGCCTAATTTAAAAGCATATTAATCAAAATATAGTAATTTTGAAGAGCCTAATCGTATTGGTTAGGCTCTTTTTTAATTTACGTTTTTAATGAAAAAAATAATTTTACTATTGTTGATTATCGTACACGTTTCTTGCAAAAAAGAAGAGTTGAACATCGACCCAAAACACTACTTAAATTCGCAAGAGCAGTCTGATTTTAAGTATTCGATCGTTCGTTATATAGATGATTTAGCACGAAATGCAAGTCCTGCTACTAAGTTTGATACGCTATACAACTCAGAATACAAAACCAGGGCAGAAAAATTGGATTTACTATTTTACTACAAAGATTCAATAACTAATACTGCTTACTACGCGGTATCAAAAATTGCTCCGAGTATAAAACTAAAAAAAGTTGCAACCGTTGGCCAATTAAAATATGGTAGTGATGGAAAACTGGTACATTACGAAGAAGCATTCCGCACTTGGAAAATGGAACCAAAAGAACTTGAAGAAAAAACCCAACTACTTTTTAGAAAGTACATCAACAACGAAGATTTAAGTTCCTATTATACGGCCAATTCCAATCCTGAATATTACATTGAGTTTCCCGATGAGATAACCACCTATGATACGCTGAGTAGAAGTTGGAAAACAAGCAAAAAATAAAAAAGGCGGACTATCAGAAAATAGTCCGCCTTTTTTTATGCCTTTAAAAATCTAATTCTTCACAGCAACCGGATTCTGATTTAAATTTTTGATAGCTACAATTCTATTGTCAGAATAGTCTACTTCATTAGTGCAAACACTATTTGAAAAATACATCCACTTTCCAGTTTTAGTTCCGTTTGAATATTCAGCAATCGCTTTTACATTTCCGTTGGCCTCATAAGAAGTCCATTTGCCATCTAATTTACCATCTTTGAAATAACCTACTTGTTGTACGTTACCATTTTCGTAAAAATACGTAGCTTTTACTAATTGTCCTTCCGCTTCCAAAACAGGTGCGCTTTCTTGAGAAAATACTAATCCTGATACCATTACAGCTACAATTAAAAGAAACTTTTTACTCATGATTTTTATGGTTTTTTGGTTTTCGTGAATCTTCGATTTCATACTCTTGGGATTTTAAATTAATAATACGGTAACAAATATAACATTTATTTTACATTAAAAAAACTTTTGCTTAACAATTTGGTAACATTGAGTAAAATTTAACATTCGGATTGTGAATCTGTATAATTATTTTTCGTCAGATATGGAACTATGAATCACAAAAGCTGTTAATTTTCAGTTATTGGCATTGTTTTTGAAATATTTTTTTTATGTTTGTACTAACCAAATTGAAATCATGGTAAAAAATTACTTCTATATTATCCTTTTCTTCGTATCTATCGCAGTGACAAATGCTTCTGCGCAAGAAGGCAAACCTAGACCTCAAGAATCTACTATTGAAGGATTGAGTTTTTACCCTAATCCTGTGAGCAACGGGAAGATTTACATTACTTCAAAATCTAGCGCTGACAAACTTGTAACTATTTTTGATGTGCTAGGAAAAAAAGTGCTTTCTCAATTGACTTCTAAAGAATTAAATGTAGCATCACTTTCTCCGGGTGTTTACATTATCAAAATAGAAGAAGGCGATTCTTCTGCCACTAGAAAATTAATTGTCAGATAGTTAAACCCCTTTTTTTTACTATTATTTTACATTAGATAATTTTTAAATCTAAAAATTGTCTGTATCTTTGCGGTCTAATTTTACATTTTTTAAACATGAAAAAAATTTACTCTTTACTAGTATTAGTAGTAACTTCTGTGTCTTTCGGACAGACTTTTTATTCTGAAAACATGGGAATTCCGACAGGAACTACTGGGATAGCTATAGCTACTTATGCAACTGGAACTGCTCCTGCAACTTTTCAAAACACTGCTCCAATTGTTTATTCTGGGACAGCCGATGTTCGATCTACTTCCGTTTCAAGTGGTTATGTAGGTGCATCAGGCGGTGGAAACGTATTCATTACCAACACAGTTGGGAGGTTTTTGCAAATAGACGGTATTAATACATCAGCCTTTTCCTCTGCAAACCTTCTATTATCTTTTGGGTATTTAACTTCAAACATTGGTGGTCAAGTCGTTTTAGAATATAGTACTGATGCAGCTGCAACAACACCAACTTGGACTCCAATTACTTTCACTAATAATACAAATACATCATGGAATCTGATTTCAATTCCAGGAGGTATTTTGCCCGCTTCTGCAACTTTATCCTTGAAATTCTCTCAAACAGGAACAACTTCACAGTTTAGAATCGATGATGTGAAACTAGTTAATTTTAATCCTGCTTGTACATTATCATTGGGCTTACCAACAACAGCTTGTGATGCAACTACATTGAATATAGATACATATACAGTAACTATACCCTACACAGGAGGCACAAGTGGTGCTTATACTTTTACTCCATCAGCAGGAACTGTTGGAGGTGATGACCCAGCATTACTTGCTGCAGGAAACATTACAGTTAGTGGTGTTGCTGAAGGAACTAATTTTACGATGACTATTACTAAAGGTGTTTGTACATACGATACCAACGCAAATGGTCCAGAGTGCAAACCAATCAACCCTTTACCGTATCAAGAAGATTTTCCTTATACAGTAGGTACAAGCCTTGCTTCAACACAAAAATGGTCGAATACTAATGCGGGAGATACAATCGTTACCGTTGCAGGTTCATTATCTTATCCAAATTATCCTTCAAGTGGAAATTCGGTGTCTTATGTTGGAACAGGAAGTGATCCATCAACTAAATTCACACTTACCACAACTGGCACTATTTACAGTTCATTCCTAATTAATGTAACTGATATTTCTACAGTAACAAATGATTTATCTGAAACTGTAATTGCAGCCTTAACAGGTGATGTCCCTTCTACTTTTAGAATTAGATTGTTTTTCAAAAGAAACGGTACGCAGTATCAATTAGGATGTACAAGTGCAACTGCAGCAACTCCTGCAATTTATGACGCAACTTTATTCAATACAGGAACAGTAGTTGCTGTTGTAATTGGATATGACTTTACTGCTAATCAGGTTAAAATGTGGTTGAATCCTAACTTCCTAACGTTCACTAACGCTACGCCAGCAAACATTACCGAAACTCCAACAGTTACGGCTCCAGCAACTTCGTTGGCTAATTTAGGAGGGTTTATTTTAAGACAAGATACGGCCGCTTTAACTCCAGCCATCACTTTTGATGAATTAAGAATTGCCGAAACTACAGGTCAATTGCTATCTGTAGCTCAAAGCGAAATTGCTGGTTTAAATGTATATCCTAACCCAACAACAGGAATTTTCTATGTTGAAACGGCTTTAAATGGTGTTAAAAACATTACGGTATATGATATCTTAGGAAAACAAGTATTGAACACTACTACTTCATCAACTGAAATCAATGCAGCTAACTTAAACAGCGGTTTATACATTGTTAAAATTACTGAAGAAGGTAAGACAGCTACTAAAAAATTAATTATCGAATAATTAGTTTTTAAATTATAAATAAAAAGCTCTAACGAAAGTTAGGGCTTTTTTAGTAAAAACCCTTTCAGAGTTTTAAACTCAGGAAGGGTTACTTATATTTGTAAAAAAATAGTTGGTAACCTCAAACGACATATTCGCCATATCCAACCAAAAGCAATTTGAAAAAATCGCTTTAAAAGTGTTTCGTTTCCAATACGAGAACAATGCGGTGTATCGTGATTTTTGCGAGTTGTTAAACGTCGAAAAAGGAAGCGTAAAATCACTACACCAGATTCCGTTTTTACCCATACAATTTTTTAAAAGTCATGATGTACTTTCTTCATCAGATGATATTCAAGTAACATTCACTAGTAGCGGAACAACAGGCATGACAACGAGTAAACATCTTGTTACCGATGTTTCTGTATACGAACAAAGCTATCAAAACGCCTTTTCTGAATTCTACGGAAACATAGAAGATTACGCCGTTTTAGCCTTGCTTCCATCCTATCTGGAACGCGAAGGTTCGTCGTTGATTTATATGGTTAACGATTTAATCGAACGTTCCAACAATCCAAACAGCGGATTTTATTTGCATAACTATTACGAATTAACAGCTAAACTAATCGAACTCGATACTTCGGGTCAAAATGTACTTTTAATTGGCGTAACGTATGCCTTACTCGATTTGATTGAACTCCAAAAATTCACATTGAACAACACTATTATCATGGAAACCGGTGGCATGAAAGGCCAACGCAAAGAAATGATTCGGGAAGAATTGCACGAACTACTGTGCGACGGATTTGGTGTCAACAGCATTCACTCCGAATACGGAATGACCGAATTGCTTTCTCAAGCCTATTCATTAGGAAACGGGATTTTCGAATGTCCAAATTGGATGTCAGTGTTGATTCGCGATACCGAAGATGCACTGACGTATGTTGATTACGGAAAAACAGGCGGAATCAACGTCATTGATTTAGCCAACATTAATTCGTGTTCATTTATCGCTACTCAAGATTTAGGTAAAAGACACGGCAATAACTCGTTTGAAGTATTGGGTCGTTTTGACAATTCTGATATTCGGGGTTGTAATTTGATGGTTCTATAACTTTTCCAAAATAAACTAACCATTTAGCCGTTAAAGTTCTAAATTGAACCATGCGAAGTATACTGTTTTTACTTTTATGCTCATCCTTTTTGTTTTCACAAAATTCGACCATAGAGTTGAAAATTGATTCCATTACGGTTTCTGATTCAACTGCCAACGAAAGAAAATACACAGTCCACTATCACATAAAAAACCTAAGTGAAAAGAAAATTTCATTCCTACTCGACACCTCCAACAACGACACGATTACGGGTGTACAAACGAACCGAATATATCCAACACTATATCAAGATGATCGTCCGGTAAAGAATTTTGTCTTTACGAAAAAATATGATTATCCATCGGTTTATAAATTCATTACCGATTTTAGAAATTCAAAAACAGCCGCAGAAGAAGAGGCAATAAAGAATAATCCCGAATTCAAAAAGCTAAAAATTCACCCCATGTGTTTGGAGAAAATAATCGAGCGAAGAGAACCTGACTATAAAAAGTTACGTCTTTTTGAAAACACCATCATTTACAAAACGCTCAAAACATTAGAACCCAAAGAAACCCGACACTACGAACTTATTTTGCATTGGGACAAAGAACGTTATTTCAAAAATGAAGACACCGAGTACTATTTGGATGCGGAAAATAAATACGCAATCGAACTTTCATTTTCTACATTGGATTACGACTATTTGCTCTTTGATTCAACCGAAGGTTTTGAATATGATAAATCCTTATTTTTCAGCAGTACTACTATTTCCAATACAATGCCTTTTAATTTTGATGAATAAAATAATTATTTAACTGTAAGGTCTTCTTAAACCACCAAGCCTTTAAGGCTCATTTAGCCTTAATTCGCTTATTTTCTTAATGGTTTTGTTTTTGAAAACTTTCTTGCAAACCTATTTAACCACAGTAAAATGGTAAAACAAAAAAGACGCTTTAAATTGCGTCTATTTAGTTTTAAACTAGTGTAATTAAGTAATAATTTTTCTTCCCTTTTTGCAACACCAAAAATTTACCTTTCACCAAATCCTTTTCGGTAATTACGTATTCTTCTGAAACTTTAGCTTTGTTCAACGAAATCGCGTTTTGTTTCAACTCGCGTCGCGCTTCACTATTCGAAGGTAAAAAATTGGTTTTAGCAGACAATGCTGCAATCATGTCCAATCCTTCTGAAAAATCAGCTTTCGAAATTTCCGCACTCGGAACACCATCAAAAACTTCTACAAAAGTAGCATCGTCCAATTGGGCTAAATCGTCCATCGTGGGACTAAAAAAGGCATTCGAAGCAAAAATTGCTTTTTCCAACTCGTCTTTTCCGTGCACAAAAGTAGTTACTTCTTCTGCCAATCGTTTTTGCAACACTCGTACATGTGGCGCTGTTTGATGTTCCGCAATCAATTGTTCAATCGTATTTTGATCTAAAAACGTAAATATTTTGATGTATTTCTCGGCGTCTACATCGGTAGTATTCACCCAAAACTGGTAGAATTTGTACACCGACGTTTTATCGGAAGTCAACCACACATTTCCGCCTTCGCTTTTCCCGAATTTCGAACCGTCGGCTTTGGTAATCAACGGACACGTCATCGCATATGCTTTCGCTCCTTCGCCGTTCATTCTGCGCACCAACTCGGTTCCGGTCGTAATATTTCCCCATTGATCGCTTCCACCCATTTGCAACAAACAGTTATGGGTTTTGTATAAATGATGAAAATCGTAACCTTGAATCAATTGATACGTAAACTCGGTAAAACTCATTCCTTCACCCGTTTCGCCGCTCAAACGCTTCTTCACCGAATCTTTCGCCATCATGTAATTCACCGTAATGCGTTTGCCCACATCACGCGCAAAATTGATGAACGAAAAATCCTTCATCCAATCGTAATTATTGACCAAAATTGGCGCATTTGCAGTCGTATCGTTAAAGTCTAAAAAACGCGACAACACGGCTTTTATTCCAGCCACATTTTTTTCTAAAGTAGCTTCATCCAACAAATTGCGTTCGTCCGATTTACCCGATGGATCACCAATCATTCCAGTTGCGCCGCCTACCAAAGCAATCGGCTTGTGTCCGAAATTCTTCAAATGAACCAATAAAACAATCGGCACCAAACTTCCAATATGCAACGAATCGCTCGTCGGATCAAAGCCAATATACGTCGTCGTCATTTCTTTACACAATTGCTCCTCTGTTCCTGGCATCATATCGTGCACCAATCCGCGCCATTGCAATTCTTGAACTAAATTCTTCATCGTTATTCTAATAAGTTGCGCAAATATAGTTGTTAGATTTCAGATTTCAGATTTCAGATTTCAGATTTTATAAATTAGTGGAGATCTAAAGTCCGAAAAAAATTAAAATAGCTTGGTGACTTTGCGTCTTAGTGGCAAAATAGTATCTTTACAATATGATTTTAATCACTGGCGGAACAGGTTTAGTCGGCGCACATTTGTTGCTGCATTTACTCGAAATGGGCGAAAACAACTTGCGTGCGATTTACCGAAAAGAATCGCACATTCAGAAAACAAAATCGCTATTTGAGTTGTATCAAAAAGCCGATTTATTTCCGCAGATTGAATGGATACAAGGCGATATAATCGATATTCCGTCGTTGGAACTTGCGTTTGTAGATGTCACTTCCGTGTATCATTGCGCGGCTAAAATTTCGTTTAATCCTAAGGAAGAAAACGAACTCCGAAAAGTAAACATCGAAGGAACGGCAAACATCGTCAATTTTTGTATTGATAAAAACGTCAAAAAAATGTGCCATGTAAGTTCGATTGCTGCTTTGGGCGACCTAGCTCAAAACGAATCATCGGTTTCGGAAGCTTCCGAATGGAATCCGGAAGTGTCGCACAGCGATTACGCGATTTCAAAATACGGTGCCGAAATGGAAGTCTGGCGCGGTCATCAAGAAGGTTTGGAAGTCGTAATTGTGAATCCGGGCGTGATATTTGGTCCGGCTGCCACCCGCAACGATTGGCATCAAGGAAGTTGTGCGTTTTTTACTTCGATACAAAAAGGATTCCCGTTTTATACCTTAGGTTCTTCGGCTTATGTTGCGGTAACCGATGTGGTCAAAATCATGCGCCTTTTGATGAATTCAGAAACAAACGGCCAACGGTTTACGTTGATTGCTGAAAATCGCATCTATCAAGACATCATTTATACGATTGCCGAAAAAATTGGAGCATCCAAACCGAGCATTGAAGCAAAACCTTGGATTTTAAACCTAGGTTGGAGATTGGATTGGTTGTTTTCACTAGTGTTTAGAACCAAAAGAAAATTGTCGAAGCACGCAGCGCAATCACTTTTGAATACCGATGTGATTTCGAATGAAAAAATAAAATCTTACCTGAACTATACGTTTGAACCCATTGATTCGTATTTGGATACGGTAGCGGATTATTTTAAGAAAAGTGTTTAGAACTAGTAATTTTACAAAAGAAGCTTACTCTTTAGCCCCGACCTGTCTGCCGACAGGCAGGTTGGAAGTGATATCTCCCGATTTAGAAAAACAAGGCTTCCAGCCGTAGTTTTTATTATCGGGAATAAAACGGAAAGCGGGAAAAAGGATGGCAAGAAGGCGCAAGCCAATCGCTTCAAAAATTACTTAACGATACCTTCTTCCGCTTTTGGAGTAACTGGTTTTCCTCCGTTTAATTTTTGCGTTTCTTCTTCTAATCGTTTTTTTACCTCCTCGTACATCCTTTTATATCGTTTATAATCGGAGGCATAGTACTTTGAATTTTGAGCAAACGTTAGGCTATCAATCTTGAATTTGGATTTTAAAAGTTCGGTATTGGTAGGATATTTTGCTTGTGAAGGAATGCCTTGATTTTTCATGGCATCCAACAAAGAAATCGAATAAATAATCTCGATCATCTTCTCTTCTTCAATTAAGTTTTTAGGTTTTTCCAGCGTATTGTTGTTGCAAGCCGCTGAAAAAACAAGTAAAAATATAAGTGCAATGTTTTTCATACTACTCTTTTAATTATGAAGGCACTGGTGCGATTATCGATCAAAAAGCAATCGTTTTCCGGCTTTGATTTCTTTGATAACTCCGTTTTGATTCACGATTTGACCGTTTACCAACGTATACATCACACGCGATTTAAAATTAGTTCCTTCAAACGGCGACCAACCACATTTGTACAAAATATTTTCTTTTTTGACACTCCACGGTTTTGCTGCGTCGACGATGGCTAAATCGGCGTAAAATCCTTCTTTAATGAATCCGCGTTTTTCAATTTTAAAAATTTTGGCTGGATTGTGACACATTTTTTCAACGATTTTCTCGACTGAGATTTTCCCTTGATGGAACGCTTCAAACATAGCAACCACGGCGTGTTGCACTAATGGTCCGCCCGATGGTGCTTTAGTGTATACTTGATTTTTTTCTTCCAAAGTGTGAGGAGCATGATCGGTGGCTATGACGTCAATTCGATCATCAAGTAAAGCTTCCCAAAGTGCTTTTCTATCGCTGGCCGATTTTACTGCTGGATTCCATTTAATAAAATTGCCTTTTGTAAGGTAATCTTCGTCAGAAAACCATAAATGATGGATGCATACTTCGGCAGTAATTTGTTTTTCTTCCAATGGAATGGAATTGGTAAATAAATCCAATTCCTTTGCGGTTGAAATATGAAAAACATGAAGGCGAGCACCTGTTTTCTTTGCTAATTCTATAATTTTTACGGTCGATATATAACAGGCTTCTACGCTTCGAATCTCAGGATGAAATTGCACAGGAATATCGTCCCCATATTCTAACTTATACTTTTGAAGATTATTTTTTACTGTGGTTTCGTCTTCACTATGCACGGCAATTAATAATTTTGTACTTGAAAATATTTTATCCAAAGCTTCGGAACTGTCCACTAACATATCACCTGTGGACGAGCCTAAGAACAATTTCAATCCCGCTACGTTTTTCGGATTAGTTTTTAGAATTTCGTCTAAATTAGTATTGGTTCCGCCCATCATAAACGAATAATTCGCGTACGAATTTTGGGCGGCTATTTGGTATTTATCTTCTAATAATTCTTGGGTAACCGCATTGGGAACGGTGTTGGGTTGTTCGATAAAGGAAGTGATTCCGCCGGCAATGGCAGCACGCGACTCGCTTTCGATATCGCCTTTATGCGTTAATCCTGGTTCTCTAAAATGAACTTGATCGTCTATGGCGCCTGGAATTAAGTAATTTCCTTGTGCGTCGATTATTTTGCAATCGGCCGATTTAGCACTGATGCTTTTAGCTACTTCTGTTATGAATTCGCCTTCTACTAGAACATCGCCTTCAAAAATAACTCCTTCATTAACAATCTTTGCATTTTTTATAAGTACAGTATTCATTTTTATAATTGATTAAAAAACTTTTTGATTCGTAATGCTAATACTCCGAAAACAGCTTCTTTGATTATGGCGCCGCTCATTTTTGATTGGCCTTTTGTTCGATCGGTAAAGATAACGGGGATTTCTTTAATCACAAACCCTTTTGCAAAAGTTCGGTACTTCATTTCGATTTGAAAGGCGTAACCGATGAATTTGATTTTATCGAGATTTATGGTTTCCAATACTTCGCGGCGGTAGCAGATAAAACCTGCGGTGGCATCCATAATTTTCATTCCGGTTACCATTCGCACATATACCGAGGCAAAGTACGACAATAAAACTCTACTCAACGGCCAATTCACCACATTTACACCAGTTACATAGCGCGAACCGATTGCTAAATCGGCCGTTTCAAAATGACAAGCTTCGTACAAGCGTTCTAAATCGTTGGGGTTGTGCGAAAAGTCGGCGTCCATTTCATAAATGTATTCGTATTCTCTAGACAATGCCCATTTGAATCCATGTACATAAGCCGTTCCTAAGCCCGATTTTTTTGCGCGTTGTACTAAAAACAAACTATTGGGAAATTCGAGTTGGAGTTGTTGTACTTTTTCGGCGGTTTTATCGGGCGAGTTATCATCCACAACTAGGACATGAAATGATTTGTGTAGCGAAAACACGGCACGTAAGATGCTTTCTATGTTTTCTATTTCGTTGTAAGTAGGGATAATTACAATGCCGCAATTCATGTGTAACGCTTAAATAATAGTTGCAAAAATACTTATTTTATAACTTGATAATCTTAATAATATTATAATAGTCTAAGAAAAGTAATTTTTAGTAATTTTGCGCCAATGACAGCAATTGAATTTCATCCCAGAATTATTGAAAATAAAGATTGGGCAACCGTTCTTTTTATGGTATCGTTTGGGTTAATTGTTTTGACTCGCTCGTTGTTTGAAAATCGGTTTCACGATTTCATTCGTATAATCATTTCTGACAAATACTTAAAAATTTATAAAGAAAGTAATCACCTAATGGGCGGTTTTACCATTTTTTTATTCACCACCAACTTAATTTCACTAACTTTTTTCATCCAATTAATCTTTCATCATTTGGGATATGGCCTGAAAACAGATTGGGTTTTGTTCGTACAGATTTTTACGTTCTTGACGATTTTCATTCTCTCCAAGTTTTTAGTAGAGCGCATTATTGCGACCACATTTGGTATTGAAGAAATCATTGAAGGGTTTAATTTACAGAAAGTGAGCTTTCGCACGTATTTGGGAGTGTTACTTTTACCTATAACTCTTGTACTGTACTACAACGATATCTTAACAGATTCCTTACTTTATGCCTTAATCACTATTTTATTGGTAATAAACATACTAACTTATCTTTTTTCTTTGAAGATGTATCAAAACTTAATAATAAGTAAGTTGTTTTATTTTATTTTATATCTTTGCGCTCTTGAAATAGGGCCATACTATTTCCTATATTATTGGATTACAAAATTAAGAGGATAAGAATGTCAAATTTGAAAGTTAAAACGATACTTGTATCGCAACCAGAGCCTAAAGTTGAGAACTCGCCTTACCACGATATTCAACAGAAACACAAGGTAAAAATAGATTTTCGTTCTTTTATCCACGTCGAAGGTGTAAGCGCAAAAGATGTACGGGCGCAAAAAATCGACTTGAACAATTTTACGGCCATAATCTTGACCAGCAGAAACTCTGTTGACCACTTTTTTAGAGTGGCTGAAGAAATGAGGTATAAAGTTCCCGAAGACTTAAAGTATTTTTGTCAATCGGAGGCAATCGCTTTCTATCTTCAAAAATACGTAGTATACAGAAAACGAAAAATTTATGTCGGGCAAAAAGACTTTGTTGACATGTCTGCGTTGTTTAAGAAATACAAAGAAGAAAAGTACTTACTTCCTTCTTCCGATCAATTAAATGCCGATATTCCGCAGACGCTGAATAATCTTAAAGTAAATTGGACACCCAGTACATTTTACAAAACGGTTATGAGCGACTTGTCTGATTTAGCAGATGTGTATTACGATGTTTTGGCGTTTTTTAGTCCTACCGGAATTAAGTCATTGTTCAAAAATTTCCCTGATTTTAAGCAAAACGATACGCGTATTGCTGTATTTGGAAGCACCACGCAAAAAGAAGCATTAGAACATGGTTTACGCATCGATATCATGGCTCCAACACCAGAAACTCCGTCGATGACCATGGCATTAGAGAAATATATTGCTGATGCTAATAAAGGAAAGTAATTATTACATGGTATATAATGAAAAAGTCTCACCGTTAAAGTGAGACTTTTTTATGCGTACTGCATTTTGAATTATAATTTTGGACCAGCGTGAACTAAATTTTGTCCTTCTTCATTATCCGTATATTGAACAAAATTCGCAATAAATCTTCCTGCCAAATCATTTGCTTTTGTTTGCCATTCTGAAACTTGACCATAAGTATCTCTTGGGTCTAAAATTGCTGGATTCACATCATGCAATGAAGTTGGAACTTCAAAATTAAATGTTGGAATAACTTTAGTTGCTGCTTTTTCAATCGAACCATCTAATATAGCATCAATAATTGCGCGCGTATCTTTAATTGATATACGTTTGCCAGTTCCGTTCCAACCTGTATTAACCATGTAGGCTGTTGCCTTGTGCTGCTCCATTTTTTTAACTAATTCCTCCCCATACTTAGTTGGATGAAGTGTCAAAAATGCTTTCCCAAAACAAGCAGAAAAAGTAGGTTCAGGTTGCGTAACTCCACGTTCTGTTCCGGCTAATTTAGCTGTAAAACCTGAAAGAAAATAGTATTTGGTTTGCTCTGGAGTTAATTTTGAAACGGGTGGCATTACACCAAACGCATCTGCAGTTAAGAAAATTACTTTAGTCGCATGACCAGCCTTTGAAACTGGTTTTACTATATTGTGTATATGATTGATTGGATACGATACACGCGTATTTTGAGTAGTTGAACCATCTTTAAAATCGATTCTGCCATTGGCATCGACAGTAACGTTTTCAAGTAACGCGTCTTTTTTAATAGCGTCGTAAATATCCGGTTCGTTTTCTGAGCTCAAATCTATGGTTTTAGCATAACAACCGCCTTCAAAATTGAAAACTCCATCACTATCCCAACCATGTTCGTCATCTCCTATTAACTCTCTTTTTGGATCAGTCGATAAAGTTGTTTTTCCCGTTCCCGATAATCCGAAGAAAACGGCAACATCTCCATCTTTTCCTTTATTCGCTGAGCAATGCATAGAAGCGATACCTTGAAGAGGTAAATAATAGTTCATCATTGCGAACATTCCTTTTTTCATCTCACCGCCATACCAAGTTCCGCCTATGATTTGTATTTTTTCAGTTAAATTAAAGGCAATGTATACTTCCGAGTTCAATCCGTGTGCAGCATAGTCTTTAAAAGAAGTTTTTGATCCGTTCATCACAATAAAATCAGGCTCCCCAAAATTTTCTAGCTCTTCTTCAGTTGGACGAATAAACATATTTTTTACAAAGTGCGCTTGCCAGGCAACTTCCATAATGAAACGAACTTTTAATCGCGTATTTTCATTTGCTCCACAAAAAGCATCTACCACGAATAATCGTTTTCCCGAAAGCTGACTTACAGTAGTTTGTTTAAGTGCGTTCCATGTTTCTTGTGAGATAGGCTTGTTATCGTTAGCTGCCTTGTCTGAATTCCACCAAATGGTATTTTCGGTGATTCTATCCTTAACAATGTATTTGTCTTTTGGCGAACGACCTGTAAATTCGCCTGTCATTACGTTTACAGCGCCAAGTTCTGTAAGCTGTCCTTTTTCATATCCTTGTAATGTGGGACTTAACTCTTCATTATATAAAAATTCAAAAGATGGATTGTAAATAATTTCTGAAACGTTATTGATTCCGTACTGGGTTAACGAAATCGATTTCGTAAATTGAGCAGTATTTTCCATAAAATTGTATTGTATTGCAATTGTTAAAGACAGCAAAGGTAAAAAATTAAATAGTACAACGTTGTAGTTAAACAATAATTTATGACTTTTTCTTCAAAAAATGTATCATTAAAACGCCCCAAGCCAGAATCAAAAGCAAGCCACCAATCGGAGTTACAAAGCCTATTGACTTGAAATTAACCGAAGTTATTGCCGTTGTAGAAAGTAAGTAGATAGAGCCGGAAAAAAGAATAATTCCACACAAAACCAATACGAAAACCGTTCGCTTAATTGAAGTCGGAATGTGTTGATGTATACCTAAAAAAAGAAGAAATAAAGCATGGTACATTTGGTATTTTACACCTGTCTCAAAACTGGCTAATTGGTCAATTGATAAAATTTTTTTTAAGGCATGTGCAGCGAACGCTCCTAAAATAATTGCGGTCAGTCCGAAAAAACCCGCGGCAGAAATAATTTTCTTATCCATAGTATACTTTTTTACAAATTTATTGGTTATTTCAACATACTGGACCGACTTTTATGTTTTCTTTTTGAATTTAACATTTGTAAAATTTTATATTTGCACCTTAATTATCTACAAAAAATGAAGAAAATATTATTCTCAATAGCCAGCCTATTATTTCTTTGCTCGTTTGCGCCTGAGAGAGATGAAAAAGCAATTCCCTCTGGTGAAAAACTTGTTTTTGCAGGTTCCTATAACATGAGTGGCTTAATGACTCAATTGGCCCAAGTAACGATGTCGACTGAACTGGTTTCCACTGCTAAAAACTCCTATCTTCACTTAAATTGTGAGTTAAGTACTTTTAGTAAGTGGGATAGTTTTTTTAAGATTAGAGACATTTATGAAGCCTATGTCAATCCCACTACCTTAAAACCGAGTTTATACAAGCGAAGTATTGACGAAGGCGGATACATCAAAAAAGAAAAATACGCTTTTAAAGGAACTACCGTAACGAGTACCGTTAAAAAAAGAAAAGGACCAGAAACGACCAAAACATTTACTATTGGAGGTTCTACTCAAGATGTAATCTCGCTATTGTACAAAGTAAGAGCCATCGATTTTTCTAAGTTTAAAGAAGGTCAATCACAATCTTTTATGATTGTTTTTGACGAAAAACAAATCCCTGTTACATTAAAATATATGGGAACGGAAACGGTAAAAGCAGGAAATTTAGGTAATAAATTGTGTTACAAACTTTCTATCGGAGCCAAAACGGATGCCTTAAGAGGAAAAGACAAAAATTTAATTTGGTTGACTGCTGATGCAAAAAAAGTTCCCGCTTTAATGAAATTTAGCATACCTGTTGGAACTGGACAATTGACGCTAACTTCGGCAACTGGCATTTAACCCTAAAACTATTCTGCTTAAAATATGAGAAAGTTATTTCTAATTCTATCGTTTATTTTTACGGGTTTAAGCGTGCTTTTTTCTGCTTTACCACTCGACACGCTTGCTTTTATTCCGATTGGATTAGCTGTAATTTGTTTGGTTATTACTTTTTTGAAATCAGAAATAAGACTGCGTGTTTGGCCTAAACGTTTGTTCATCATTACCTATTTATGTATCGCAGTTGTACTCGTTAAGACCTTTTTCTTCAAAGACGAAGTTGCTGTAGATCAACAATTCGAACAACAAAAAATTGAAACTAAACAAGAAGCCAAAAAAGAATTAGAGGAATTGGAAGGGTTAGAATAATTGGAAAAACTTATACTTCAGTGCAGAGATTTCAAAAATGTAAACCTTCTAAATAAACTTGTAAAGACGCACTGCAGTGCGTCTCTTCATTTATAGTTCCTACTATTCCATGTAAAAATAAACCATAGTATTTCTGTCCAGAAACAGATAAAAATACACTACGGTACGTCGCTGCAAATACATAAATCAATACCTTAGTTTAAAAAAATCCCTCGCGACCTTAGCGCTTACTTTGCGCCCCTGCCTGCCGGCAGGCAGGTTAGTGGTAAAACCAAACTTTGAATCAGAATTAAATATTTTTTCTCTAATTTTGCCTTCAAGTACAAACAAACCATGAGAAATATTCTAATCATTGGCGCTGGCCGTTCGGCTTCTTCGTTAATTCAATACCTATTAAATAAGTCCGACGAACAAAATCTGCACCTAACCATAGGCGATTTATCGTTAGAACTAGCTCAACGCAAGACCAACAGTCATCCCAACGCAACTGCGATTCAACTCGACATCAACAATCAAACACAACGTCACGCAGAAATCCAGAAGGCAGATATTGTCATCTCGATGTTGCCCGCTCACATGCACATTGATGTTGCAAATGATTGTATTGCCTTCAAAAAACACATGGTGACCGCTTCGTATGTTTCTGAAGCTATGCAAAGTTTGGACGCGGCAGCCAAAGAAAATAATTTGGTGTTTATGAACGAAATTGGTCTCGATCCCGGAATTGACCATATGAGCGCCATGAAAGTGATTGATCAAATCAGAGAAAAAGGCGGCAAAATGTTGTTGTTTGAATCATTTTGTGGTGGATTAGTTGCTCCCGAATCCGATACTAATTTATGGAATTACAAATTTACTTGGGCTCCAAGAAATGTAGTTCTAGCCGGACAAGGTGGCGCTGCCAAATTCATACAAGAAGGAAAATATAAATACATTCCGTACCACAAATTGTTCCGAAGAACCGAATTTTTATTGGTTGAAGGTTACGGAAAATTTGAAGCCTACGCCAATCGCGATTCTTTAAAATACAGAAGCGTTTATGGCTTAGATCATGTTTTAACTTTGTACCGCGGAACTATTCGTCGTGTCGGCTATTCAAAAGCATGGAATATGTTTGTCCAACTCGGAATGACCGACGATACCTATACTATGGAAAATTCAGAACACATGAGTTTCCGTGATTATACCAACTCTTTTTTACCCTATCATCCAACCGATTCAGTAGAAATAAAAATGAGAATGGCTCTCAATATTGAACAAGACGATATCATGTGGGACAAATTGTTGGAACTCGATTTATTCAATGCGAATAAGAAAATCGGACTCAAAAATGCCACTCCAGCTCAAATTTTAGAACGTATCTTAAACGATTCTTGGACGTTGCAACCCGATGACAAAGACATGATTGTGATGTACCACAAGTTTGGCTTCGAACTCGACGGAAAAGAACAACAAATCGATTCCAAAATGGTCTGCATCGGCGACGACCAAACCTATACCGCCATGTCCAAAACAGTGGGTTTACCAGTTGCTATGGCGACGCTGCAGATCCTAAACGGAAACATCAAAACACCAGGAGTTCAACTTCCCATTCGCAAAGAAGTCTACGATCCCATCCTGAAAGAACTCGAAGACTACGGCGTGGTTTTCAGAGAAACTGTAATGCCATATATTGGATACAATCCCGATAAATTGGTGACTACGAATTAAAGTTTTGGTTATTGTGTGTTTTGTTTTGAAGCGAATGGCTTGGGCATTTTTGGTTTCCTTTTTCCTGCTGCTTTTCCAATCTTTTAATGAATTGATTGCCTTCACTGTGTTCCAGCCAATCCATTAAAAGGATTTCCCTTGCATCAGGGCTAGACAGTAAAGGTCTTTTGCGAACTTTGCGTAATTCTTTGTGCCATTGCGGTAAAACACTTTCAATTTAAAACAAAATTCCTACTTTTGCTTTAAATCTACAACCAATGAAAATAAACCAACTCCAGATTGAAATCGACGGCATCGACAAAGAAATCCTCCGTTTCTTAATGGAAGACGCTCGAAAACCCATCCTTCAAATTGCTAACAAAATCGGAATATCCGGTGCGGCGATTCACCAGCGATTGAAAAAACTCGAAGAAGCGGGCGTGATTTCAGGATCGAAATTCATCGTAAACAACAAAGTTTTGGGTTATAAAACGATGGCGTTTATCGGCATTTATTTGGAAAAAGCCGCTAGTAATTCGGAAGCCGTTCGCGAACTAAAAAAAATTCCAGAAGTACTTGAATGTCATTATACCACTGGGAATTGGAGTATTCTAATAAAAATCATTTGTCGCGACAACGAACATTTGATGCAAGTATTGAACTCAAAAATCCAACCCATCGATGGTGTTTCTCGAACCGAAACATTCATTTCATTAGAACAACAACTTGAACGCCAAATTCAACTATAAGCTGTTTTAGTTCCAAAAACACTTTGCTTATAGGCATAAAAAAAACCCATTCATTGCTGAACGGGTTTAGTATAATTTGAGATCGATTAAGCTTCTACAAAAGGAATAACAGAAACAAACGATTTGTTGTCTCTCTTTTTCTGAAATTGTACAACTCCATCTACTTTTGCATGCAAAGTATGATCATTACCCATGTAAACATTTTCACCTGGATTATGCTTTGAGCCTCTTTGTCTTACGATTATGTTACCAGCAATTGCAGCTTGACCACCATAAATCTTAACGCCTAAACGTTTCGAATGTGATTCTCTACCATTCTTCGAACTACCGACACCTTTCTTGTGAGCCATGATGTTTTGGTTTTATAAGTTAATACTAAAATTAAACTGCTTTACCGCCGTTTAATTCGTCTTGTAATTGTTTTAATTCGTCCATTTTCCCATCAGCAGCTAATTGCGCTTGTTGAGCCCACGTAGTTGGATCTAAATGTTGCACTTTAGAAGTCGACGCGTCTAAAATAGCTTTTAACTCTTCTGCAGAAGCAGCAGCCAACTTAGCAAATGTATCAATTCCAGCAGCTACTAAAGCTTCTGAAGCTTTAGGACCAATACCTTCAATGATTACTAAATCGTCTCCAGCTTTCTTTGCTTTTGGAGCTTTTGGAGCTTTTTCTTCAACAGCTTCAACAGCTTCAACTAATTTTTCTGCTTTTGGAGCTTTAGCTTCTGCCTTTACAGCTTCAGCTTTAGGAGCAACTTTCTTAGCGCCAGTTGCTACAATTCCTTCGATTAGGATTTGAGTCAAATACTGACGGTGACCGTTTCTTTTTTTGTATCCTTTTCTTCTTTTCTTTTTGAAAACGATAACTTTATCACCTTTTAAGTGTTGTAACACTTTGGCTTCTACTGAAGCACCTTCTATAGCTGGGGCGCCTAAAGTTACGCTTCCGTTGTCATCTAATAAAAGAACTTTGTCAAAAGAAACTTTTGAACCTTCTTCATTAGTTAAACGGTGCACATAAACCTTTAAGTCTTTGCTTACTTTAAATTGTTGCCCTGCTATCTCTACGATTGCGTACATAACAAATTGTTTAATTAATTTTTGAGTGTGCAAATATATAACTTTTTATTACACGCACAACCTCGATTTGAAAAAAGTTTTTGCTTTATAATCAACGAGTTAATCTACAAGCCTCAATTTTATGTTAAATGTTCCATTATTAGACAAAAAAACTTATTTTTGGTGTAACAAAAAACACTATTACTAAACTTATAGTGCTATCAACAAAAAAGAAATATTTTTTATGAAAAAATCATTAATCGCTTTAAGTTCTTTGCTTATGATTGGAGGAACAGCACAAGCTCAAAAAGTCTCTTTTGAAGAGTACGATTTGCCAAACGGAATGCATGTTATTTTGCACAATGATCCTTCAGCTCCTGTAGTAATCACTTCGGTGATGTATCATGTTGGATCAAAAGATGAAAATCCAGAACGTACTGGTTTTGCTCACTTTTTTTAACATTTATTGTTTGAAGGAACGCAAAACATTAAAAGAGGTGAATGGTTTAAAATTGTAACTTCTAATGGCGGAACCAACAATGCAAATACTTCTGACGATAGAACCTATTATTTTGAAGTATTCCCATCGAATAGTTTAGAACTTGGTTTATGGATGGAATCCGAGCGATTGATGCATCCAGTCATCAATCAAATTGGTGTAGACACTCAAAACGAAGTAGTGAAAGAAGAAAAACGTCTTCGTGTGGACAACCAACCTTACGGAAACTTAATTGGAGAAGTAAAGAAAAATATGTTTGTGAAGCACCCGTACCGTTGGTCAACTATCGGCTCAATGGATCACTTAGATGCAGCAACTCTTGAAGAATTCCAAGCGTTTAACAAAAAATTCTATTCTCCTAATAATGCAGTATTGGTTGTTGCAGGTCAATTAGACATCGCTCAAACGAAAGCATGGATCAATAAATATTTTGCGCCGATTCCACGTGGAGTTGACATCAAAAGAGGTACGTTTGTAGAAGATCCAATTACGCAACCGTTAAGCGCTCGTTACGAAGACCCAAACATTCAAAAAGAAATGGTAGTTGCATCGTACCGAACACCTTCAATGAAAACACGTGATGCTCGTGTTTTAGATATGATTTCTTCTTATTTAAGCGACGGGAAAAGCTCTAAACTATACAAGAAGATTGTAGACGATAAAAAAATGGCGCTTCAAATTGGTGCATTCAGTTATTCTCAAGAAGACTACGGAATGTACATTTTATACGGAATGCCTCAAGGTGAAAACACGTCTAAAGACTTAGTGAGAGAAATTGATGAGGAAATTGTAAAACTTCAAAACGAATTAATTTCAGAAAACGATTTACTAAAATTAAAAAATAAATTCGACAACAACTACGTGAACAGCAATGCAAGCGTTGAAGGTGTGGCCGAAAACTTAGCTTCGTATTATATGCTTTACGGTGATATTAATTTAATCAATACCGAGATCGAAATGTATCGTTCTATCACAAGAGAAGAAATTCGTGATGTGGCGAAAAAATACCTCAATCCAAACCAACGATTAATTTTAGATTACGTTCCTGCAAAAGATAAAGCTGAAGCAAATAAACAATAAGACATCATGAAAAAAATACTCATTATAGCAACAAGCTTGTTTTTAACACTAACTATGCAAGCACAAGATAGACCTCAACCTAAACCAGGACCAGCGCCGAAAATCAACATTAAAAAACCAGTCTCTTTTGTTTTGCCAAACGGTTTGAAGGTTTTAGTAGTAGAAGACAACAAGCTACCACGAGTTTCCTACAACTTGTCTATCGACAATGCACCGTACGCAGAAGGAAACAAAAAAGGAGTAGACGATTTGACCAGTAGTTTAATTGGTAACGGATCATTAAAAATTACAAAAGACGCATTCAACGAAGAAATCGACTTTCTAGGTGCTAACATTAACTTTTACTCTTCGGGGGCATTTGCAAGCGGTCTGTCTAAATATTCAAAACGAATTTTAGAATTGATGGCTGAAGGTACGTTGCGTCCTAATTTCACACAAGAAGAATTCGATAAAGAAAAAGACAAACTCATCGAAGGACTAAAAACACAAGAAAAAAGCGTTCCTGCTGTAGCGGGAAGAGTGGAAAATGTGTTGGTGTATGGAAAAGGTCACCCAGCGGGTGAATACTTGTCAGAAGAAACCATCAACAATGTTACTTTGGCTGATGTAAAAGCCAACTATGCTTCGTACTTCGTTCCAGAAAAAGCCTATTTGGTCGTAATTGGTGATGTAAAATTTAAAGACGTAAAAAAACAAGTTGAAAATTTATTTGGTACTTGGGTAAAAGCAAAAGCACCACAGTTAAGCTATACTGATCCTAACAATGTTCAGTACACTCAAATTAATTTTGTAGACATGCCAAATGCGGTTCAATCAGAAATTTCGTTGGTTAATACCGTGAAATTAAGATTGTCTGATCCCGATTATTTTCCTGTTATTGTAGCCAACCAAGTATTAGGTGGTGATTTCAACAGTTACTTGAACATGAATTTACGTGAAGCTCATGGCTGGACGTACGGTGCACGTTCTAGTGTTGGATCTAGCAAGTACGCTGCAAGTAAGTTTAAAGCCAATTCGCAAGTTCGTAATTCAGTTACTGACAGCGCTGTGGTTGAATTCTTAAAGGAAATCAAACGCATCAGAACTGAAAAAGTATCTGACGAAACTTTAAACAACGTAAAAGCAGGTTATGTAGGTCGTTTTGTAATGCAAGTTGAAAAACCACAAACGGTAGCTCGTTATGCTTTAAACATCGAAACAGAAGGTTTACCAGCTGATTTCTACGAAAACTATATCAAAAACATCCAAGCAGTTACCGCTGATGATGTAATGCGTGTAATGAACAAATACGTTCTTGAAAACAACTTGCGTATTGTAATTACCGGTAAAGGTTCGGAAGTGATTCCAGCTTTAGAAAAATTAAAAATTCCAATGTTTTTCTTTGATAAGTTTGGGAATCCGGTTGACAAACCAGTAATGAAAAAAGACGTTCCTGCTGGTGTTACAGTAAAAACAGTTTTAGATAATTATATCAATGCAATTGGTGGAACAAAAAATGTTAGTGGTGTAAAAACATTATTCATGACGGGTTCGACTACTATTCCGCAAGCACCAGCTCCACTTAGTTACATTTCAAAAAATGATGTGAAAGGGAAAATGATGGTCGAATTATCGATGTCAGGTATGAGTTTGATGAAACAGGTTGTGAGTGAAACTTCGGGTTATATGATGCAACAAGGACAGAAAAAAGTGTTAGAAGGAGACGATTTAGCTAAAATGAAAGAATCGGCTGTTTTGTTCTCTGAATTGACATTAGCTTCTAAACCAAACGTAAAATTAACCGGAATTGAGCCTATCAACGGAAACGATGCGTATGCGGTTGCCGATGGTGATGCTGTTTCGTATTACGATGTTAAAACCGGATTGAAAGTGGCTGAATCTCAAACTCAAGATCAAGGTGGTAAAAAGGTAACGTCGATGACATACATCAATGATTATAGAGATGTTAAAGGGGTTAAAGTTCCTTTTAATACGATAATGAATGTTGGATTTGAATTGGATATCAAAATGTCTGATGTAAAAATCAACGAAGGTGTTTCAGATGCCGACTTTCAATAAGTAATAGTTCAATAGATAAAAAAGACCGTTAGCAATAGCGGTCTTTTTTTGTGCTTTTTTGTAAAGACTATAGCTTCTTTCAATCTTAAACTGTATTGAACCTAATTTAAATCTTTAAAGTAAAGACGCACTGCAGTGCGTCTCTAACTGAAAAACATTTTTCTGCCTTCTGAAATCTGCCTTCTGCGTTCTGCCGCCTACTTCTTACTCGACAAGTAAACGCCTGCCAAAACAATAAACGCTCCTATAAACTGAATTGGAGTCAGCATTTCGGCATCTAGTAATCCCCAAAAGAAGGCTACAACCGGAATCAAATAGGTAACCGATGTCGCAAAAACTGGTGAAGAAATCTGAATCAACTTAAAGAAAATAATGTTCGCAATTCCAGTGCCGACTATCCCCAAAATCATTACGTAAATCATTGAATCTTGAACTTCAACTTGATGCACCACACTTAAAAAATCAGTTGAAAACAGCACTATAAAAGCCGGGACAATCATTACCAAAAAATTACCCGTCGTGATGCTCAGCGGCTTCACATCCGACAAGTATTTCTTCAATAAATTCACATTAGTAGCATAACACACCGAAGCAATCAAAATCAAAATAGTATACCAATAGTTTTGGTTCGGGTGATTCATCGCTCCGTTGACTATTAGCAAAAGCGTACCTATTAACCCGATGATTACGCCAAAAACTTGAGTTCTTTTAAAAGCAAGTCCGAATCCAATTGCACCAATAATTAACGTGTTTAGTGGTGTTAACGAATTTAAAATCGAACTCACCGAACTGCTGATTTGCGTTTGAGCAATAGCAAACAAAAATGCGGGGATAAACGTCCCAAACAACGATGTCAACGCAATATATTTCCACTGATTTTGCTTTATGTGGGTTATGCTTTTAAAGCCGATTAACAATAAAAACAAAGCCGAAAAGATGATGCGTAACGAACCGAGCTGCATTGGCGACAAACCTACTAAACCTCTTTTAATCAAGATAAATGAACTTCCCCAAATTAGTGCCAAAACCGTTAACAATAACCATTTCAAAGTTGATGTTTGCATCCTTAGAATTTAAGATGCAAATTTGACATAATTTTATGAATTGTCATTTATAAAAAGTAGTATTTTTGTAATTGATTCTTTTTCTAAAGAATTCCCAAATTTAAACCCACATGATTATGAAATTCTCTTATTCTATTTTGACACTTGCGCTTGCCTCATCCCTTTTTTTAGGGTGTAAAGATGCCGCGGATGCACCGAAAGACACAGCGGATGCAACAAAAAAAGAAATCGCCGCAGCGAAAAATCCTCAAACCGCAACCTTTCATATTGAAGGAATGACCTGTTCGATGGGTTGTGCAAAAACGATCGAAGAAAAATTAGCTGAAATGGACGGCGTTCAAAATGCTAAAGTTGACTTTGATTCCAAGACAGCCATTGTAAAATTTGATTTGGACAAATTAAAATCGGAGGATTTGGTAGTTGCAGCCGAATCTTGTGCCGACGGAAATACCTACAAAGTTTCCGATGTAAAGGTCGGAAACTAAAAAATAAAAAAAGCCGCTATACAAATTATAGCGGCTTTTTTTTGAATTACTAATTAACTTCTATTTTTTAAAAATAAAATTCTGCCACGAATTAACGAATTTACATTGTAAACATTTGATTTTATTCGAATGTTCATCGGAGATGAACTAATTTTGATTTACTAACATTCTTATTAGTGAATTAGTGGCTAAACAAACTTAATTTAACATATTGATTAGTGATAGTTTTTAAAAAAAAAACATCGCGACTCAAGTTAATTAAACTTATTTTGGCATTACTACGCTATCAATAGCATGTATTACTCCGTTTGAAGCAGCAACATCCGCTGCAACTACAGTAGAAGTCTTTCCGTTTGCATCGGTTAAAACAACTTTACTATCCTTGATGCTCAAGTCAATTTTTTGTCCTTGTACCGTCGTAACGGTATACTTTCCTTTTCCTTGTGTGATGGCATCAGTAACTGCTGCTGCATCAAACTTTCCAGCAAGTACGTGGTACGTTAACAAACCTTTCAATTTCTCTACATTTTCTGGTTTTAACAATCCATCCACAGTTCCAGCAGGCAATTTATCGAAAGCTGCATTGGTTGGAGCAAAAACAGTAAACGGACCATCGCCGCTAAGTGTTTCAACAAGTCCTGCTGCTTGTACTGCAGCCACTAAAGTAGAAAAATCCGGATTTCCTGCTGCTACATCTACAATTGTTGTAGCTGCCACAGCTTCAGTAGAATCGACAGCTACTTCGGTAGAATCGGTAGCATCCACCATTTCGTCTTTCTTTTTTCCATCAACGCATGAAGCCATTACTAAGGCAACTACTGCTAATGAGGTAATTCTTTTTGCTAAGTTCATAGTATTTATTTTAAATTAGAACTCAAAAGTAGACCAAAAGTATGTTTTGTTTATTGTTTTTAACTTTAAATTAAACAAGGTTTAGTCGTGCCAAAAAGAATGGAACACGATACTAGTACGATTTTTAAACCAGGAAAAAAATTACAGTGCAAATAGTTGAACTCCAGCTTGCGATGCGACTGAATCGGGTGCATCAATTTTTAAAACAGAATGCGTTCGTGTAGCAAAAAAAAATGAATTAGGGCATGCAACTGTTAAACAACTCTATACGTTTTTAAAAAGAAAAATATGGATTACTTCCACTCAAAAGTTTCCACCAACGTTTGCATATCATTTTTGATGTAACTCGCAGCCGGCATAATCGAATCGAAGTTGGGTTTTGCGTAGAAATAAACCGAACCCGTGATAAAATGTTTCAAGCTATCCGTTACATAAAACTGCGAATTGGTAGCCGCATTTCCGCCCACTTGATAAAACATTCCGTATACTTTTTTATCACCATTTAGGAATGGCTGTTCAACTATATTATCGGCTTTAATCACATGTTCATAGGTGAGCTTTTGCGCATCACGAAGTAAATTATTTAAATTTCCCGTCACGGGTTTATACGTTAAATAAACCGTTGCTTTCATCTTCGGATAGGTAATGCTAAATCCACAATTGCCATCGTCTTTAACCGTAGCCGCATCATTCATTTGAAAGCGAAACGGACAATTATTTTCAAAACTTATGTACGAAGCAGTTGGGTATTCTAATCTTAATTGACTTGCTGGTTTTGGAATGACATCGTCTTTACAACCCACAAATAAAAAACCAATTACAACTATGCTAAACCACATTTTAAAAGCAAATATCTTATTCATTTAAAGTAACTTTAATTTGTTTAATTCGTTTGTTGTCTACGGCTTCAATAGTAAAAACAAAAGTGTCGAATTGGATTTTCTGCCTACGTTTGGGAAAATTGCCTAATATTTCAAGGATAAATCCGGCTAACGTTTCAGCTTCTCCTTTATGACTTTCAAAAAGCGACTCGTCAACATCAATCACGCGGAAGAAATCTTTCAAATTAATTTTTCCTTCAAATATATAGTTTCGGTCGTCGATTTTTGAAAAGTTGATATCGTCGTCGTCAAATTCATCGCTGATATCGCCTACAATTTCTTCGATAACATCTTCCAACGATACAATACCAGATGTTCCTCCATATTCATCTACAACAATGGCTAAATGACTTTTCATTGATTGGAATTCTTTCAACAAATCGTCCAACTTTTTATTTTCTGGCACAAAAAACGGCTCGCGAATCAACGCATTCCAATCAAATTCTTTTTTGTTGATTTGCGGAATCAAATCTTTCACAAACAAAACGCCTTGAATGTGGTCAATATTGTCTTTATAAATCGGAATTCTCGAATATCCTTTTTCTACAATTTTGGGATAAATGTCGGCAAACGACTCGGTGATTTCGAGGGCAAACAAGTCAATACGTGGACTCATAACTTGCTTAGTGTCGGTATTTCCGAACGTTACAATTCCCTCTAGAATTTTTTGTTCTTCGTGCGTCGTGTCGTCGGTTGAAGTTAATTCCAACGCTTGCGACAATTGATCTACCGAAAAATTGGTCTTTTTAAAACCAAATCTATTTTGTAGAAAATCGGCTATGTTCACTAGTGGAAAACTAATAGGTGTAGCCACTTTTTCAAAAATGACCAAGGGATAAACCACAATTAAGGCCAATCTTAATTTATTATAACTCGCATATACTTTGGGTAGAATTTCGCCAAAAAGCAACAATAAAAAGGAAATGCTAATGATCTTGATAACAAAAGAAACCGTGGTTGAAACAAACTTAAATTGATAATGCTCAAACAACCAAAAAAAACTGATCACAACCGTTATCGTTGTAAAATACTTCGCGACTGTTAACGTTGAAACCAATTTTTTGGGCTTCAAAATAAGTTGAGAAATCAAGCGAGAAGTAAACGGATTTTTCTGAGAAATGTCGGTTAAATCTTTCTGAGTTAGAGAAAAAAGCACCACTTCTGCGGCAGATAACAAAGCGCTACAGAATAATAATAGCACAAGTACCACCAAACCATAAATCAAATTGGAATCGGAAGGCAACAATAAAGCTAAACTGGGCTCTGGGTCCAAATTCGAAAAAATTAGTTAAACCTATTAATACGGCAAATCGTGACTAGAACTTGAGTCTAAATTCGAATCAAAATTAGGGTTTTTCGGCTCAGAAGTTGGCAATTGTTTGTTTCCTTCTGTGTCTTTTTTGACGTTTAGAAACGTAAATTCAGTGACTTGAATTTCCGTGGTGTATTTAGTAGAACCATCTTCAGCTTGCCACTGACGTGATTTTATTCTACCTTCCACATATATTTTATCCCCTTTAGTAAGGTATTTTTCACATATTTCGGCTGCTTTATTACGTACAACCAGATTGTGCCATTCTGTAGAAGTAATTTTTTCGTTAGTTGTTTTATTGATGTATACTTCATTGGTTGCCAATGGGAATCTTCCAATGCAATTTCCTCCTTCAAAATAATGCATTTTGATATCATCCCCCAAGTGACCAATAAGCATGACTTTATTTAATGTACCGTTCATGGCGTTTAATTTAAGATTTATTCAAAGTTACTACTTTTTTTTTAATTTAAATGTTTTTCTATAAACTTGATTAAAACAATTGGAAAAGGATAGTTATGAATACTACTGATGGGCAGTCCGTCACTAATATTGGTGTTAGTTTTGACATTAAAAAAACGCAAGCTCAACAATTGATGCGATAGTTTGTGCTGAATTTTTTCATCGTACACCACAACCGATTGAATGTCGAGCGATGCAAATTCTGACGCAATAGTTTCCAAGACCATTTCAACGGATTCTTCCCTATCGGTTTCAATTACTGGAAATTCATACAGATTGTGCCAAATTCCTTTTTCGGTTCGTTTTCGTAGCAGGGTTGCTTGCGACGGATCTTCAACAATTAAGTAATTAAAATAGCGATTCGTTACTTTAGTCTTTTTAGTTTTTAAAGGCAATTCATGAACTCGTTTATACTGCAAAGCATAACAACTCGAATTCAACACGCATTGTTCGCAATTCGGATTTTTCGGAACGCATTGCAAAGCTCCAAATTCCATTATAGATTGGTTGAACAAGGCCGCATCTGAAGTTCCCATTAATTCATTTGCTGCAGCGGTAAATTCCTTTTTGGCTAACGATGATGAAATATCGGTTTCCATACCTAAATAACGCGACAACACTCGAAACACATTTCCGTCTACAACCGGCACACTTTCGTTATACGAAAAAGACGCAATGGCTGCGGCTGTATAGGCACCAATTCCTTTTAGTTTGAGTAAATCAATATAGTTAGACGGGAAGATTCCGTTGTGCTCAAAAGCGACGATTTGAGCGGTTTTATGCATGTTCCGCGCTCTTGAATAATACCCTAATCCTTGCCAGAGTTTTAACACTTGTTCTTCATCGGCTTGAGCCAAATCAAAAACCGTCGGAAAGGCTTCTACAAAACGATTAAAATAAGGCAAACCTTGCGCTACACGCGTCTGCTGAAGCATAATTTCGGAGAGCCAGATCAGATAAGGATTGGTCGTGTTCCGCCATGGCAAATCGCGTTTATTATTTAAATACCAAAGGGTTATTGCTCTGTAAAAATTCATCTCCTAACATTGAATTGCAAAAGTAAATGTTTATGTAATTAAATTTTAATGATTTAGGTTGATTATTTGTTTTTTTAATTCATATATTTGCACTCTCAAAAAAATTAAGTAATTATAATAAAAACGAAAGAAAATGACGAAAGCAGATATCGTAGCAAAGATTTCAGAAAAATTAGGTCTTGAAAAAGGAGATGTTCAAGCAACAGTTGAAGCGTTAATGGAAGAAGTAAAAACTTCATTAGAAAGTGGCGACAATGTATATTTAAGAGGCTTTGGTAGTTTCATCATCAAAACAAGAGCTGAAAAAACAGGAAGAAATATTTCCAAAAATACAACTATCAAAATTCCAGCTCATAATATTCCAGCTTTCAAACCTGCAAAAGTATTTGTGGAGGCGGTAAAAACAAACACTGAAGTAACAGTATAAACCATTTATTAATCACAAAAACTACAAAGTATGCCAAGTGGTAAAAAAAGAAAAAGACATAAGGTAGCGACGCACAAACGCAAGAAAAGAGCGAGAGCTAACCGCCACAAGAAGAAAAAGTAGTTCTAAACTACTTTTTTCTTTTTAAACGTTCATTGAAAACGAATTTAGAATGCAGAAATAAGATTTCAGAACGCAGGTTTTAACTGCCTTCTGCCTTCTGTAGACTGCAGACTCAAATTCCCCGGGTACTATACCTGTTAATGTTTAATCCATCTGTGTCAAAGTTAGAAGTTAGAAGTTGGAAGTTAGAAGTGAAAACCGATAACCCACAACCAACAACCGACAACCCAAAACATGGATAAAAATTTACAACATGAATAAAGAATTAATCATCCGTAGTGGTGAAAATGCTGTAGATTTTGCCTTATTAAAAGATGGAAAACTAATTGAATTACACAAGGAAGAAGAAAAGAAAAACGATTTTCTAGTCGGGGATATCTTTATCGCTAAAATTAGAAAACCGGTTGCCGGACTCAACGCGGCGTTTGTAAATGTTGGCTTTGAAAAAGATGCCTTTTTACACTACCACGATTTAGGTCCGCAACTCGCTTCTTATTTGAAATTCATAAAACTTGTAAGCGCAGGTAAAATAAAAGATTTCTCCCTAAAAAACTTTCCTTTTGAAAAAGATATTGAAAAAGATGGAGCCATCATGGATGTGCTCAACGCCAATCAATCAATCTTAGTTCAAGTTGTTAAAGAACCAATTTCTACCAAAGGACCTCGAATCAGTTCGGAACTTTCCTTTGCCGGTAGATTTTTAGTTTTAGTTCCGTTTTCCGACCGCATTTCTATTTCTCAAAAAATAGAAGAAAAGGAAGAAAAAGACCGACTGAAAAAATTGGTTCAAGCAATCAAACCAAAAGGATTCGGTGTTATTGTGCGAACAGTAGCAGAAGGCAAAAAAACAGCCGAATTAGAAAAAGACTTGCAAAACCTCAACGAAAGATGGTTAGCAATGTGCAAAAAATTACCAACTGCCCATCATCCCTCAAAAGTATTGAGCGAACTAAATAAAGTTTCGTCTATGCTCAGAGACTTGTTCAACGATACCTTCACGGGTATTCAAGTAGATGATGAAGAGTTGTTTCAAGAAACAAAGGATTACATCGCAGAGATTGCTCCTACCAAACAAAATATGGTGAAACTTTATCAACACAAAGACACGCCTATTTTTGAGAAATACAATATAGAACGTCAAATAAAAACCTCATTCGGACGAACCGTTTCCATGAGTAAAGGAGCTTATTTGATCATCGAACATACAGAAGCTTTGCACGTCATCGATGTCAACAGTGGAAGCCGTTCGAACAAGGCTAATAATCAGGAAGATACCGCTTTAGAAGTCAATCTAATTGCTGCTGCAGAAATTGCACGTCAATTGCGATTGAGAGATATGGGTGGCATCATTGTAATCGATTTTATCGATATGCAAAATCCAGAAAACCGCCAAGTGTTATTTAATTTCTTACGGGATGAAATGAGCGATGATAAGGCCAAACACAAAATCTTACCGCCGAGTAAATTTGGACTCGTTCAAATCACACGTCAACGCGTAAGACCAGAAGTAAATATTGAAACCAGAGAAGAGAATCCAAATAATTTGACGAGCGACATCGACGCACCGATTCAGATTATTGACAAGATCGCTTTTTCACTGGAAAAAATCATCAAAGACCACAAAAAAGTAAAACTAAACGTTCATCCTTTTGTGGCAGCATACCTTAAAAAAGGTTTTCCATCATTACGTTCAAAATGGTTTTTTGAACATAAAAAGTGGGTGAAAATTATACCACGTGACGCTTACACGTATCTGGAATATCATTTCTTTGATGATCAAGGAAAAGAAATTCTATAAAAAACTAAACCGCCTTGTTTTTCTATGAGGCGGTTTTTTTATGCCCCAAACTTTCCGTTCTCCCGCCGCATCACTTCCTATCCAGACACCAACAACCAACAACCGAAAGCGGGCAACCAACAACCAAAAAAGGATGTTTTTCCCCTAAAAAAACAGGTGTTTTCCCTCTATTTTTTCTCCTCGCGCTGACTTATATTTCGAGCACCATACAAGCCTGTATTTTTTAGTACTGCATAACTATAAAACGCGCATACCATGTCGAAGATTCTCCTCCGAAATAAAAAAATATGTGGCAATGATCCGTGTCCCACCCATGTCGAAATTGTAAAATACGATTGCGGTTGCGTCACCGTGATGATGTACAACACGCTGATGCCGTGTTCGCATTGCGGACCACTCATCCTCAAACAAAAACACTGCGGACAATACGGCTATCCCGAAGATCATAAAAAAAGACAGTGATTACGAGAAACCGTAAATTTTTGCAGTTGGAATGTTGTAAGTTTACGGACGGATTGGAAATCCACGCGATTTTGTGAATAAAAACTACCCCATCTAGCCCCGATAGAAGCAAACCGCCGCGCGGTGCGAATAGCGGGAATGACGTTTGTTACAATGCCCGAGCCTTTCGCTTCAAATCTTTAACCACAAAGACACAAAGAAGGCACAACGGTCGCAAAGGTTTTGATTAAAGATTTTAGGATTGTAAGATTGTATGACTCTGAGTTTCGATCTAGTTTATTGCGTCAAGAGTAGGTAAACTTTCGAACATAAAACTAATTTATAATTTATAATTCATAATTTCACTCTCTAATCATCTCCACTTTCCTCCTAATTTCATTTCCAAATTCGTCAACCACGGTGATGTAATGAATTCCCGTATTCCCATCAACGGGCATTTCGTGAAACGTTTGCGTCGTGCCTTTGTAGACATTGTTGACGTACCAATATAATTTGGCTTCCTTATTCGAATGCGCCACTTTGACAATCACCGGCTGAATCTGACCGTTGAAGTTTTTCGCCAAGTAGATTTTACTGTTTATTTTGGGGTAAATAAAATCCATGACGGCATGCGTCGTCGTTTGACAATCGGCTCTAAACGGCGGCAACGGCAAATAATCAATGTGTAAACTTTTATAATACAACTCCATCACGGGCGGCAATAAAAACCATTTTTTAGAAACCATGGTCGTTACGTCTTCGCAACTGCTGTTCACTTGATACTGCTCAGTCGCGTCCAAATGAACCAATTTATGATACGGACATACCGTTGTTTTACGTCCGTTTCGGTTGACCAACTGGTTCACTTTTGGGCAATCGTCTTGGGCGATGTGACCGCTTAACGCACATACTTCGACTTCTTCCAAATCGTTCAACGGCGCACTGAAAAAAGGTTTTTTGGGCAGTAAATTAAATACGTCAAACAACACGGGCGCGGCGTAATCCACTCCGGTTAACTCAGGTCGGCCTTCACCCGACGCATTGCCTATCCACACGCCCACAACGTAGCGCGAATTCGTTCCAATCGCCCACGCATCGCGGTTTCCGAAACTGGTTCCGGTTTTCCAAGCTAGTTCCAACGACGAATCGTAAAAACGCCACGCTTCGTCGCCTTCAGGTCGGTTGACTTCTTTCATCGCAGTGTACGTCAGGTAAATTGAACCTGCGCCCAATATGGTTTTCTGAAAACTGTCTTCGCCAAAATCGGTTTCAAAATCACTTCTACAATTCAGTTCGGCAAACTCGTTACTGCGGTATTTTCCTTTCGACGCATTAAAGTAATTCACAGTCGACGATAAATTGGCGTACGTGCGACACAAATCCCACAAATTGCTTTCGGCACCGCCCAAAATCAGAGATAAGCCATAGTGATCGGGGTGTTTGTTAATGTCTTTGAGTTTGAATTTCTGCAGGACGTCGTAAAATTTAAAAACGCCATAATCCTGCAACATCAGTACAGCCGGAATGTTGAGCGACCGCGATAACGCACGTTGAGCCGGAACTGCGCCGTCAAAAGTTAGGTTGTAATTCTGCGGTGTGTAGCCCGAAATTTGGGTTGGAATATCGGGAACTAAGGTGTTGGGCAAAATTTCTCCTTCGTCCAACATCGACGCATACAGAAACGGCTTTAAAATACTGCCCGTGCTTCGCGGCGCCGAAATGATGTCGACATCTTTGTCGTGGTCGAAATCGGTGGGTGAATTCCCCACATAACTGATCACGTTTCGGGTTTGTACATCAATAACCAAAATCGCCAAATTATGCACTTCGTTTTGTTTGTACTGATTGTGGTACTGACGCGCAATGTGATTGATGCGATTTTGCAGCGCAATATCAATCGTGGTTGTAATGCGTTTGCCTGCATCGGTTTTGGCGATGCGCTGAAGCAAGTGCGGCGCGATTTGCGGCACGTTATACGGTTTTTGCGGCAACGGTTCGGTGATGGCCAAATCATAGGTGAGTTGGTCGATGACGCCGTCGTTGTGCAATTTCAACAACAAGGCGTTGCGTTTGATGCGCAATTTTTCTTGGTTTCTGCCCGGAAAAATCAAGCTCGGCGCGTTGGGTAAAACGGCGAGTGTGGCACTTTCGGCCCACGACAATTGGTGTGCTTGAATGCCAAAATACCGCCACGACGCCATTTCTAAACCGACTACGTTACCGCCAAAAGGCGCGTGAGCTGCGTAGAGTTCGAGTATGGTTTTTTTCGAATGACGGAATTCCAAACGTGTGGCCAAAATAATTTCGATGGCTTTTTCAAAATATGTACGCTTTTTATTTTTACGCGAAAGGCGTATGACTTGTTGCGTGAGCGTACTTCCGCCGCGCACGACTTTTCCGGCTTTGCGATTTTGCTGTACGGCTTTGACCATCGCCACCGGATTGAACCCAGGATGGTACCGAAAATGTTCGTCTTCAAAATACACGATGCATTGTTTGAACTTGTCGGGAATGCTGTCTTTGGCAGGAAAACGCCATTGGCCATCGGTGGCAATTTGAGCGGCAAGTAATTCGCCTTCGTTGCTTTCAATTACGGTAGAATACGGTTCGTGAAAAAGCGTTCGGGGTAAGGAAAAGTAGTACACCAACAGTAAAATGAATCCGATGATGGATTTCTTTTTGTTGTGTTGAATCCAGTTCCTAACAGGTTTCCACAACCTGTTAGGTATACTTTTAATTTTATTTGAAATGTTGAAAGTCATTTTCTAGTATACTGAAGGTAATTTTTCATTCATCGTACAAATCTATATCATTAATCAGACCTTCATAGTTTATTTTACGCTCATCATGACAAAAAATAAAATTTTCTTTTCCACCGAAAAGTTCTAGGATACATTCTTTATCAATGTTAGTTGGTTTTTCTGATTGATAGGCTTTGAATGAAGAGTGTGGGTAATTTTCAAAATGAGTTGAAAACTTATGTCGCAATGGATTTAAATGAATGTACACAATTAGTTGTCGTAAATATTCTTCACTTTCAACTCTATTCCTTTTAGGATGTTCTTGAAACAAACTTCCTTTTCGTAGATATGCATTATTGAAGCTTTTGGAATAGGTGTTGAACATATTTGAAAAAGGCAAATGAATTTTTCCAAGATATTTTTCAGGTAAATCAACAGTGTCTTTTATTCTCAAGGCGATATGAAAATGATTTCTTAATAAACAATAAGCATAAATATCGGCAACGGGTAGAATATATTTTTTAATCAGAAGAAGGAAATAATTGTAATTCCGTTCCTCCATAAAAATATTTTCTTGATTATTTCCTCGATTATAAAAATGATAAATCACTCCAGGTTCTAGAATTTCTTTAGGCATATACATAAATTATTTGGCATTTATAAATTCCTAACAGGTTTTGAAATCCCGTTAGGTTTAAACTCATTAAATATAATTAAAAAAATAAAAATACCTAACAGGTCTTGGAGACCTGTTAGGATAATCTTACTTTATCACTTCCACCCATTGTCCTTGCGTGCGCGCCAAGAAATCATTGTCGTACATGGCTTCGCATTGCAAACCAGGCAGATAATATTTCCCTAGGTACGACGCGTTCAACAGCATTTTAAATTTGCGTGTTTCGCCTGCCTTCAAACTGAAATAATAGTTGGCGCGGTCGTCGCGGATGTCAATATAATCGGCTACATTTTCGGTGGCGTTGCCAAATTCAGTGTAGCGTGTGTTTACTATTTCAAATCCGGACGGAAGAATTTGCGTCAACGCAATGTTTTCTACGCGTTCGTTTCTACCGTTTTTCAACGTAACTTCGGCAATGAATTCGGTTCCTTGTGCGATTTTCGTCACCGAAACCGGATTGCCTTTTCGATCTTTGAACGCCACGCTGGCCGTAAGATTGTTTTGAATTGGTTTCTCACTTCCGACCGGTAAAATTCCACTGTTTAATACCCGAATGAAAATCGTGTTGTTTTTGGTGTTTTTTACGGTAACCGAATTGTTTCCGGTTTTAATCGCCAAGGTGCGTTCTGCTACTGTTTTGGTGGTCGTGATTAACTGCGATTTTCCTCCGTTCGTATACTGAACCGAAACTCCTTTACTTCCATTGGATTTGGCAAATTTACTCATCGCATACAATCCGTACGCCGTGGTTTGCGTGCTCATCCATTGGTCGCTCGACAAGTTTTTGGCCAATTTAGTTGCCATCGCAAACGCTTTTTGCTTTTGACCTAACAATACTAATGTTTCTAGAGCCATCGCTCTATTTCTCTCAGCTGATCCATAGTAATAATAGCGATTGTTATCATTAACTTCGTCAATCATCGATTTACTCAACAAGGCCAATCCAGCGTTATTTTGTTTGATGATGGCGTACGCTGCGGCCAATCGCAGTTTACTTTCGTTCGAAATTCCGACGGTTTCGCGAAGTCGATTCATCGACGCTACATCGGCAGAACCAGCCAAAGCCAAGGTATACAAGCGATACGCTTGTGCCAAATCATTTCCGTAACTCGTTTCAAAACGCCATTGTTTGGCTATTTTTTGTTGGTAGGAAATCCACTTCGTTTTAAAATTTATCGGAAGCGAATAACCTTTTTTCTCGGCTTCGATTAAGAAATGTCCTGCATACGAACTTCCCCAATCGTCGGCATAGGTCGCGCCCGGCCAATACGAGAATCCGCCGCCCGCTTGCTGGAAGTTGCCCAATTTCTGGATTCCGGCGGTGATGTTTTTCTGAATGTTTTGTTTGCGTACCCCATCAATATCCATAATGTCGGCCAAATACAATTGTGGGAAAACGGCCGAAGTGGTTTGTTCGACACAACCGTGCGGATACTGAATTAAATAATCCAATCGGCGACCAAAATCGACGGTCGGCACCGACGACACTTCCATACTTGCTTTATTAGTTCCGCTTACGCCAAACGTTTTCCACGTGATGGTTTTTGAACTGTTGGGTTCGAGGACAATATCGGTGTAGGTATTGGTTCTCGGATTCGGATTGGTCACATCTATTTCTACCGAATAGGTTGATTTTTCCTTGCCGGATGTGGCGATGATGTCGATTTTTCCAATTCCTGTGGCACTTCCGACTTGTAAATTGAAGTACGCCATTTTTTCGTCGGGAGTCGTAAACGTGAGTTTTTGAGTCAAACTTCCAATGACGCGAACGCTGTTGTTGGGTTTGATTTGAATCGTAACATTTTTCACATGATTTTCGGTGGCAAAAACCGTTACCGGAATCGTCACATTTTCGGATGGCGATATCTTTCGTGATAACGAAGCCAATACCATGAGCGGACTTTTCACTGGCGTGGCTTTTTCGGCCATTCCGTACGCACTGGTTTCCGCTTGTGCCGCAACCACCATGGTTTTCACCGAACCAATGTATTTAGGTAATTTAATTTGATGCGTTTTCGAATCGCCTTTTCCTAATTCGAAAGGTCCGAAATACATTACTACGGGTTTGAATCGGTTGGCTTTTTTCGCTTTTCCACCGCCCAAATCGGCGTCACCACCAATACTGAACACCTGATTTACTTTTCCACCGTACGCACCGATGACATCGTCGTAAATATCCCAAGTCCGCACGCCTAACGCTTCACGAACATAAAAACTGTCCCACGCATTCGGAGTTTTGAATCGGGTTAAATCGAGTAATCCTTCATCCACAACGGCAATGGTATACGTCATCGCTTTGCCTTGTTTTTCTGAAACTTTCACGCTGAACGTTTGCTCCGGACGCAACACATCGGGCATCGAAATTTGCGGTTCGAGCACGGTATTTTTGTCAATTACTTCTATCGGAACAATGCCGTACATTCGAATCGGCGAATCGTTTTTAGTCGAAGCATGCGGTTGTAACAGCGTAATGTTGATGTAGACGTTGGGCGCCATTTCTCCCGTAATAGGCAATTCGACTTGGGTTTCACCTTTTGCGGTTTTGGCCCACAATGTTTTAATGACTTTAGTGCCGTTTTCAATCGAAATCAACGCACGTCCGCCTTCACTGGATGGGAAGAAAATTTTGGCTTTATCACCTACATTGTATTTCGTTTTATCGGTAGAGAATTTTAGCATTTTGGCCGATTCACCGTCGGTATTTTTCGACTTAGCCGACCAGTAGGGCCAATCCAAATATACAGAAACTCCCGTGGCGTGTTTATCGGTTGGATCGTAGACGCGCACCAAATAATTTCCCCATTCGTCGTTAGGAACATTTAAGTTCACCGAACCACGACCCGATGCATCGGTGGTTAAGATATAGTTTCGGTACGCTATCGTTCCCATCGCCGTGTTATAATTCGACAAATCGTTGTTCGACGCATCCCACCACCAACGTGATTCGAGTTTATAAATTCTAACTTCTAAATTTTTGGTGGCTTTTGGCCGACCGTTTTCACCCACGGTAACGATGCTAAATGTGTTGTTTTTACCTGTTTCATGCATGCCGTAGCGGTTTGGTTCGGGTGCTTTGATTCCGATGTAGGTTTTATACGGAGAATATTGCGTAGACGAAACATCGGTACTTACATCGCCACCGTTCTCATAGACTTTGGTGATGAAAGCGGCGCGTAACATTCCGGGTGCCTGACCTTGAATCGTTGGATTAATCGGAATGGACGCTTTACCGTTGGCATCTACTTTTCCGGAAAATATATTGATTTCTTCGGTCGAAAAACTGCGCGTTGGATCGTCAAAAACATAGTTATTAAAACCTTTAAACGTCGTTACTTGTTGTGAGAATTTGGCCTGCACTTCGGTTTTTAAATCTTTTGCAATAGCGCCGTGCAACCAGAACACTTGAATGATATTTACGTTTTTAGTTGAAGCCGAAAGCACAGCCTGATTGAAACTATTTTTAATTTTTAGACGATTCGGTTTGATGGTTTCAATTTTGATGCTTTTATAAAAACGGGCACCGCCGACATTCACCACGGCTTCCCAATTTCCGGTTGGCGCAGATGATTCGGTTGGAATCACAAAAGAATAGTGATTCATTTTGTTGCCTTTTTTCACGGTTTGATAGACCGTTTTACCGTTCGGATCGTTCAATCGCAATTTGATGGGATGATTTTCGGGCAATTTATTGGCGTTGTCGTTTAAGATAAAAGAAACGTATAAGGTATCACCCGGACGCCAAACGCCGCGTTCGCCATAAATGAATCCTTTCAATCCTTTTTGAAGCGTTTCCCCCGAAACATCGAAATTACTTACGGAGAGCGAAAGTTCGTCGTCTAATTTGACGTACGTACTGTGATCACCTTGTGAAACGATTGCAAAATAGGCATATTTCGTCATTTCAAACGTCGCCATTCCATCGCCATCGGTTCGTGACGTGGCAATTTTTTGTTGTTGGAAATTGTATAAATCGACGGTTGCACCCGAAACCGTTTCGGTGGTCACGATATTGTTTACAGCTATTACGACCGATTTGTCGGTTCCGCGTTTAACAATCACACCCAAATCGGTTGCCAAAATATTAGTTCCGACTTTGGTATTATAGAAATAATAATTCGAGCACGGATCTTGATCTTCGCGCCAATCGTATTCGTCGTAATAGTATTCATCGTAGTAATTTCCGCTGTAATTCACGTCGTCTTCGGCAATTTCTTCTTCCTCTTCATTGTCGTCTTCACCATCAGGGTTGGACGTACATTTGTACAACGAATAACTCTTTTTGAACGAAAATTCTACACGGTAAATCGCGCCCGGTTCGGGTTTAATGATTTTAGAAATATCCAATGCATAGACGTTCCATTTACTGAAATCGGCGAGATTATTTTGCTTTAAATTGATGGTCGATGTGGCAATGGGTTGGCTCACTTGTTTGAGGTTTCGCGTACCATTGAGTTCGTTATCCTGTAAAAACTGAAGAATGTTGTTTTTGTAAATTTTATAGACTTTAACATCAACCGATTTTAAATTCGCCGCTTCAAAATTGATTTTTAAATTGTTGGAACTCGGTAAAATATTTCCGCTTTTTAGGAATCGAACGGCGGGTTTGATTTGTTCAAAAATTAGATTTTCGGTGTAGTTTTCTTTGAGTTTATATCCGTAACTACTTTCAATTCCTTGAAAGATTTCAATCAGACGATTGCTGTCAAACGATTGTTCTGTGTTTGTTGTCACGGCTGTCGCAACAATGGCTTCCTCAATTACTGGCACAACAGCGGCTGCACTATCTACAGCACTTTCTGCATACGCAACAGCAGCTGAATCAACCGCAACTGAAGCCGAATCAACTGCCGCTTGTAATTGCGACGACGTGTCTACTTTTGATGCGGTTTCGTTATTAAAAAACACTTTCAACACATTGCCCATCGTGGCAAATTTCAAGTTGTTGGTGTTTTGAATGTTGACCAATCCTTTAAAATCCTGGTCTTTTTTCAACGGATCTGAAAAATTGATGAGAATCGACTGGTTGTTGACATCACCGACTTCAATTTTTACAACTTTAAAATTGTCTTTTCCCGGAATGGTCACGTTGACTTCGCCTTTCTGATCGATATCGACATCATCGCCATCCCATTCAATGGTAATTTCACTGTCGTTATCTTCGCGTTTGATGTTTTCAATGGTGAATTTGAATTCAGTTGAAGTGCTGAACGATTTATCAAAACTAATTTTCAAATCATCGCCGTTTTGTGTGGCTGAAATTAATTTTTGAGCGTCTTCAAACGACAAATCATCGGCGGTTTTAATGGTTCCGTTAAGGAAATAGGTATCGCGATTGTACGATTGTAAGTCGTGCGTATTGACAATAAAATCTTGTTTAAACGTTTTCAGTGAAAAGTTAAATTTGGCCAGTTCAACTGGAACTTTCGTCGTGATTTTTGAAAGATGCAGTGTGACTTGATACAAGGTGTTTTGTTCCAACTTGTCTTTCGGAATGAAGGCAATGGTATTGTTGGAGAGTGCTACGACTTTCCCTTTGATGCTAGGCGAAATTTCAAATAAATCGGCGTCGAGTTCTTGATCTTTTTCCCAATCGGTTTTATTGAAAGCCAATTGCACCCGAATATCCGAATTGACCGAAACCATTCCGGTAGAGAAACTTGAAATATAATCCTTAAACAGTGAAGCGTCAGAGTCAAAATCGGCGACCGATTTTTTAGTACACGAATGCAATACGAAGATTGCCAAAAACAAACCGATTAACTTACTGGTTTTCATTTGAATAAGGAATTATTGGTTAGAACTTTTTTTCTTGAAAATGACTTTTTTAACATCTTCAATTAATGGCATAACTGAAAAGCCATTCGTATTATTGTAGTAAATGTAAAATATTTTTTTGGACTATTTTTCTTGTAAAAACTTTCGCCGATTATTTTCTTTTGGAAGCAAAAAATCGAAGCATCAAATCGGAGGCTTCATTCGCCATAACCCCTTGAATTACTTGAGTTTTTGGATGTAATTGCGTTCCCATTGTGAGGAAACCACGTTGCTCGTCGCGAGCGCCAAAAACCACTTTCGAAATCTGACTCCAGTACAACGCACCGGCACACATTTGACACGGTTCTAAAGTAACGTACAACGTACAATTTTTTAAGTATTTTCCGCCTAAGAAATTCGCTGCAGCAGTAATCGATTGCATTTCGGCATGCGCTGTAACATCATGAAGTAACTCGGTGAGATTATGACTGCGAGCAATGACTTTATTATCGATAACAATTATGGCTCCGACTGGAATTTCGCCTTTTTCAAAAGCTATCTCAGCTTCTTGCAAGGCTTTTTTCATGAAGTATTCGTCGGTGAAAATATTTTCCATAGTTGGTTCTCGAGTGTTTTTTGGTTCGTAATTTTGAATGGTAAAAATACGATTTCAAATTGTACCTTTGTACTATGTCAGAAAATTTACTTCAATACATCAACAATCCATCCGATTTACGAAAATTGGAAGTTGCTCAATTACCTCAATTGGCGAAGGAATTGCGTGAGTTTATTATTGATGTGATTTCGACTCGAGAAGGACATTTGGGTGCGAGTTTAGGTGTGATTGAACTGACGATTGCCCTGCATTATGTTTTTAATACGCCTGAAGATTTATTAGTTTGGGATGTAGGTCATCAAGCATACGGACATAAAATACTCACCGAAAGAAGAACCAAATTTGATACCAACCGACAATTAGGTGGTATTTCTGGATTTCCGAAACGAAGCGAAAGTGTCTACGATACCTTTGGAGTTGGTCATTCATCGACGTCGATTTCCGCTGCATTGGGAATGGCGATTGCGTCTCAATTGAAAGGTGAAAACAAACATCATATTGCAGTGATTGGCGATGCGTCGATTGCGAGCGGCATGGCGTTTGAAGGCTTGAATCATGCTGGCGTTACCGATGCGAATTTGTTAGTGATTTTAAATGACAATGCCATCGGAATTGACCCAAGTGTGGGCGCGTTGAAAAACTATTTGACCGCAGTTAAAGAAGGCAAAAATCCGAAGCAAAATAACATGATTAAGTCGTTGAATTTTGACTATTCCGGTCCGATTGATGGTCATGATATTGGTTTACTGATTAAAGAACTACGCCGACTTCAGCAAGTAAAAGGCCCGAAGTTTTTACACATTATTACAACCAAAGGTAAAGGTTTGCAATTGGCTGAAGAAGATCAAGTGAAATATCATGCACCAGGGAAATTCGATAAATTAACTGGGGAAATTCAAGTACAATCAGAGCAGCATTTACCGATGAAATTTCAGGATGTTTTTGGTTTGACTTTGGTTGAATTAGCTAAGAATAATCCCAAAATAATCGGAATTACGCCTGCCATGCCATCGGGAAGTTCGATGAAATTCATGATGGAAGCGTTTCCCGATCGCGCATTCGATGTGGGAATTGCCGAACAACATGCGGTGACACTTTCGGCGGGAATGGCCACGCAAGGAATGGTGGTTTTTTGCAACATCTATTCGACTTTTTTGCAACGCGCTTACGACCAATTGATTCATGATGTTGCCATTCAAAACTTACCTATTATTTTTTGTTTGGATCGAGCCGGATTGGTGGGTGAAGACGGCGCAACGCACCACGGAGTTTTTGATTTGGCGTATTTACGCTGCATTCCGAATCTGATTATTTACGCTCCAAAAGACGAAATCGCTCTGCAAAATATATTGTACACCGCTTCGTTGGGATTGGAACATCCGATTGCGATTCGGTATCCACGTGGAAGGGGAAAGATTTCAGATTTCAGAAGGCAGATTTTAGATTTTAGATTTCAGAAAATTGAAATTGGTAAGGCTGAACTGTTACAAAACGGAACCAAAACGGCGGTTTTATCAACGGGTTTTATTGGGAATAATGTGACTTTAGCATTGTCAGAATTAAATAATCCGGAGACGATTGCTCATTATGATTTTGGATTTATAAAACCGTTGGACGAATCATTGTTACATGCAATTTTTCAAAAATATGAATCCGTTATCACTATTGAAGACGGCGTAATTAAAGGCGGTTTTGGTAGTGCTATTGTAGAATTTGCCATGCAAAACGGGTATCATCTTCCCATTCAAACATTGGGAATTCCGGATGTCTTTATCGAGCACGGCACCGTAACCGAGTTGCAACAGATCTGTAAAATTGACGTTAAAAGTTTAGAAATTCTCTTTTCTACCATTTGAAAATTGGATTTGTAATTAATTTTTCACCATATAAGGCATTTAAGAAATATAAGTTTTATGACCTAATGATGACTTATATGGTTCAAAAAATTTTAATTTTTATTTTTATAAAAATTGGATTGGTTTAAATTAAAAAAACGCCCCGATTGTTCAGGACGTTTTCCAATGTAAACCAACAATTATATTACTCATTAAGAGCTAATTCTCTTGCTTTTCTTCGATCGCGAAGGTAGTATTTCACTCGTTTTACCAAATAAAACATAACCGGAACCATCACTAAAGTAAGTACGGTTGCATACGTTAATCCGAAGATGATCGTCCATGCTAACGGTCCCCAAAATATTACGTTATCTCCACCGATAAATACGTGCGGATTCAATTCGGTTATTAAAGTGAAAAAGTCGAAATTCAATCCGATTGCAAGTGGAATCAATCCTAAAACGGCAGTAAACGCAGTTAATAAAACCGGACGTAAACGTGATTTTCCCGATTCGATGATTACCTCTTTGATTTCTTCTAGCGTTAAATCGTCGTGGCTTTGCAATTTCTTATCAGCTACTTTTTTATCCAATAAGAGAACGAAGAAGTCCATTAATACGATACCGTTCTTCACTACAATTCCAGCCAGCGATATGATTCCCATCATTGTCATTAAGATCACAAAATCCATGTTAGCGATAACATATCCGTAAAAAACACCGCTAAAACTAAGAATTACTGTAAACAAAATAACTATGGTTTTCGACACTGAATTGAACTGCAACACAATAATGATTGTTATTCCTGCTAATGCTAAAAACAACGCATACATTAGGAAACTTTGGTTTTTGCCTTGCTCTTCCTGAACTCCAGAAAACGAATACGTTACGGTTTTTGGTAATTCATAACTTTTCAATTCGCCTTCAATTACTTTGGTGATTTCATCGGCGTTAAAACCTGTCAAGACGTTCGAATACACTGTCATGATTCGTTTTTGGTTTTTACGCTTGATTTGATTGTATGTTTTGGCCGTTTCTGTTTGCGAAACTGCAGAAATCGGCACCTGCATCATCTGACCGTTATTTTGATTTCTAAAGGTAAGAGATTGATTAAATAATATGTTTTCATTCGTACGTTGGTCGTCTTGCATTCGCATCGTGATGTTGTAATCGTCGTCACCTTCTTTATAAGTAGAAATCTCTTGACCATAAACTGAACGACGCAAATTGAAACCGAGTTGACCTGTTGAAACTCCCAAACTTCCTGCGCTAACACGGTCAACTTTTACTTCGAGCTCCGGACTTTCCTTATTCACATCGACGTTCAAACGTTCGATCCCTGGAATGTTTTTGGAGTTGATGAACGCTATCATTTTGTCGGCTTCTTTGAGCATGACATCATAATCAATTCCCGTTAATTGAATACTGATTGGATAACCCGCTGGCGGTCCATTCGCGTCTTTTTCTACGGTTACAGTCGCACCGGCAATTCCTTTTACTTTTCCTCTTATTTCTTCTAGAATTTTAGCCGTATTAATGCCCTGTCGGAATTTAAATTCAGAGAAATTTACCGTTACTTTTCCTTTGTACGGAGTTTCAGAAGCTGAACCCGCATCGACATTCGGATTTCCAGCACCAACACCGACTTGAGAAACAATCGACTCGGCTAAGAAATTTTCGTTGGTTTTTTTATCAACGTATTTACTTAAAATATCGATGACTTGCTTTTCAACAAAAAGCGTCGCTTTGTTTGTTTTTTGAATGTCGGTTCCTTGCGGATATTCGATGTACGCGATGACTTGATTCGGAATATTATCGGGGAAAAACAATACTTTTCTTGGGAAGATTCCCAATAAAGCAAAGGAGAAAAACAACAATCCGATGATGCCAGCCAATGCAAGCCACGCTCTTTTACCCGTTAGAATTTTGGCTAAAAAGTTTTTGTATTTATCTTCCATTCTCGGAAAGAAATCATGTTGGAAATCTTGCGTCCATTGATATAACTTCAATTTGTACAACCACATTAATCCCAAAGAAATTATGGCTAAATGTCCGATTGCTTTAGCGAAGTTCGAATCATAGATGTTTCCAACAATCACAAAAATTACGGCAACAATTGAGAAAATAATAGAATATAATTTGGCCGATTTTTTCGAGACATTTCTATCTTCAGTATCCATCGAACCACCCGTCATTGCAGCATTCACGACCATTGCAACGAATAACGAAGCTGATAAGGTTACAGTTAACGTGATTGGGAAATACTTCATGAATTTACCCATCGTACCTGGCCATAAGGCAAAAGGCAAAAAGGCCATTAAGGTTGTTGCGGTGGATGAAATTACAGGCCATGCGATTTCGCCGATACCAATTTTGGATGCCGTCACGCGGTCCATTCCCTTTTTCATGTTGGCAAATACATTGTCGACGACTACAATTCCGTCGTCCACCAACATTCCCAATCCCATAACCAAACCGAAAAGAACCATCGTGTTTAACGTCAACCCGAAAGCTGATAAAATACTAAATGCCATTAACATTGACAGTGGAATCGCCGCACCTACAAACAGTGAATTTCGCAATCCCATGGTGAACATTAACACAATCATAACCAGCACAATTCCGAAAATAATGTGGTTGGATAATTCGTCTACTTGGTGTTCGACACGCGACGATTGGTCGTTGGTCAAATCGAGCTGTAAATTAGAAGGCAAATACGAATCTTTTGCTTTTTCTAGCTTTTCTTTGACTTGCTCTATGGCCGAAATCATGTTTTGATTGGAACGTTTCTTTACGTTCAGCATTACTACTTCTGTGCCTTTTTCACGGGCATAGGTCGTTTTTTCTTTTTCTTTAAAGCTAACAACAGCAATATCCTTAAGGTAAACTGTTCCGCCGTATGACTTTACAATCACATTTTCTAACTCTTTCGGATCTTTAATTTCCCCTACAATTCGGATGTTATTTCGCGCACCTTGAGAAATTAAATTCCCACCCGAAAGTGTCATGTTTTCATATTTCACCGCATTTTGAATGTCGTCGAACGAAACTTGCGCCGCGGTCATTTTAAAAATATCGACGGCAATTTCAACTTCTTTATCATCGACACCTAAAATATCTACTTTTTTTACTTCCGGTATTTCTTCGATATCATCTTGAAGTAATTCTCCGTATTTCTTTAGTTGTTGTGTGGTGTAATTTCCTTTTAAGTTGATGTTTAAAATCGGAACTTCTTCTGAAATGTTCAATTCAAAAACACTCGGTTCGACTTTACTACCATTGTCCAAGTTAGGCCAATCGGTATCAGCTTTTACGACATCAACTTTGTCTTTGATTTTGGTTTTTGCTTCTTCAACGGTTACTTTATCCGCAAATTCAACAATGATCATTCCGTAGTCTTGGAACGAACTTGAGGTGATTTTTTCAACTCCACTAATGTTTTTGAATTCCTTTTCGAGTGGTTTGATGATTAATTTTTCAACATCTTCGGCCGAATTTCCTGGGAAAATCGACGAGATGTAGACTTTATTTTCGATGATTTCTGGAAAATCTTCACGAGGCATCGTTACATAAGCGATAACTCCCGTAACCACAATTAATAAGGTTAGGATGTATACCGTCACGCGATTTTCAACTGCCCAACTAGATATTCCGAATTCTTTACTTTGGTGACTCATATTTTTTAGTTATTTGTTGTCTGTTTTCGGTTATCCGTTACTGAAAACCGAAAACAGACAACTATTTACAATTAAAAGTTTAACTTCATTCCATCAGCGATACTGTTCACTCCTTCAGTTACAATGACATCGTTCGCTGATAATCCGCTTACAATTTCGGTGACATTATCTGATGATTTTCCTGTTTTTACCAACACTTTTTTGGCAATTCCCGTTTTTCCGTTCGAATTCGAAACGACAAATACAAATTTGTTGTCTTCGCCGTCTTGCAATACTACATTGGTTGGAACTACAATCGCTTGTTTACTGGTGTAATCGATGATTTTTAGTTTGGCCACTTGGTTCGGACGCAGCAAGTTATCTGGATTGGGAACTCCGACTTCAATTCCGAAACTTCGGTTGTTTGGATTGATGTAATTACCCACTTGTCGCACTTTCCCTTTATACGTTTTCCCTAGTGAAGTTAAGAATACATCAACCTCGGTTCCGACTTTTAATTTTCCGATGTAGGTTTCTGGCACTGAAGTAGAAACGAACATATTATTCAAGTTTACAATTCGCATTAATCCTTGTGGACTGGCTGAAACTACTTGACCTCTTTCTACAAAAACCTCATCGATAGTTCCAGAAAATGGCGCTCTGATTAGTGTTTTAGCCAATTGTGCTTTGGCTTGAGACACTTGCTTTTGTAGGCTGATCATTTGTGTTTGCGCTTGTAAAAACTGAATCTCAGAACCAATTTTCTGATTCCACAGATTTTTTTGACGTTCATAAGTCGTTTTTGCCAACTGATATTGCGTTTCGATGCTTGCTACTTGCTGACTTAATCCGCCATCGTCCACACGAGCTAAAATCTGCCCTCTGCCTACACGTTGTCCGGCTTTGACATTTAAAGAAGTTAGTGTTCCAGGCATTTCAGGTTGTACCAAAATATTCTCTTTAGTATCTACATTTCCTTGAATGTCTAAATAGTGATTGAAAGTTGTGTCTTTTAAGGTTAAAACCGTAACTAATGCTTCGTCTTTCTTCAAATTCATTGAAGCGAGTGCATCGTTAATTCTTTCTAAATCTGCTTGTAAAGTTGCTTTGCGCTGTTGAAGTCCAAGTGTGTCTTTCGAACTTATTAAATCATCAATTTTCTTATTATTTTCTTTGTCAGAACAAGAAAATAAAGCAATTGAAAGTGCGAAGATGAATAGTATTTTTCTCATATTGATTGGATGTAGTTGATATTTATTTGTTTCCGGTAATTTTTTCTAAGGCTGCTTTTTTATTAATAACGTCGACCATCGTTTGCAAATAATTTTGCTGCGAGGTATACAATTGACGTTGAGCTTCTGTAAAATCAAAACTTGTTGAAAGTCCTTCTCTAAATTTGATTTGTTGTTTGTTTTCAATACGTTCGGCCAATTTCAAACTTTCTTTAGAACTGTTGTATTGTTCAACGCTGTATTCATAATCGCTTTTGGCGCTTTGATACGCCAATTTCAATTTTTGCTCGGTTTCGATTAAGTCGGTATTGGCTTTTTCTAAAGCAATTTTGGCTTGTTGTGTACGAGCACTTCGGGCAAAACTGCTGAAAATCGGAACGTTTAAATTCACTCCTAAATTGGAGTAGTTGAAATACTGCTGACCCGAATTAAAGAAAGTAAATTCGTTTCCAAATGCATTATAGCCAAAGTTCACACCTGCCGACAAAGTCGGAAGCGCCTTACTTTTTTCCAATTTCAATTCCAATGTTCTTTGGGTTACAAAATTTTGCGTAATCGTATAGTTAATATTACTTGAAGCATTGAATTGATTTGACTTGATGGCCAAATCTAAATTACTCATAGCTAGCGCATCTAATTTATCGGTCAAGGTCAACTCGTCTTCGATTTCCATTCCGAGATTGAGTTTTAACATCTTCATACTAATCTCTTTTAATCGGTTTACATAATTTAAATTACTAACGACCGAAGCTAAAGTGATTTTTAATTGCTCTACATTTTCCTCTTCTATGAGTCCGTTTTGGTAGGTCTGATCTGTTTCAAAAAGAGTCTTTTCAAGTATGGTTTTGTTTTTTTGAAGAATCAAAGCACTTTCATCGGCTAATAATACATTCCCGTAGGAATTGATGATCATTTCACGGACTTCCACATCTGTTTTTTGTTTATAATTTTGATAGAATTCTAAATACGTTTTGGAAGCTTGCAAAGCCACAATGTAAGAACCGTCAAAAATAAGTTGCGTTAACGATAAATTACCTGAAGCATTGTGTTTTACTCCAAAAGCAACTTCTTGAAAAGTACCAGGAGCTCCGCCAAAAAATTCTCCAGGCACTACCGATCTTTGAATTACAAAATTGTTTTGGTAACTAATAGAACCATTAATTTGCGGCAAACCCATGGCTGTGGTTTCCCATTTTTTCTTTTTGGCCAGTTCAATGTCTCGGCCGGCGTTTATTGCTGTTCGATTATTGGTTAAGGCGTGTGAAATAGCTTGATCAAGGCTAAAAGAGTAGCTTTGTTTGTTTTCTTGCGCTTGCACAATGGATGCCAACAGCAGAAACGTTGCGATTAATTTGATTTTCATAGATTGATGATTATGTATTTAGTTTTGATAATTGTTTTTCGAGTTCTATAATTCCTTGAGGCGTGGCAATAGCTCTTGTATGATATTCGAGCGCTTTGGTCTCCAATTGGTGAACTTCACGTTCTAGCTGAGTGTTTTCATTGATGTAGAAAATTAATGTGTAGTAAAACTGTACACTAACTTCAAGATCGACAGTTGACCGGTACAATCCTTGATGGATTCCCTTCATAATATTTTGGGTGAAAATATGATTACAATCTTCTATTTCATTAGCCATCATTTTTTCATAAATTTCGGGATAATGTTTCTTTAGCTGATAAGCTGGCGAATGATCAAACGATTGAAACATCTCTTTAAACATTTTTCTCATCTCGAAGTTTTCCTCAATAGCATTGTAATTTTTTGCAATTACTTCCTCCATTAAATTATGGATTTTTTGATGTACCACTTCCGTTCCTTCTTCGATCAATTTTTCTTTATTGCTGAAATATTTGTAGATGGTTTTTTTTGAAATACACATTTCACACGCAATATCATCCATCGTCACACTCTTGAAACCGAGTTTCAAAAACATGTCTGTTGCTTTTTTGATGATTTTGTCTTTCATTTCTTTTTTGAATTTAATAATTCTGAATTCATTTTCAGAATCCTAATTTCAACTGCAAATGTAATGCGGAAACTTTGAACACAAAAATAGTTTCCATAGTATTTACATAAATTTAACATTTAGAAAAAATTCAAGTTTCAAGTTTTTTGACTTACTTTTGTCAACCTAAAACTTCAAACGTTAAACTCGGTCTTAATGCACGCAATTTCTCACTATCAAGAGCTTATCTCCAGCTATTTCTCAGAATTACATTTGGCGAAAGAACCTAAAAATCTGTACGAACCAATTGAGTATATTTTGTCGTTGGGCGGAAAAAGAATGCGCCCGATTTTAACCTTAATGGCCACCGAAGTTTTTGATGTGGATTGTAAAAAAGCGATTCCGGCTGCCACAGCAATTGAGGTGTTTCATAATTTTTCGTTAGTACATGATGACATTATGGACGATGCGCCACTACGACGCGGAAATGAAACCGTACACGAAAAATGGAACATCAACACCGGAATTCTATCAGGTGATGCGATGCTGATTTTAGCGTACCAACATTTTGAAGACTATGAGCCCATTATCTTCAGAGATTTAGCAAAACTGTTTAGCAAAACGGCCTTAGAAGTGTGTGAAGGTCAACAATACGACGTTGATTTTGAAACCCGTGACGACGTGACCATTTCGGAATACTTAAAAATGATTGAATACAAAACAGCCGTTTTAGTTGGCGCAGCAATGAAAATGGGCGCAATTGTTGCTGAAACATCAGAACAAAACTCGTGTTTGATTTATGATTTCGGGTTGAATTTGGGAATCGCTTTCCAACTTCAGGACGATTATTTAGACGCTTTTGGTGATCCTGAAACTTTCGGAAAACAGGTGGGCGGCGACATCATAGAAAACAAAAAAACCTATTTGTATTTAAAGGCGATGGAATTTGCTGCCGCGGATGAAAAAGAGCAATTGTCGCATTTATTTTCGATTCAACCCAACGATAATTCGGATAAAATTCACTCAGTTAAGGAAATCTTCAATCAAACTGGTGCATCAGAAGCGACGCAAAAAGCCATACAAGACTATACATTTAAAGCCTTTGAAACGTTGGAAAAGATGAATATTTCTTCAGAGAAAAAGCTCATGTTGAGAGCGTTCGGAGAAAAATTAATGAACAGAAATGTATAAAAAAGGCAGCAGAAAAAAGATTTCAGAAAGCAGTTTGAAATCCAAATGCATTCTAAATTCTGCATTCTAAATTCTGAAATCTCATGTTTATAGCTCCACTCAATACCGACCATTTACTTTCTGAAGCAGAAAAAGAAAACCTCTATTTAAAACTGATTGAGCAACTTAACAAGGATTTTAACTTTGCGAATGAAGCCGTTGATTTTCATCCATCAACGACTCCAAACGAACTCAAAATTCAACTTCACGAAAAGATTTATCGTTTGATTCAGTATAAATTTGCCGAGTATTTAAATCTATTATACATCATTGACGTACCTGAAGATCAAGTGAAAAAATTAGATGGCTCTGATATTTTAGAACTATCAGAACAAGTAACTTTTCTGATTTTAAAGAGAGAATGGATGAAAGTATGGTTTAGAAACAAATACTAAAGTTTCCCTAGTAATGAATTAATGGCTCCTCTAATTAGCGCGCTTCTAAAATCATTAGTTCCACTAGGATTAAAAGAATCAATCCGCTGCCCTTCTGCCCCAAAAAAAGAAAAAGATTTAGTGTTGCTCAGATAATAGGTATCACCAACTAAATAATAGTTGTCATTTAAATTAGTAATGGGATTGTAAATCGAAAGCGGGTCAAAACTATTCAAGTTATAGTTGCCCCAATTCAACATAAAAGTACTTGTAGAGAAATTAACGCTGGATAAAGAGGGTACAAACATAAAATTACTAGGTTGCTTTTGCCCAAAAACAATAGAAATGTTTACAATAAATAGGAAAGCAAATAATTTTTTTTTCATAGTAGGATGTATCGTCAACAGTCTATTTAATTTGATAAAAACAGTAAAGCGATTTAAAAAAATACTCTAACAAACGGAATCAAAGCATCTCCATAAACTCCCTTATCGGCTTGAAAAAGTAAATTATATCGAGCGCCAACGGTTACATTATTCATGCGATAACCAGCGCCAATAAACAATCCGGTATTCCAAAAATCATCCGAAAAATCAGAATCAACGTTTTGTAAATTTACACGTAGTTGTTCCAATTCCGCTGAAAGTTGAATTTCTTCTGTTGGATTAAACAATCCAATCAAGCTTGCGCCATACATACTTGAAGTGAAAAAATCCCTTTGTTTGAGGTGACTGTATTGCAATCCAACTCCAACAGCAGCATATTGATTAATATTATAAATCGCACTAGGAGCTACCAAAATATTGGTAAATCCAGTGCCTATTCCCAATCCCAATCCACCACCAAATTGAACATTTTTCCAAAAAGTTGATTGTGGCTCATCTGCTGGAATATCCTGTCCCAAAACTGTAAAACTTAAACCCATAAAAAACAGAAACACTACTCTTTTTGTTAAATCGTCTATAATATTCTTTTTCATGCCTATATATATAGTTAATTAGCGACATAAAAGTAGCAAAAACATTGAAAGATTGTATTAAATATTTTACTTTTGCGTAAAATTTCTAATTTCTTGAGTAGTTACATCAAAATTATGGATAGATTCTCATTTTTAAACGCAGCACATACCGAATTTTTCGCACAATTATACGATCAATATACTTCAAATCCGGATAGCGTTGAGCCGAGTTGGCGTGCCTTTTTTCAAGGTTTTGATTTCGGAATGACAACCTACAACGAAGAAAATGTCGGTGAGCAAATTGTTGCTCATGCCACTTCCTCGGTTGAAAACGGACAAGCCTCTGAAAAGCTCCAAAAAGAATTCAACGTACTTAAGTTAATCGATGCCTACCGCACTCGTGGTCACCTTTTTACCGAAACCAATCCGGTTCGAGAACGCAGAGTGTATACTCCAAATTTAGATTTGGCAAATTTCGGATTGTCCGATGCAGATTTAAACACCGTTTTTGATGCCGCCAAAATACTAGGCCATCAACCTAAATCATTAAAAGATATCATTGCTCATCTCAAAAACGTGTACTGTCAACACATCGGAATTGAGTACATGTACATGAGAAAACCAGAGGTGATTGAGTGGATTCAAGAGCGAATCAACATCAACGATAACCTTCCCAATTTCAATGCCGATCAAAAGAAACACATACTCGGAAAATTAAACGAAGCGGTTTCGTTTGAGAATTTCCTGCATACGAAATACGTTGGTCAAAAACGTTTTTCACTCGAAGGTGGAGAAAGTATCATTCCGGCTTTAGACGCGTTGATTGAATCGGCAGCCGAAAAAGGCGTAGAACATTTCGTGATGGGAATGGCGCACCGCGGACGTTTGAATATTTTAGCAAACATCTTCGGAAAAGCAACGCAAGACATTTTCTCTGAATTTGACGGAAAAGATTACGACAAAGAATATTTTGACGGTGACGTGAAATACCATTTGGGATTAACATCTGAGAGAAAGACCAAATCGGGTAAAAAAATCAACATAAATCTAGCGCCGAATCCTTCGCATCTAGAAACCGTTGGAGCCGTTATCGAAGGAATTACACGTGCCAAACAAGATAAATATTTCCCAAACGATTTTTCAAAGGTATTGCCTATTGCCGTTCACGGTGATGCCGCGGTAGCTGGCCAAGGAATTGTGTACGAAATTGTTCAAATGGCTCAATTGGACGGATACAAAACTGGTGGAACGATTCACATTGTCATCAATAACCAAGTTGGATTTACCACGAATTACCAAGATGCGCGTTCGTCAGTGTATTGTACGGATGTTGCAAAAGTTACTTTATCTCCCGTTCTTCACGTCAATTCAGACGATACGGAAGCGGTAGTTCATGCGATGTTGTTCGCCTTAGATTTCAGAATGGAATTTGGTCGCGACGTGTTCATCGATTTATTAGGATACAGAAAATACGGCCACAACGAAGGCGACGAACCTCGTTTTACCCAACCGGTTTTATACAAAATCATCGCGCGTCATAAAAATCCGCGTGACATTTATGCTGAGAAATTAATCATCGACGGAATCGTAGATCAAGCCTACATTACCAAAATTGAAAACGAGTACAAAGATAAATTAGACGAAAATTTAACGGCTTCTCGTAAGAAAGATAAAACCATCATCACGCCTTTTATGCAAGATGAATGGGATGGATTTGTACAAGTTTCAGACGACGAAATGCTGAAGAAAGTCGATACCAAATTTGATAAAAAGAAACTAGGAGCTATTGCCGAACAAATTGCGACTTTGCCATCTGACAAGAAATTCATCAGTAAAATCACTAAGATTGTTACGGATAGAAAAACGATGTACGATAACAACGCTATCGATTGGGGAACGGCAGAAACATTAGCGTATGGCACATTACTTACCGAAGGTTTTGATGTACGAATTTCAGGGCAAGACGTAGAACGCGGTACCTTCTCACACCGTCATGCAGTAGTAAAAGTTGAAGACAGCGAAGAAGAAGTAATACCATTGAATTCGCTTAAAGATAAAAAAGGTAAGTTCAACGTATTCAATTCGTTTCTTTCTGAATATGGGGTGCTCGGATTTGATTACGGATATGCCTTGGCGAATCCGAATGCGTTAACGATTTGGGAAGCGCAATTTGGAGATTTCTCCAACGGAGCACAAATAATGATTGACCAGTACATTTCGTGTGGTGAAGACAAATGGAACAACCAAAACGGAATTGTATTGTTGTTGCCTCATGGCTACGAAGGTCAAGGTGCGGAACACTCGTCGGCTCGTATGGAACGCTACTTACAATTGTGCGCCCGTCACAATATGTACGTGGCCGATTGTACGACGCCAGCCAATTTCTTCCACTTGTTGAGAAGACAAATGAAAACTAAATTCCGTAAGCCATTGATTGTGTTTTCGCCGAAAAGTTTGTTGCGTCATCCGCTTTGTGTTTCTACGCAAGAAGAATTATACAACGGACAATTTCAAGAAACAATCGACGATAATTCGGTGGATAAGAAAAAAGTGAAAACTCTGGTGTTCTGTACCGGAAAATTCTACTATGATATTTTAGCAGAACGCGAAAATTTACAAAGAAATGACGTAGCTTTGGTACGTATCGAGCAATTGTTCCCATTGCCTGTTGAGCAATTACAAAACATTATAGATGGTTATCCAAATGCCGACGATTATGTTTGGGCACAAGAAGAACCAAAAAATATGGGTGCCTACAGTTTTATGTTGATGAATTTCGATCTGGTACAATGGAGATTAGCCTCGCTAAAAGCCTACGCAGCACCAGCAGCCGGAAGTCATACGCGTGACAGAAGACGCCACGCCGATGCCATCCGAATGGTTTTTGATAAGAATTTGTTCAGGAGCTAATTCCCGCTTTCGCCTGTATCTCGCTCCGTAAACTGCGCGAGGATGCCGGCTCTATCGGGGCTAAAACAGTTCAACATTCAAAATTCGTTAATCATTATTCAACATTTTTTTGAAGTTTGAACTATGAATAAGGAACAACGAACTTTGAAGTATAAAAACATAACAACACATATAAAATTATAAAATGATGATTTTAGAAATGAAAGTGCCTTCACCAGGCGAGTCGATAAAAGAAGTTGAAATCGCAACATGGTTGGTAAAAGACGGCGATTACGTAGAAAAAGACCAAGCCATCGCTGAAGTTGACTCGGATAAAGCAACCTTGGAATTGCCTGCGGAAGCAAGCGGAATCATTACCTTAAAAGCAGAAGAAGGCGATGCGGTTGCCGTTGGTGCTGTGGTGTGCTTGATTGATACTTCGGCTGCTAAACCTAGCGGTGCAGCTGCGGCTGAAACTCCCAAAGTGGAAGCTCCAAAACCTGTTGCTGAAGCGCCGAAAAAAGAAGAAGTTAAGGCAGTGCCTGTAGTGGAAAAAACCTACGCGGCTCAAACGCCATCACCAGCTGCTAAAAAAATATTAGACGAGAAAAACATCCAGCCAGCTGACGTGGTCGGAACAGGCAAAGACGGACGAATCACTAAAGACGACGCCGTAAATGCTGTACCTTCGATGGGAACGCCAACCGGCGGAAACCGTGGTTCTGAGCGTACCAAATTATCGATGTTGCGTCGTAAAGTAGCTGAACGATTGGTATCTGCGAAAAACGAAACTGCGATGTTGACGACGTTCAACGAAGTAGACATGACCGCGATTTATGCGTTGCGTGAACAATATAAAGAAGAGTTTAAAACCAAACACGGATTAGGATTGGGCTTTATGTCGTTCTTCACCAAAGCGGTAACTAGAGCGTTACAATTATATCCAGACGTGAACTCGATGATTGATGGTCAAGAGAAAATTTCGTATAATTTCTGCGACATTTCGGTGGCGGTTTCGGGTCCGAAAGGACTGATGGTTCCGGTTATGCGCAGTGCAGAAACCTTATCATTTCGAGGCGTAGAAGCTGAAATCAAACGATTGGCTATTCGTGCACGCGACGGACAAATTACAGTGGACGAAATGACGGGCGGAACATTTACCATTTCTAACGGAGGCGTTTTCGGAAGTATGTTGTCTACACCAATTATCAATCCACCGCAATCGGGAATTTTAGGCATGCACAACGTAGTAGAACGCGCGATTGTTAAAAACGGTCAAATCGTAATCGCTCCGGTGATGTTTGTAGCGTTATCGTACGATCATAGAATCATCGATGGACGTGAGTCGGTTGGATTCTTAGTTGCCGTAAAAGAAGCCTTAGAAAAACCAGAAGAATTATTGATGGATGGCAATGTAAAAAGAGCGCTGGAATTGTAGATTTTAGAGTGCTGATTTTAGATTTAAGAATATTTAAAAATCCCGTTTAAAAAACTGAACGGGATTTTTTGTTTATTTGCTTCGCCAGTTCGCTACGCTCGTGTGTGTTCCGCGTGAGGGATAGAGCGTAAATCCTTTTGTGAGAGGGCCGAGCTTAAATAGTTCAGCGAACTATTTAAGCGATGGAGCCAGCTGGCGCGCTGGCCACAAAAGATTGCAGTGAAAGCCCGACTTGAGGAGGAACGACGAAAGGCACGCCCCAAAAAATAAAAAAAACGATGTCAGCAAACAAAAAATCGGCAGCTATTGGATTCATCTTCATCACGATGTTGATTGACATTACGGGTTGGGGAATTATCATTCCGGTTATTCCAAAGTTGATTCAAGAGCTCATTCACGGCGACGTTAGTGAAGCGGCCAAAATTGGCGGATGGATTGCTTTTTCGTATGCCATTACACAATTTATTTTTTCGCCAATTGTCGGAAATTTGAGCGATAAGTTTGGCCGACGCCCGATAATATTATTGTCGCTTTTTGCTTTTGGATTGGATTATATTTTGTTAGCCTTAGCACCAACGATTACTTGGTTGTTCATTGGGCGAATTATTGCCGGAATTTCGGGCGCCAGTATTACGACGGCTTCGGCTTATATTGCCGATGTGAGCACGCCTGAAAACCGAGCTAAAAACTTCGGAATGATCGGCGCGGCGTTCGGATTGGGCTTCATTATTGGTCCGGTTGTGGGCGGATTATTAGGGCAGTACGGTTCGCGAGTTCCGTTTTACGCCGCTGCTGTGTTGTGTTTATTGAACTTTTTGTATGGTTATTTTATTTTACCTGAATCTTTACCAAAAGACAACCGTCGCGAATTTAATTTGAAGCGAGCCAATCCGATTGGAGCGTTTTTAAACTTGCGAAAATACCCACAATTGATAGGGTTGATGTTGTCGATATTTTTATTATATGTAGCGTCGCATGCGGTGCACAGCAATTGGAGTTATTTTACGATGTATCAATTCAATTGGGATGAAAAAATGGTTGGGCTTTCGTTGGGCGCGGTCGGACTTTTGGTGGGAATAGTGCAAGGAGGTTTGATTCGCTGGATCAATCCGAGATTAGGAAATGAAAAAAGCATTTATGTCGGCATGGCGTTGTATTCCATTGGCATGTTTTCATTTGCTGCGGCGACCGAAAGTTGGATGATGTTTGTCTTTTTGATTCCGTATTGCTTGGGCGGAATTGCCGGACCGGCGATGCAAGCGGTCATTTCGAATCAGGTTCCTGCTAATGAACAAGGAGAAATTCAGGGTACTTTATCGAGTTTGATGAGCGCGTCGTCTATTGTGGGTCCACCGTTGATGAGTATGGTTTTTTACTATTTTACGCACAATGAAGCGCCGTTTCAATTTGCGGGTGCGCCTTTTGTTTTGGGTGGCATTTTGATGGTGGTGAGTACGGTTATTGCGTATTTATCGTATAAAAAAAGTAAATAATTACAATTACCTCAAATACAAACAATGGTTGTAGTAGTCTATAACGGCCTTTCCATTTAGTAACACATCAGCACCGATGATTCCGTGTACGGGTTTGGCTTTATGCTGAGTCAGCGCTTCATTGACATGCGATAAATCGAAAATCACAACATGTAATTTTTTGTTTTTCCATTTGCCCAATTGGATTGTATTGTCTTTGGCCAGTTGCGTGAACATTCCGGTTGCGCCTGCTCCAGCGGCTTTGGTTTTTGACTTTCCCGCCGTTAATTCAAAATGTTCAATGCTTTCAAATCCGACACAACTGTTGCTCGCACCAGTGTCCAAAATAAAATTCCCTTTTACGCCATTTATGCTCGCTTTGATGAGCAAATGCTGCGTTTTTGAAACTTTGAAGTTTATTTTTTTGTAGTTGTTTTTCTTGAGAATTTTTTGAAAGTCTTCCATAGTTGTTACGCAGAGGTTCGCAGAGTGATGCAAAGATACACGAAGAGTTTAGTTTTCTTTGTGTGACTTTGTGCTTTTTTGTATAACTCTGTGAAATAGCTTATAGAATACCAGTACAATTAAAAATCCTATAACAATCGAAATCCATACCCAATAATTACTTGATTCTTTTTTGTCCAATGTGCCGTAATACACAAACGAACTCCAATAATACGGAGATTTTTTCGCATTCGGGATACTTTCGTCTGCCAAGTAATCGAGTTTGGCTTGGTTAATCGATTCGAAATACGACGTACCTTTTTTTACATTAGAATAAAACTTATCCATCAAAACAGAAGTAGTGTAGTCGTTGACTTTCCACAGGGAAAACAACAAATTTTGTGCGCCTGCAAATTGAAATCCGCGGGCAATACTCATCGCGCCTTCAGCCTTATAAAATTTCGCAATTCCGGTTTCGCATGCACTCAATACCACCAAATCGGGATTCATATCCAAATGATACAACTCCGAATACAACACCTCTTGATCGTAAAATTTAATGGTTGCAGGCGTCACCAAATCGCCCGAAGACGCATGCGTCGAAAGGTGAATCACCGAATAATTCAACGCATTTTTTCTAAAATTGTCAAACGTAGCTATTTCGTTTTCGAAGTACATGCCATCAAAATACGACTGAATCTTTTGCTGTTCTTTTTTGGAAAATGCCAGTTCTAAATTGGTTTTTTCAAAAACAGGGAAAAAGCCTAAAACCGTTTCTTTTTTGCGTTGAAACGGAATGGCATTCAGGTAAAAATCGGCCGAATTACTATATCCTATCGCATAATCGTTTATTAAGTAGTGCATTTTTGAAAAATTCGTAGTGGATGATTGTTTTGTAATTAACGCTTCGAATGGCAAAAGTGCTAGAATTCCGTCTGGAATAATAATCAGGTTTTTTCGACTCAACTTTTTGGGAAATTGTAAGGTCGAAAATGCAACATTTGAATTGTGGTTAAATTGTTTTGGATTGTTTAAAATGGCTTTCGAATCATTGAAATAATCGATAAACTGAACCAATTTTGGAATAGCCGAATCTGAAGTAGTAAACGAGTTTAAAGTAATTTTTTTGTTTTCAATTGTAAAAAAATACATGTGTTCGAAACCAGCAAAATACTCAATCATCACTGCTTGATCATGTTCCAATTTTGTATACAATGCGGTAATGTCAAATTCCTTGGATGTAGTTGATTTTTGTTGTCCTTTCAACTTCAACAACAACATCAATTCGTTTTGCTTTTTAATGGCTTCATTTATTTTTGAAATATCGGCAGCATCTAATTTTTGTTGTTCTTTCAGAATTACCGCAGACCAATTTTGCATCTGTTCGATGATTAATTTCTCTTCTCTCGATTGATTTTTCCAATTCAGAAGAGACTGTTTTAAAACAGCCGATTTTGTTTTTTCTGCCACTAAAAAAGCCGCTTCGATATAACCTGATTTTCGTTCTTTTTGATACAGCGAATGGTAAATAGCAAGACATTTTTCGGTGCGTTTTCGATTTCTGATTTGATTGACGATTTTCGAATTTTCGTACACCAACATCGATTGAAACAACTCTTCTATATGAAATGCCAAATCGTAACTTTCTATCACTTTTTGGGGTTGATTTTGAGCTAAAAATAATTCAGCTTGTAAATCCAAAGCATCTAATAAAACCGTTTCAGCATACAGCGAATTTTTATTGGGAAGCAATCTTTTTTTTGAGTTGTAGTTCGGAATTAAAAGATCAAAAACGGCTTTTAAATTGATTTGACTTTCGTCGAAATGAGCGCTTTGAAAGTCTAACAAAGCAATGTCGTAGTACAATTGAGCTTGCTTTCTAGGTTCACCATTTGGCTTTTCAAAAAACAAATCGCGCGATTGTTCCATCAATTCTTTGGCCTTTTCAAAGTGATTTTCGTTGGCTTCGATTTTAGCTAAATTTCGATACGCATTGGATGCTGTTTTGGATTGAGCAGCATCATTTTTCAATAATTGAATCGAGTTTTGAAACGATTTTTTTGCTGTTGAAAATTGATTTTGTAACAGCTGATTCGTTCCTAAGTTGTTCCACAAATTGCCTTTTTGAACATTGGTTAATTGTTCGGTTTGCAATGTTTTTCCCAATAAATCAATTGCTTCAACTATTCTTCCCGTGTTTTGATACACATTGGATAAATTCAGAATGGCGGCGTATTTCTGCAAACTGTTTTTCTCTAAATTGGCAATGTAATAATACTGTTTAATGGTGTTTTCGGCATTATCATAATCGCCTATTACCGTGTACAAATTGCCCAAAGGTTTCAAACACGATTCGACAATATCATAATTAGACAATTTGTTTCTTTGATACAACTGCCAGGCCTTTTCGTAGCTTTTGATGGCTTTCTGAGTCAATCCAAATTGATTTTCGTAATAGGCTTTGTTGCATTGTAAAATAACAAATGCCAATAATTCAGGTTTGGTTTTGGGCGAAAAATTGGCTTCAGCGGTTTCTAGTTTCTCTAAACTTTTCGCGTTTGGATGCGCTACAAACTCATCAACTGCCGAGTAGATTTTATCCTCTAATGAACCATTTTGTCCAAAAGTTAGTTGGATTCCTACAAGGAAGAGAATAATTAATTTTCTATTCATAAAAAGCTATTTCACAAAGATACACAAAGTACTATACAGAGTTTCTCAAAGGATATTCTTTGGGCAATTTAAGTTTGTTTGTACACCTTTGTGAGACATTGCCCGCACTAGCGGAGGGTTCAAACAAAACTCTGTGAGACTTTGTGAACAACTTTGCGAAACTCCGTGAAACAAAACACTAAAACTTCCAAATCGCATAAAACTGCCAATAATTAAAATTCTTTTCAAAACTCATAACATATCGTGCACCAATACTTGGACCAATTCGAGCAAAGCCAGCAGTAAAATCGAATAATAAACCCGATCGAAATGAAGCAAACGATTCTTTAATGCTTTCTGAACTTTCGTCGGTTCTAATTAAAAAATTGTCGTTTGGTCCTTCGTAAACCTCTGTTTTTTGAAAGGAATCTAGCTTTTGAGAAACGTTTACATTTGCTTGGATTCCGGCTCCAACACCAATATAATTATTGATGTTATAGCGCATCAAAACGGGAACTTCAATGTTGTAATTTTCAAAGTTGCTGCTGCGATAGGTTCTATTTAATTGTGGCGGAATTCCGGCATTGTTGCCCACTATTTCATCGGTCACAGTGCTTTCGCCATCATAAGAATGTAACGCATTTTGCAATTCCACTTGCCAATACCAGCGATAGGATTTGTAAGGTGAAATAGTGGCCGCTACAAAATAACTTTTTGAATTTTCTAAATCGGGAAAAACATTATATCCTGTTTTTGCACCAATCGAAATTCCGGGTAAAAACCGAGTTACAGCATAATTCGTAATCACAGGTTCGTTTTTATCAAAAATAATAGCGGTGCGGCTTCGGGTTTTTTCTTTGTGAAAATCTTTAGCAAACTTCATGGTGTATTTCACAAATCCTTTGGTTGAATCGCGTTCGGTTACGTTTTTTTGCTGACTTCCTGGAATGTAAATATTTTTGAACGTAAAATGAATTTGTTTTTGTTTGATGATGGTGTCCAAACAGCTGTAATTGACTTCTTCATCTTTGGGACAAATCGGACATTTAGGATACGAATCGACTATTTTCAAGGTTTTTTTATCGAACATATCTGGAATATCGGTTTCAAGCCGAATCATACGAGCTGGACCTTCGCCGTCATTTTGAAAACGAGTTTTAAAATTGACGGTTTTTAATCGCACCGTTCGGTAATTCATAAACATACCGTTGCTTGACATTTTATTGGGATCGTGTGAGGTTACAATCTCCATTTCCAAGGTTTTTTTCTTGTGATTTTTGTAGCTTCGATCGGGAACGTAAACGCCGCGCATTCGGACTGTCGCGCTTGTGTCTTTGATCATTTCGGGAGTGGTTTTGAACGTAAAGAATACGTTTCGAGTTTCTTCGAATTCATTCCGTCGAACTCAAAAGTTTTGTAGTTTCTGAATTGCGATTTGCTTTCGGCCAAGGTCAATTCTAAATCTTCGTTTTCATTCCAAAACGGAATTTGAAACGCCGAATTCTCATCCGCGGAAGCGATACTTGAATACGAATTATTTTCATCCTCTACATAGGCAATTCCGTTTTCAGAAATCTCGCGTTCGTCATGATGCGTGCGGGTTTCTACTAATTCGAAATTATCATTTTTAAATTCTTTATCGTTGTAAAACAAATACAATTTGCCATTCGCCACATACTCCAACAGATTTTGATAACTCAAGACCACAACCATCTCTTCTTCGGGCATGGGCTCGCGATTGGCAAAAAGCTGTATCGAGGTCGAATCGGCTAACATCGCCACATCATCAAAATTAGAATTGGTAATTTCGGTTACGGCCACTGTTTTCGGACGCGTTTTGGGCGGTTTCCCGTTGTCGTAATTGTTGGTTACACTCACGTTGACTTTATACTGACCCGGTTTTTTGTAGGTTTTTTGAGGTTCGGCAGTTTTGCTGTACGTTCCGTCACCGTATTCCCAAAAAAAAGTATAATTGGCTTTGGGCGCTCCGGCAATCTGAATTAAAGCTGGCGTTTCGGCTTTAAAAGTAACGACATTACCTTTTTTATCGTATACGACATTTGCTCTTCGAGTGATCGTGTCTTTCACTTTTGTTTGCGAGAAAGTTGGGGCAAATCCAAACAGTAGAACGAGTAAGAAAACTATTTTTTTCATAATCAAAATGTTTGTTAGCATTTATAAAAATAGGAAAAAGTGATGAACTTGTCATCACTTCTTCAAAAAAACTAAAATAACCTAACTAATAATTTATGGTAAAGCATTGATTGCGGCGGTTAATTGAGCTTGAGTTCCTAATGTTGTTTCTGCATCTGTAAAGATGTAAACATCGCCAGCAGCAACTGTGACTGCTTTGATTGCGTATCTGAAATTTCCACTTTCTTCGGTTACAAAAATCACATGCATTTGTAAACCAATCGGCACTTGACCATAATGTTCTGAGAATTGATTGGTTCCCGAATTGAAGGTGTCTAATTTTGCTAATGAACTTCCTTCACCATCATAATGTAAGTAAACACCACTGTTTTGAAAATTATATCCTGAAGGAACTTGTGCTAAAATGGTTGTTTTTGGTCGTGGATCAGAATAAAAGCGATCTACATTGGTCCATCCAAAATCGTTTAAGAAAGCAATATACTGAGCATTGGCGCCTTGACCTTCGGTAAAAACTCCGCCTTGTGGTCCGCCAGGCAATGGCTCTTGTTCATCCCAATCTAAATTCCCGTCGGGATCAATCGTTCCATCCCACAGTGTCATTCCAGGATCGGCGCCACCAGTTAAAGAAGCAGGAATGATAAGTTGCATTGGGCAAGTAATGTCAAGCTGAGCACCATTTCTGGTTGCGTTGATGTAAAATTCTCCACCAGAGATAATCATCGCCATATCACCATTTGGTAATTTCCCCATCGTAGTTTTATCGGTTACAATCATGGTTCCAGGATCAAAAACTTCTGCATATTTGATGTCTATTTGTCCAGACGAAATTGGGTTTCCAGCTAACGTCAAACAATTACTGTTAATCGTGAATTGTACTCCTTTTGTAGTTGTAAAAGTGTGTACTCCTGTTCCAGCGGTCATAGTGAAACTTTGTGTGATACTATTCATTGCTTCGTTTCGCAACGCATACCATTCGCCAGTACTTGGTCTAAAAATTTCTGTTGAAGCTGGGTCATCGTTCGAACAACTTGTTAAAGCGATTGAAGCTACTACTACTAATCCGATTTTTCTAAATTGATTTTTCATGATTTCTAATTTTTATGTTATTGTTAATTTTGTTTTCTAATGTTATATCAACTTGGTTTAAATTTTGTTACCCATGAATTTTAATTTTTTTTAAATTCTTTTTTGGTTACTTATATTCACATGTTGAAGAACGTTATATCACTATATCAATTGATTTAGAAATTTGTTACCCGTTGTGGGTATTTTTTTTTAAATTAGCCCTTAAATCAATTTAGTATGGCCGAAAAACATCTTCATCCCGATCAACTTTATATCGACGGATTGGTTCAGAACAATTCGGCGGTCATTCAGTCCATCTACAAAAAATTTGTGCCGAAAGTCAAGCACTACATCCGAACCAATAGTGGCGATGATGATCAAGCGCAAGATGTCATTCAGGAAGTACTAATCACCATTTATAATCAAGCCAAAACCAAAGGACTTCAATTGACCTGTCCGTTTGACGCCTACTTTTTTTTATTGTGTAAACGGCGTTGGCTGAATGAATTAAAAAAAACATCCAATAAAGAGGTAACATTACAGGATGAAAATGTATCTATTGATGAATCCGTTCAAGAAGTAGCATTCCAAACCGAAGTTTTTGATGAAAAACAATCCTTATTTGATGAGATGTTTCAGAAACTAGGAGAAAAATGTCAGGAAGTACTCAAACTGAGTTTTATAACCAAAACGATGGAAGAAGTAGCCTCCAAATTGAACGTGACCTATGCGTATGTGAGAAAGAAAAAATCACTGTGCACAGGTCAGTTAACCGAAATGATTCAGCAATCTAACCGATACAAATCATTAAAATACTAAGGTCATGAACGAAGAAACCTACATCCGTTTTGAGAGTTACCTAACCAACGAACTCGCTGCTGAAGAAAAATCACGCTTTGAAGAGCAATTGCTAAACGATGCGCAGTTCAACGAAAGTTTTCAGCTATATAAAGAAACCAGTCAGTATTTAGACCATACATTTTCTAAAGAAACACTTGATTTTAAGGAAAATCTAAAGACAATTTCCGAGCAAAATTTCGAGCAAAAGCAGGAAAGTAAATCGAAAGTCATTGCTTTCAAACCTTGGTATTACGCCGTTGCCGCTTCTATTGTTGTGGTAATGGGAACGTGGTTTTTGATGCAAAATGATGCGAGTTATAGCGACTTCAACCAACACGAAACGGCTTTATTTATGGAACGCAGTATAGGCGATGCCAATCTGAAAGAAGCACAAGAAGCGTTCAATGCTAAAAACTATAAAAAAGCGGTAGCTGCTTTTGATAAAATCACCGATTTTAGAGATCCAGAATTGCAATTTTTCTATGCGATTTCGTTAATCGAAACCAATAATTTCGCTAAAGCACAATTGTTTTTAGATCAATTACGTGAAGGAAATTCGGTGTATAAACACAAAGCCACTTGGTATTTGGCATTGTCGTATTTGAAACAAGACAAGAACGTTGAATGTAAGGCGACATTGAAGGAAATTCCTAGTGATGCGGAAGATTTTGACAAGGCACAGCAGTTACTGAACGATTTGTAATAATTTTTTTGAACCATATAAGGAATTTAAGGTCATTTAAGCAGGAACTTAAATCTCTTATATGCCTTATATGGTTTGATTTTTAAACTTATCTTTGCACTAAATGTTTAAGATAAAATGATTCTCACCGATACGCACACGCATTTATACTCCGAAGAATTTCAAAACGACCGAAACGAAATGATGCAACGCGCCATTAATATTGGTGTTTCCCGATTTTTTGTTCCGTCTATCGATTCGACCTACACTTCAAAAATGTACGAATTGGAACAGCAATTTCCAGAGAATGTTTTTCTGATGATGGGATTGCATCCGTGTTATGTTAAACCCGAAACGTTTGAAGCCGAGTTGGAGCATGTGGAAACCGAATTGGCGCACCGAAATTTCAAGGCTGTAGGCGAAATCGGAATTGATTTGTACTGGGATAAAACGACCTTAGACATTCAGAAAACCGCGTTCAAACACCAAATTCAATTGGCAAAAAAATATCAGTTGGCCATTAATATTCATTGCCGCGACGCCTTTGACGAAATCTTTGATGTATTGGAAGGCGAGAGAAGTGATGACTTATTTGGGATTTTTCATTGTTTTACTGGCGATATTCATCAGGCTCAACGGGCCATCGACTTAAATATGAAACTCGGAATTGGTGGCGTGGCCACATTCAAAAACGGAAAAATAGATCAGTTTCTCAACCAAATCGATTTGCACCACATCGTGCTCGAAACCGATTCGCCCTATTTGGCTCCTGTTCCTCATCGCGGAAAGCGCAATGAAAGTAGCTATACTATTTTGGTTGCTGAGAAATTAGCTGAAATTTACGGAGTTTCAGTGGAAGAAATTGCTCGAATCACTACAGAGAATTCGACGGCAATATTTGGGGTTTAATTTTTTTTAAAGAGCCGTAACTATTTGATGTTGCAACTTAGTATTTTGATTAATACAACTCAAAAAATTGCTTTTCTGCACGTAAAACATTTAAAATGAACTAAATATTTAGTATATTGGTCGCTCGGAATTTGTATTTCCGTCAACCAATACAAACTTAAATGTCTTTAAAATGATCAAATTTTTACTTAGAAGTTGCCTCGTGTTGATTTCATTTTGGGGTTACTCGCAAACGAACAACACCCAAAAACAATACGATCAAATTCCTCTCGCCTATCAATCGCACCCGGAATTAGGAAAGACCACCCACAAAACCACAATTCATGAGGTAGAATATGAACTCATCCAAAACCGAACAAAATACTCGAGAACCTTTCTCAACGCCAATACTACAAAAACAACGGTTCAGTCGTCTATGCCTTTACACTATCAAACTGACAATGGTTTTTGGCACAGTATAGATTACAAGCTTTCTGCAATTGGTTCTACAACTTCGTATCCTGCTCAAAATTCTTTTTTTCAATTGGAGAATAGTCGTACCTCACTAATTGTTGATAGTCAGAAAATTACGTTTGCTGAGCAAAGTAATTTTATTTTCGGTTCGGACAATTCTCCTGTAGTTAAGAAAACTACTACTAGGCAAAATGCTGTTCTTCTAAACGATACGGAAATTGTATATAAAAACATAGCGCCCAATGTGGATAAAAACATCACCTTATATAATCAGGCGATGAAATACAGTTATCAGATTACTAATTCAGATTTTCTGCCCGAAAACTTTGATCATATGATAGTAGAAGAAGTCATCGATTTACCAGAGGGATTTTCTATTAAAGAGGAAAAAAATGATGTCAATTCTACTCATCGCATCATCATTGTCAATCAAAACGGTAAAGAAGCCTTTGTTTTTCAGCAACCTGTAATCACAGACAGTAAAACTTTTGACCGTAATGTACGTCAACCAACCTACGAAGCAACCTATAAGGTAATTCAGTTATCCGAGACCAGTTACAAAATTCAAATTCAAGTTGATGGTTTTTGGTTACAATCAGCTGATAGAGTGTATCCGATCAACATTGATCCGGTAGTAACGGTTTCAAATAGTGATGTTATTAATTCTTGTTTTTTACCTGCCTACCAACAATCGACTTTACAAGTTGCTGTTCCGGTTGGGGAAAGTGTTTTGTCTACCACAATCAATTACGATTTTGTAGCTGTAAGCGGTTCAAACGCTTGGATGTCTGACCAACGAAGCTTTGTTTCAGGTCCGAATGGCCAAACTCCAGTTCAAAATGGTGTTGGTAATACTGCTGGAACGTTTGCCTACACAATTACCGATAGTCCTATTGGCAATGTGGTTTCGACAGGTCAAGTGGACTTCACGTTTAATTTTGCGAGGAACTTTGGAGGAAGTGGCTGTAATGCTACTTATAATTTTGTAAACAGTCGTCAAGTGGCCGTAACCTATGGCTCGCTAAATTTTGGAAATGGTCCGCTGCTTATTAATGAGTATAGTGCTTCCAACCGAAATTTCAATGATGGCTTTAACCGAAATGAGGACTGGATTGAATTATTTAACTCGAGTCCCACTACCTTTTTTAATTTGGCAGGCTACTACTTGAGTAATAATGCCAACAACCCAACTAAATGGCAAATCCAAAACGGAGTAATCCCTCCAAATAGTCGCGTTTTGATATTTTGCTCCAGCCGAGATATTTCGTCTGGAACAGTCTTGCACGCCAGCTTTGATTTAACGCAAACCGATAACGATGATGTTGTTCTTTCCGATCCAAGTGGTGCGATCCTAGAATCACATCAAATGTTTATTACTCAGACCAATCATTCGTTTGGAAGGACATCTGATGGAGCAAGTACTTGGAGTATTTTTACGACACCTACACCTGGTCAACAAAATTCAGGCGGTTTTTCAAATTATACGACTAAACCAATATTTAGTGTCACACCGGGAAAATATACCGGACCAATTAGTGTTGCTCTGTCAACAATTGGCGCAAACGAACAAATTCGATATACTATAGACGGAGCAACACCTACCGCTACATCTACACTTTATACAGGTCCATTTACTATTTCACAATCAACAGTAGTAAGAGCGCGAACTTTTAGCACGTTAGGAGGAATAATCCCTGGATTTATAGAAACAAATAGTTATTTTATAAGTGAAAATTCAACGTTGCCTATTGTTTCAATATCTGGCGATGCTAATTTATTGCAACTGCTTAACGGAACTACAATTGAACCCACAGGATATCTTGAATATTTTCAAAGTAATGGTACGTTTGTCGATGAAAATATGGGTGATTTTGATAGGCATGGTAATGATTCATGGGCTTATGCACAACGCGGAATTGATTTTATATCACGTGATGATCACGGTTACAAAAGACGATTAGAACATCAGTTTTTTAATACAACTAATCGCACCAAGTTCAGAAGATTAATACTTAAAGCAGCTGGAAGTGATAATTATCCACATCAAAGTGGTGGCGCGCACTTTAGAGATGTATTTGCGCAAAAACTTTCTGAAGTATCGGAGCTAGATTTGGATGAAAGAAGGAGCTCTTTTGTATCGCTTTTTGTAAATGGACAATACTGGGGTGTTTATGACATACGCGAAAAGGTAGATGATAATCAGTACACCGATTACTATTATGGCCAAGATTACATTTATAGAGATAGTGATAATTATATTCAATATATTAAGACTTGGGGATCAACTCTTCCTGAATTCGGAAATCAACCTGCTATTACTGCTTGGGATGATTTGATTGACTACGTGCAAAACAATGACATGGCTGTAGAAGCCAATTACAATTATGTTGAAAGCCAACTGAATATTGATAGTTTAGTTGATTATTTTGTTTTCAACTCGTTTTTAGTAAATAAAGATTGGCTCAATTGGAATACTTCATGGTGGCGCGGAACAAACCCTTCAGGAGGAGCTCTAAAATGGCGTTATGCACTTTGGGATGTTGACGGAATTCTTGGTCATTATATCAATTTTACCGGAATACCAGATATTACTGCTGGTGCTGATCCTTGTCAAGTAGAAAATTTGACTGTTGGTGAAGGTCATGCTCAAACCATCGGAAAACTAATAGAAGAAAGTCCAATAGTTCGACAAAAATACATTACACGCTATGCTGATTTGTTGAATACTCATTTCTCTTGCGACCAGGTAACTCAATTATTTGATAGTATAGTAGCTACTTTAACTCCTGAAATGCCAAGACAGATTCAACGTTGGGGCGGGAGTATGACCACTTGGTTGGCCAATGTTCAGGCGGCTAGAGATTTCTTACTTACACGTTGTTCACAAACTATTAGTTCAGGACTTGTGAGTTGTTACCAAGTTACTGGACCCTTTCAAACAACGTTCCAAGTTGAACCAGTAAATTCGGGAAGAATAAAAATGAATTCTGAATGGTTGGCTACTTACCCATCTAGTGCTCAAGTTTTTGGTAATATTCAAACTTTATTAAAAGCTGAATCATTTCCAGGTTATCAATTTAGTCATTGGGTTGTTGATGGAGCCGTTATTCAGCCAAGTGATACCAATCCTGATATTCAGCTTTTGATTTCTCAAGCTACAACAGTTACAGCTAATTTTACAGAAGTTACAAATCCAGAACAATCTATCCACTACTGGCATTTCAATTCTCTTTTGACTCCTACGGATGTCGTTACAATTGTTTCTGACTATAGTCTGGTTGGAAATGCGCCTCTTATGACGTATCTAGGAACAGGTCCGCGTGACATAGATGTTAACAATACGGGGTCGATACTCAATTTGCATTTTAATCAAAATTCAGGGAAATCGGCACGAGTTAGAAACCCTTCAGATGGGCGTTCAATCATTTTTGACTTGCCTACGACAGGATTCAAGGACATTAAATTTGCTTATGCGATTCAGCGTACAAATGAGGGGCAATTAACAAATAGTATATCATATAGTCTCGATGGTGTTAATTATATCCAAGATGGCCTGAGTCAGACTTCATTCGGAGTAACAACAGAATATAGTTTGGTAGAAGTAGATTTCAGTTCGATACTTGCAGTTAACAACAATGCTGATTTTAAAATAAGGATAACCTTTGTTGGCAATACTACTGCAGAAAATGGCAACAACCGATTTGATAATGTTACTCTTAAAGGTGTGCCAAATAATTTATCTTTACCTTCCAATAGTGAGATGAATTATCAGGTTTTCCCTAATCCTTTTACAAATAACGTACAGGTTGTTACTAGTGAGGAAATGATCGAATTAACTGTATATGATATGGTTGGGAAGAAAGTTTGGCACAGAACAAATGTGAACCAGAATTCTGAACTAATTGACCTCACAAACTTGAACACCGGCGTATATCTTCTGAAAATCAAAACGCCAAACAGCATGATCACACACAAACTAGTAAAGCAATAAGTAGTGCAGATTAGTTGAATAAAGCGTTTTTGCGAATGTATGAAGTTGATTTATACCATTTGCAAAATCGCTCTATTCTATTGGTTTTTTTTATCAAAAGTCGATTTTTTTTTGTTCTTTTGTCCTTGTAAACTAAAACCCAAAATGCAGAAATTTGATGCCATCCGCCCGTTTTATGATGCTGAGGTAAACGAGGCGATTCGTTTTTCTTTAAATCATCCGATGATGAAGGCCATTATGGATTTTACTTTTCCCGATGTGGATAGCGAAGTATGGAAAGAACAACTAAGACGAACCCATTCCATTAGAGATTTTCAATGCAATTTCATCTATCAATCGGTGCGAAAAGTTTTAGAAAAATCATCCGACGGATTGACCACATCTGGCTTTGAAAGATTAGAAAAAAACACTTCTTACCTATTCATTTCCAATCATAGAGATATTATTTTAGACACTTCGTTATTGAATGTCTGTTTGTTTGATCACGGTTTGGTGATGACAGCTTCGGCCATCGGCGACAATTTGGTGAAGCGCGATTTCATGAATACGTTGGCAAAACTAAACCGGAATTTTTTGGTGCAAAGAGGTTTGTCTCCACGTGAATTACTCCAAAGTTCTAAACTACTGTCAGAATATATTGGACAGTTATTGTTGCGAGAAAATCGCTCAGTTTGGATTGCACAACGTGAAGGTCGAACCAAAGACGGAAACGACGCGACACATACTGGAGTGCTTAAAATGTTGGCTATGGGTTCGGATGAAACAAATGTGATGGATTATTTTAAGAAAATCAAAATAGTTCCCGTTTCTATTTCATACGAATACGATCCAACAGACGCACTAAAAATGCCACAATTGATGGCAGAAGCAAAAGAAGAAACCTATATCAAAGAAAAAAACGAAGATTTCATCACACTTTTAAGTGGCATTATTGGCCAGAAAAAACGAATTCACATTCATGTGGGTGCTATTTTAGACTCCGAAATAGACCAAATTAAAGCCGAAAACGACAACGCAAACAAACAAGTACAAGCATTGGCACAGGTCATTGACGATTCTATTTTGCAATCGTATAAATTATGGCCTACGAATTACATTGCCTATGATTTGTTGAATAATTGTAATGAATTCGCATCGAATTATACCGAAGATGAAAAATCACTATTCGAACGACGTTTGGAATTAAAAATTGATTGTGCGAATGAAATCATGAAAGAAGGCTTTTTAAATATGTATGCCAATCCGGTTGTGAATAAATCCAAGTATACTAATGCACGCTAAACCTTCCATATTGCTGATTTATACTGGTGGAACCATTGGTATGATGAAAGACTTCGAAACGGGAGCGTTAAAGGCATTTGATTTTAAAAAGTTACTTCAAAAAATTCCAGAAATCAAGCAATTGGATTGTTCGATAAAAACCATATCCTTCGAAAAACCTATCGATTCGTCGAATATGAATCCTGAGAAATGGATCCAAATTGCCTCCATCATTGAACATAATTATACAAGTTTTGATGGTTTTGTAGTACTTCACGGTTCCGATACCATGTCGTATTCTGCTTCGGCATTGAGTTTTATGTTAGAAAACTTAAACAAGCCAGTAGTATTTACAGGATCGCAATTACCGATTGGAGATTTGCGCACCGACGCTAAAGAAAATTTGATTACGGCTATTCAAATCGCATCGTTACAACAAAAAGGAAAAGCAGTCATCAATGAAGTCTGTTTGTATTTTGAATACAAACTCTACCGTGGAAATCGCACGACAAAAATCAATGCTGAGCATTTCAACGCATTCACGTCGCCTAATTATCCGCCGTTGGCTGAATCGGGTGTGAATTTGAAAGTAAATTATACTTCTCTTATTCCTAAAAATACAAAGAAACTAGTTATTCGTAAAGAACTCGACGATAATGTTGCGATTGTCAAAATGTTTCCTGGAATGAACGAATTGGTTTTGTCAGCCATTTTTTCGATTCCGAATTTAAAAGGCGTTGTCTTAGAAACGTACGGTTCTGGAAATGCGCCGACGGAAGATTGGTTTATTCAGATTTTAAAGAATGCCATTAAAAAGGAGTTGTTTGTCATAAACGTCACACAATGTTCGGGCGGAAGTGTGAACATGGGACAATACGAAACGAGTACGCAACTCAAAAAAATAGGTGTTATTTCTGGAAAAGACATCACTACCGAAGCTGCAATCACCAAAATGATGTATTTATTGGGACAAAATGTAGCGCCAAAAGTCTTCAAAACCATTTTTGAAACTCCGTTGCGCGGAGAAATGGAATAATCCCGATAGTTTAAAATATTTTGCCTAATAAATTGTCCAAGTATTTTAATATACCGATAAATCGGCACAAGCTATCGGGATTATACCACAATTTTATCAAGACATAACAACCTTTCATATAGTATAAACTTTTTTATTTGCGAAAAAAGTCTGTTCTTTGCAGCCCAATAGAGAGGTGTCCGAGTGGTTGAAGGAGCAAGCCTGGAAAGTTTGTATGTGGGCAACTGCATCGTGGGTTCGAATCCCATCCTCTCTGCGAAAATGGTATCATTTATAATCAAACCCCAATGATTTGTTGGGGTATTTCTTTGCTTATAATTTCTTATCCAACGACAAAATAGCCCTTTGAAAATCATCTTTTCAAAAAATAGCGTTAATACAAAAGAATTGTAGCGTTGTCAATCAATTTTGAGTATTTTTACCTCACACAAATTAAGTTATGCGTCATTTCTATTCGATACTCACTTTATTATTGGTTGGATTACTTTCAGCTCAAAACAACGAACCTGAAATTGATTTTGATTCACCCGATTCGTTATACCGAGAAGATCAGTTTTATATAGGATTATCATACAGTAATATGCAAAATGCACCTTCTGGTTTTGATCAATTAAAAATTTCACCAAATGTTTTTTTTGGGTTTTTACGCGATATGCCCATCAACAAAAGTAGAACTTGGGCTATTGGTGCCGGACTTGGATACCGAATTAGTGTTATGAATCATAACCTAGGAATTCCAGAAAATGGCAACTCTGAATCGTATACCATTCTGAAGTCTGCTTTTGATAAAAACAGACTCACTGTGCACTACGCTGAACTACCAATTGAAATCAGATGGAGAGCATCAACGCCTGACAGTCACAGATTTTGGCGGATTTACACCGGATTAAAGTTGAGTTATTTAGTATACAACCATTATAGTTTTGATGGCTCTGGACTCACAATTAAACAAAAAGGGAATCCCGATTTAGACAAATTACAATACGGCGCATACCTCAGTGCAGGCTGGAATACTTGGAATGCGTACATTTATTATGGATTAAACCCGATCTTTAAATCGGCAACCATCGAAGGAAAGGAAATTAAGATGAATACCTTCAACATCGGATTGATGTTTTACATTTTATAGCCAAAAATACCAAAAAGCCAGCTGCGGAACCATTCCGATTACATAGCCAATTATCAATTCATTTATCGAATGTGCCTTCATATACAAACGTGACGACGCTATGAATCCCGTTACGAGAAAAAGCGTTGCTATCGTATAAATCATATTTAGTTGATTGTGCATACTCAAACCGATTACAAAATAAGTTAAGGCGCTTATTCCAATCATATGGATACTCGACTTTACTTTCAAAAAAAGTAATGCAAAAGCAATGAATGTCGTAATTAATCCAGCAAAAAAGAAATAATGTAGCTCCGGAAACCGATCAACAGTTATGCTTTGCGTGATTAAAACCATCGTCAAAATCATTTGTAACAATAAAGGAATTTTTCTCTGATTGACATCAGAAAGCATAATGGTGTCCACCTTCCCAAAAGTTTTAAGTAGATAAAAAAACGCCATCGGTAAAAAAACAGTGATGATTAGTATTTGAAAAATCAAAAGATAGGCCGAACCTGCAGGGAAAAAATCGGCGTTGAACAGCAAATACAAAAGCGTTCCTACAAGCGGAATGAAAATGGGGTGAAAGAAGTACGAAAAAAAAGGCAGTAGTTTTTTCAAGAAGCTTGATTTGAATCCAAAGATAAAAAATAGGTTTCTTTTTAAAGTTAAATTTGATAGAACTTTTGAATTTACAAAAGACAATTGCCGAGTAGCCCTGATGCGAGGGAAAAACCTTTTTGTCTCACTGAGCGCAGTCGAAGGGCAAAAAGTTTTGGAAAAGCAGCAGGAAAAACGTTCACAAAAAAGCCCGAACCATTCGCTCTTAAAGAATCTAAAATAAAATAATTGAGAATCTGAAACAAGTTGAGATTAAATCTTCTTCCGCATTCGTGCAACAGGAATATCCAACTGTTCTCTATATTTCGCAATGGTTCGACGAGCAATGGGATAGCCTTTTTCTTTTAAAATTTCGGCCAATTGATCGTCGGGAAGTGGTTTGCTTTTGTCTTCGTCTTCGATGACGTTTTGCAAAATTTTCTTGATTTCTAAAGTTGAAACGTCTTCCCCTTGGTCGTTTTTCATAGCTTCAGAGAAGAATTCTTTAATCAGTTTGGTTCCGTAAGGCGTGTCGACATATTTGCTATTCGCAACACGTGACACGGTAGAAATGTCCAAACCAACCATATCGGCAATGTCTTTCAAAATCATCGGCTTCATGCTGGTTTCTTCGCCGTCTAAAAAGAACTCCTGTTGGAAATGCATGATGGCGTTCATTGTAACAAACAGCGTTTCTTGCCGCTGACGAATGGCATCAATAAACCATTTCGCTGAATCTAATTTTTGTTTGATGAATTGCACAGCGTCTTTTTGAGAACCCGATTTTTCGCGTGAATCTTTATACGTTTGCAGCATTTCTTGGTAATCTTTGGAAACGTGTAATGTAGGAGCATTTCGTCCGTTGAGTGTCAGTTCTAATTCGCCATCGACAATACGGATGGCAAAATCGGGAACTATGTTTTCAGTCACTCGACTATTACCGGCAAAAGAACCGCCTGGTTTCGGATTTAATTTTTCTATTTCGTTGATGGTTTTTTTCAATTGTTCTTGAGAAATGCCATACTTCTGCAGTAATTTATCGTAGTGTTTTTTGGTGAAGGCATCAAACTGATTTTCGATCATTTCGACCGCCAATTCAACCGATTCAGTAGGTGTTTTGTGTTTCAATTGCAACAACAAACACTCTTGCAAATCACGCGCACCCACGCCCGAAGGTTCGAGTTCGTGCACCACGTGCAGAATTTTCTCAACCGTTTTTTCGTCGGTGTAAATGCCTTGCGTAAACGCCATATCGTCTACAATATCTTGAATGGAACGACGTAAATAGCCGTCGTCGTCTATACTTCCCACCAAAAACTCAGCAATTTCACGTTGTTCATCGGTTAAAATAAACGTATTCAGTTGGTTAATTAAATCTTGATGAAAACTCGTCTGTGCTGCAAAAGGTGTTTCGCGGTCTTCGTCATCATCACTGTAATTATTGGATTGTAATTTATAATCGGGTGTCTCGTCGTCGCTTAAATACTCGTCAATGTTGATGTCTTCGGCTTCGATGTTGTCGCTTCCTTCATAGTCATCGTATTCATCGTTGTTGTCAAACTCATCTTTTTCATACAACTCTTCCTCCTCTTTACCGCTTTCCAAAGCCGGATTTTCAACCAATTCTTCTTTCAAACGTTGTTCAAAAGCTTGCGTAGGCAACTGAATCAACTTCATCAACTGAATTTGTTGAGGAGATAATTTTTGTGAGAGTTTGAATTGTAGGTTTTGTTTAAGCATTCTTGTTATCAGTTGTCGGTTGTCGGTTGTCAGTTATCTGCATAATAAATATCATTGTTATGACGGATAAAAACAGAGAACTGAAAACAGACAACAATTAAAATTCTGCATTCTGTGGCGTTCGTGGAAACGGAATTACATCTCTAATATTAGTCATTCCCGTTACGAAAAGCACTAAACGTTCAAATCCTAATCCGAAGCCCGAGTGAACTGCGCTTCCAAATCGGCGTGTATCCAAATACCACCATAATTCTTCTTCATCTATTCCAAGTGCTTTCATTTTTTCCACCAACACTTCGTAACGTTCTTCTCGTTGCGAACCTCCGACAATTTCACCAATTCCTGGGAATAAAATATCCATCGCACGAACGGTTTTTCCGTCCTCATTCAAACGCATGTAAAACGCTTTGATGTTGGCCGGATAATCAAACAAAATCACCGGACATTTGAAGTGTTTTTCAACTAAATAACGCTCGTGTTCACTTTGTAAATCGGCACCCCATTCGTTGATAATATAATTAAATTTTTTCTTTTTATTAGGATTGGATTCTCTTAATATATCAATAGCTTCGGTATACGAAACGCGTTTGAAGTTATTCTCCAAAACAAAATTCAATTTTTCCAACAACGTCATTTCGCTGCGTTCGTTTTGTGGTTTTGACTTTTCTTCATCCACTAAACGCCCTTCTAAAAATTTCAAGTCATCCTGACATTTATCCATCGTGTATTTGATTACGAATTGGATAAAATCTTCTGCCAAATCCATATTGTCGTTCAAGTCGTTGAACGCTACTTCTGGTTCAATCATCCAAAACTCAGCCAAGTGACGTGAAGTATTGGAATTTTCAGCACGGAATGTTGGTCCGAATGTATAAACCTGGCCCAAAGCCATTGCGTAGGTTTCGGCTTCTAACTGACCTGAAACGGTTAGGTTCGTGTGTTTCCCAAAAAAGTCTTCTTTGTAGTTGATAGTTCCTTCTTCCGTTCGAGGTAGATTATCCAACGGCAATGCCGTTACTTGAAACATTTCACCTGCTCCTTCTGCGTCAGTACCTGTAATTACTGGTGTATTTACATAAACAAATCCTCTTTCTTGGAAATAAGTATGAACGGCATGGGCCAACACCGAACGAACGCGCATGATAGCACCAAACGCATTGGTACGAACCCGTAAATGTGCGTTTTCACGTAAAAACTCCAAGGAGTGTTTCTTGGGTTGCATCGGAAATTTTTCTGCATCCGAATCGCCCAAAATTTCCAATTGTTTTACTTGAATTTCGTATTTCTGACCGGCGCCTTGGCTTTCTACCAAAGAACCCGTAACCGAAACGGCTGCTCCAGTGGTAATGCGTTTTAAGGTTTCTTCGGGTGTGTTTTCGAAATCGACTACACACTGAATATTGTTGATGGTCGAACCGTCGTTCAACGCGATAAATTGATTGTTTCTAAAAGTTCTAACCCAACCTTTGGCATTTACTTCAGGCAACGTTTGCGTGCTGTTCAATAAGTCTTTAACTTTTGTGTGTTTCATTTCTTATGTAAAATTAGCCCTTCGACTTTACTTCGACTGCGCTCAGTATAGACTAGGGTGACCGTTTATCTAAATAATCGTATGCAAATATAAATTAATTATTTTTCTTTTCTAGCGCATCCAACTCTTCATCGGTATGTTCTAAAATGTCGATGATTGGTTCAATAAATTCCTGTTCGTTGGCCAGAGCTTTATTCAATGTTAATACCAACGAAGGCAGCAGCACCAAATTCGATAACATTCCGAAAAATAATGTCAAAGCAACCAATCCGCCTAGTGCAATGGTTCCACCAAAACTAGACAGCATGAACACCGAGAATCCAAAAAACAAAACTATGGACGTATAAAACATACTAATTCCAGCATCTTCAAAAGTGGCAAAAACTGATTTCTTTATCCTCCATTCGTTACGGGAAAGTTCTAAACGATATTGGGCTAAAAACCGCAGCGTATCGTCAACCGACATACCGAAGGCAATTCCGAATACCAAAATAGTAGAAGGTTTTAACGGAATCCCCAAAAATCCCATTAAACCTGCTGTCATTAATAATGGAAGTAAGTTCGGAATAATTGAAACCAAAACCATTTTAAAAGAGCGGAACATAATTGCGACCAATCCTGCTGTAATTAAAAAGGCAAAAAGCAACGACGACAGTAAATTATCCAACAAATATTTTGTTCCTTTTTGAAACACCGAAGCTTTTCCGGTAATGATGACTTCATACCGCGGTGACGGAAATATCTTATTGATTTTATGACGCAATTGAGCTTCGATGGCTTCCATTTTTTCGCCGTTTTCGTCTTTGATGAAGGTAGTGATTCGGGCAATACTTCCATCCGAAGTCACGTAACTTTTTAATTGATTATCGCCGGCACTGTCCAACGAATTCTTGATGTACGGCAGTATAAACGATTCTTCTTGTGATGTTGGCAATTCGTAAAAATCAGGATTTCCGTTATAGTACGCTTGCTTAAAACTTTTTGCAATATTGACAATCGAAATCGGTTTTGAAAGTTCAGGTATATCGGTGATTGTCTCTTCCAAATCTTCCATTCGACGCAAATTCGTCAATCGCATGACACCATTCTTCTTTTTGGTGTCAATCATGATTTCCAATGGCATCACGCCGTCAAACTCTTTTTCGAAGAAACGAATATCTTGGAAAAAATCAGTTTTTTTAGGCATGTCTTCGATAAGGCTACCTGAGATTTTGATTTCATAGATTCCGATGATACCGAAGACCAACAAAATTACCGCGGTAACATAAACGCCGACGCGATTGTATTTTACGGTGCGCACAATCCAGCCCATAAATGAAGTTAAGTATTCGCGCCCTAAGTGACCCAAATGCCTTGGAATTGGAGGCGGAATATAACTGAAAAATATTGGTATAATCAACAAACACAACAAATAAATCGCAATGATATTGATGGATGTCACTACTCCAAATTCGACTAACAACGTATTATTAGTAGCAATAAAAGTCGCAAAACCAAACGCTGTTGTAAGATTAGTCATGAGGGTTGCGGTTCCGGTTTTAGTAATTACACGTTGCAGCGATTTGGCTTTGTTGGCGTGCTTTTGGTATTCTTGATGGTATTTGTTAATGAAGAAAATACAATTCGGAATTCCGATTACAATCACCAAGGTTGGCACCAGAGCGGTAAGAACGGTGATTTCGTATCCCAAAATAGCTAAGGTTCCAAACGACCACATTACACCAATAATTACCACGATAAGCGAAATTAAGGTAGCGCGAAATGACCGAAAGAAAAAGAAAAAAATCAACGATGTAATCAACAGCGCCGCGCCAATAAACAATCCAATTTCATCAATAATGGTTTTGGCGTTTAACGTTCGGATGTAAGGCATACCCGAAGTATGCAAATCGATTTGGGTGTCTTTTTCAAATTTGTCAATAGCCGGAATTAACTGCGTTAACACATGCTCTTTTCGGGCAATGGTATTGACAATTTTTTTATCCAAATACACGGCCGACCGAATGGCGCCGGTTTTTTTATTAAACAACAATCCTTCGTAAAAAGGAAGTTTCGTAAACAATTTGGTTTGGATTGTCCTTAGATATTTTTCGTCTTGAACTTTACTTTTGTCTACAAAAGGCTTGAGCTCGAAGGTTTGTAACGAATCGTTTTTGGTGAGATTTTGTAAATTATCGACTGAAATCACCAACGTAACTTCTTTGTGCGATTTGATGGTAGTCAGTAAATCCGACCACGCCTGATATACTTTGGGTGTAAATAATTTTTTGTCTTTGGTGGCAATGACGATGAGATTACCTTCTTCACCAAAGTGTTCCAGAAACGTATTGTAGTCAACGTTTACTTGATCGTCAGAAGGAATTAGGTTGGCTTCGGTATGCGTAAACTTGATGTTTTTCCATTGAAAGACCATAAAAATCGTTATCAAAACGATTCCACTAATAATTACAATTCTATTTCTGAGGATTATTCGGGCGATTAATTCCCAAAAACCTATGCCTAACATCTTTTTCATACTGACTTAAAACGAGTGCAAATGTAATGAAAACCTATCTAAATCAAAGGCTGAGAAAGTAAAACTTTTACTAAAAAACAGCATCTCAATTCTGTGTAAAATTTGAATTAAATAATTGTCATTATACGTAAAAAATAGTTTTGTTTTATCATATTTGTAGTGCCATAAAACGAAATATGAAAAATTTAAAGAACGCCCTTTTTTACATTGGTGTTACCGGTGGGTTCACCGCACTAATCTATTGGATTATTTCGAAAGGCAAACTGTTGGAAATAGGCCGAAACATCATTTCTCCTACTTCAAAAGACACTTTGTTTAATCAGTTTTTGGTTTCCTTATACCACAATTTACAACATCCGTTAGCCATTCTACTGCTGCAAATCATTACCATAATTATTGTAGCTCGTTTTTTTGGATGGATTTTTAGAAAAATAGGTCAGCCCACGGTTATCGGCGAAATTGTCGCAGGTATTTTCCTTGGACCATCGTTAGTTGGATTATATTTTCCTGAATATTCTGGTTTACTTTTTCCTCCCGAGTCGCTAGGTAATTTGCAGTTTTTAAGTCAAATCGGGTTGATTCTTTTTATGTACGTAATTGGGATGGAGCTCGATTTAAAAGTGCTCAAAAATAAAGCCAACGAAGCGGTTGTGATCAGTCATGCTAGCATCATCATTCCTTTTGCCTTAGGTATCGGATTGTCTTATTTTATCTACCATCAATTTGCACCACAAGGAGTTGAATTTTTGTCGTTTAGTTTATTCATGGGAATTGCGATGAGTATTACCGCTTTCCCGGTATTGGCTCGAATTGTTCAAGAACGAGGCATCCATAAAACCAAACTCGGAACCATCGTCATTACCTGTGCCGCCGCCGATGACATTACTGCGTGGTGTTTGTTGGCCGCCGTAATTGCCATTGTAAAAGCCGGAACTTTTGCCAGTGCTTTGTACATCATTTTGTTGGCTGCGCTGTATGTGGTTGTCATGCTTTTCTTGGTAAAACCTTTCTTAAAAAAGGTAGGTGATTTGTATGCAACAAAAGATAATCTAAGCAAATCAGTAGTTGCCATATTTTTGCTAACGTTGATTATTTCGTCGTACTTGACTGAAATCATCGGGATTCATGCTTTGTTTGGAGCATTTATGACGGGTGCAATCATGCCTGATATTCCGAAATTCCGAAATATTTTTATTGAAAAAGTAGAGGACGTTTCGGTAATTCTATTGCTTCCGTTGTTTTTTGTCTTTACCGGATTACGGACCGAAATTGGATTGATAAACGACGCGTATTTGTGGCAAATAACTGGAATCATCGTTTTGGTTGCCGTAATAGGTAAATTTTTAGGAAGTGCACTTGCTGCGCGATTTGTTGGGCAAAATTGGAAGGACAGTTTAACCATTGGCGCTTTAATGAATACCCGCGGTTTAATGGAATTAGTGGTGCTAAATATTGGTTACGAATTGGGAGTTTTATCTCCAAAAATTTTCACCATGATGGTGATCATGGCTTTGGTTACGACGGTAATGACTGGTCCAGCACTGGACTTAATTAATATGCTTTTTAAATCGAAAGAAACTCGCAGTGCGAAGAATAAATTGAACGATACCTTTAAAATTTTACTTTCTTTTGGTAACCAAGAAAAGGGCAAATCGTTACTTCGATTGGCGAATAGTTTTGTCAAAAATCAAAAGGAAAACACTAATATTACCGCTATGCACTTGTCACTCAGCGACGAAATGCATGCGTACAATCTGGAAGATTATGAAAAGGAAACGTTTCAGTCCATTTTTGAAGAATCTGCAAATTTAAATCAAGAACTAGATACTATATTTAAAGCTACGGTAGACATTGAAAGTGATATTATAGACATTGCCTCCAAAGGCGATTATGATTTGGTTTTGGTAGGATTAGGAAAATCCATTTTTGAAGGCTCGTTCTTGGGAAGAGTACTCGGATTTACAACCAGAATCATCAATCCAGATAGGCTTTTAGATAAATTTACAGGTAAAGAAGGATTGTTTGAAAATTCGCCTTTTGACGATAGAACGCGTCAACTTATTTCAAAAATAAAAAATCCTTTGGGCATTTTAGTTGATAAAGAACTGACCCATGTCAACGATGTATTTGTTCCTATATACTCTGGAGATGATGCTTTTTTGATTGAATACGCTCAAAAATTAATCCACAACAACAATTCTAAAATCACTTTAATTGACATCAACAATCAGTTGAAAAGTACTTTTGTCTTAGAAAAGTCGATAGAGGCTTTACTTAAAAATTATCCTTCGAATGTAAAAATTATAACAGATAAGGACCTGAACGCAGGTTTTTTCATCAATCAAGATTTGATGATGATTGGGCTCGAAAGTTGGAAAACATTAGTCGACTCGCAATCGATTTGGTTGAGCAATATTCCTTCAACATTAATTGTCAAACCATAATCTAAAATCCTAAATCTAAGTGGTAGGAAATTTTCAACGATAAATTGTCTTCCAATCTAGGTAATCCATTTGGACCGTATCGAAAGAAGAAGTTAAGACCCAATCCTTTAAAAATTTTATTCATCTCAACACCGCTTTCTAAAAATCCTTTTTCTAAAGTCTTGAATTCGAATAATTCGTGTTGTTCTGGATTTTTTAAAGTTCCAAAAGCAGCTCGGGTAACTACCGATATTTCAGGATTGATTTTATATCCTAATTTGATTTTGTTGAATGTATGACGCGCTTGAAGCATAAAATAATTGCTCGAGAAAAACTCATTGTAGTACATGGTTTCAAAGCTGTTTTTACCCGCTAAAGTTATGCGTTTAAGCAAGTTGTTTCGATCCAAATTATTAGGCGCAATACTATACAAATGTGTAAGCGGAATCGAACCATTGCTCACACCCGTTTGAAAAACAAAAGCCGTTTTTTGTCCAGATAAGAAGGGAATCTCATGTTCAATTTTAAAGTCAAATTTGGTAAAATCAAAATTACTATCTAGTAAACCCGGTATAGATTTAGTTACCTGAAGCGAGAATTTTGGAAACCGTTTTTCAATCTCTAATCGGCTGGTCGGAGTTTGCATATAACCGCTAAATGGATTCCATTGGATGGCAAACAGAACTGTTGTGATCGTATAGTTTGAATAGGTATTATCGTTTGCAATAAAATTATAATCGAAGAGCGGATTGATTTCTGACCGAGAAAGGGAAAAGTATGTACTGGTTTTCGGAATGTATTTACTTTCGATATAGGTTGAGAATGTTTTATTTTCGAAAAACGTAGAAACGTTAATGGGTCGCGGATCGTAAATCCGGAAACGGCGATTTTGGGTCGCAAACTGAATCTGACCAATCTCACTTAAATCGTCAAAATAGGTCGCATTAATCCACGTATTAGTAGGAACATCTATTTGATAGGACGGCGTGATACCAAATTTATAGGCTTGATCTTTAAAGCCGTATGCTCCATAAAACGCCAATTTATATTTTTCCGACAATTTTGTATTGGTAACCGCGCCAAAACCTAAACGAAAACCTTCATAATTGTTGAATTTCAGCAGACTTCTTAAATCAATGTCTAAAAACGAAGCCGGTAGGTATCCGTTGATGACTTTTTTTCCAAATAGTAATTTTTTCTCGATATTTTCTGCATCCGACAAACTATCCAGTGCGATGTACGTGTAAATTTTTCGCTTGTCGAGCGTGTCTTTACTAAACGTATTCCAGTATTTATCTTCTACTTTTAGACTCGATTTGGGGACATCAATTTTTATTCTAGGCTGAACAATATCAATCGGCTGGTTGATTTTAATATCAAAAGGTTTGGATTCAATCAATAAATAAGCTTGATCGGAAGCATCGTTTTGTGCTCGAATTTTGGACGTTGAATTGAATTTTATCGTTCCACCCAAAATTTTTAGATCTTCGGAATTATTGCCTTTAATCACCTCAAATTTTCTTTTCTCTGGAAACCAAAGCTGGTGTTCTTTCATGAAATTAAAGGTATACGTCGCGTTGATGTTGACCACACCGTAAATTCGGTAAAACGCTTTTGCTACGCCATATGTTTCGGCGTCGATGTAGATTATTCCGCGTAAACTACTGGATTTTAATTTCTTGGGTTGAAAATAAACGCGGTATACAGTACGGTTTTGGATTTTTAACGTATCAATTAATTTGTAGGTGTAGCTGCGACGTCCAAAACTTGAAATCGGATTGAGAACGGGAATTTCAATAATTTCAAAAGGTGTTTCATAAATCGAATACGAAACCAACTTCAAACCCAAATACTCATAAAGCGGTTGTTTGAAACCCGCCATTCGAGCAGCTACAACAGTTTCCTTGTTTCCTTTGTTGTTGTGTTGAATGAAGTTTACTTTTTCTGCTTGATAGATGTGTTGCTTTTCCGTGAGTTTTTTGAATTTGTAATTCGACGAATCAAGTTTGATTTTTCGAGCTCCAAAAATATTTTTTTTGACAATAGTATCTATTTTACTGCTGATTTGATCGGGATGCGCAGAAACCAATACTTTTTCGTAATTCTTGTATTCAAAAGACGACAAAGCTTTTTCGGGGTCGTTTTGATTTCTTTTTTCAATCATGGTTTTCACCAAACCGTTGACCAGATTTTCAGAATAAATTTCGACATCTTTTTGCGATTGATCCGAAATCATTTTTATCATCAAAAAAGTAGCATCGTTCGATAGGTAATAATTATTGGTAAAATAGCCTTTATAGGAAAAAAGTATCGGCTTCTTTTCGTTGGTGATGACGATGGAAAAACGTCCTTCCCAATCGGCGGTTAGTGTTTTGTTTTCGTGGGTAATTTTCGCAAAAGCTATGGGAATGGACGAATCAAAATCAATTACCTGACCTTGCAGTTTTTTTTGGGAAAAGGCACCATAAGTAAATAAGAAAAGGCACAATGTCCAAAAGTAATTCATGTTTGATAGTGAAGTGATTGCTGAACAAAAATAGCAATAAAAAATCCATCTGCGATTGACGGATGGATTTTAATATAGTTTTAACTGAAAAGTCCTTATACTTTCATGATTTCGGCTTCTTTGATGACCAAGTGCTCTTCCACTTTTCTGATGTAGGTATCGGTTAGTTTTTGAACATCGTCTTCTGCGTTTTTACACAAATCTTCTGATGTTCCCTCTTTTTCCAATTTTTTAATTTCTGTATTAGCTTCTTTTCTGTGATTTCTAATTCCGATTTTGGCATCTTCTGCTTCTTGTTTGGCTTGTTTTACCAAATCTCTTCTGCGTTCTTCTGTTAATGGCGGAACACTAATAATGATTACATCACCATTGTTCATCGGGTTAAACCCTAAATTGGCAACCATGATTGCTTTTTCTATAGGTTGCAACATGCTTTTCTCATAAGGCTGAATGGTAATAGTTCTGGCATCTGGAACATTCACATTAGCAATTTGAGACATCGGTGTTTGTGAACCGTAGTACTCTACGAACACGCTTCCCAGCATTTGTGGCGAAGCTTTTCCAGCACGAATATTTAAAAAAGATTTTTCTAAGTGAGCAACCGAAGCGTTCATTGCTTCCTTTGTTTCATCAATTATAAATTCAATTTCTTCCATATTTTTAGATTTTTGATCGTTAGAAATTTAGATTTTTAGATTTTTAGATTCGAATACATCTAAGCCAGTCTAAAAATCTAAGTAAGTCTAAGAAGTCTATTTATATATTAACTATTGTTCCCACGTTTTCGCCTTCGCAGATTTTGAGTAAATTGCCTTTTTTGTTCATATCAAAAACTACGATTGGCAATTTATTTTCCTGACTAAGAGTAAAGGCAGTTGTATCCATTACGTTCAAGCCTTTTTTCAACACATCTTCAAACGAAATGTAGTCAAATTTTACAGCTGATTTGTCTTTTTCTGGGTCGGCCGTGTACACACCGTCCACACGTGTTCCTTTTAAAATTACCTCGGCATGAACTTCAACTCCACGTAAAACAGCTGCTGTATCTGTCGTGAAATACGGATTTCCAGTACCTGCACCAAAAATAACAATTCTTCCTTTTTCCAAATGACGAACAGCTCTTCTTTTGATGTATGGTTCGGCGATCGCTTCAATTTTTAAAGCCGTTTGTAAACGCGTTAACATACCTTTGTCTTCCAACGCACCTTGAAGCGCCATTCCATTGATTACAGTCGCCAACATTCCCATATAATCTCCTTGCACTCGATCCATTCCATTGCTGGCACCCGAAACTCCTCTAAAAATATTTCCGCCTCCAATCACAATCGCAATTTCTATTCCTTTATCGTGAATTTGCTTAATTTCTTCAGCGTATTCGGCTAGCGTTTTGGGATCAATTCCGTATTGACGCTCACCCATTAACGCTTCGCCACTTAATTTTAGAAGAATTCTTTTGTATTTCATAGTTGTTGTGTTGTATTCTTTTTGTGATGCAAATATAGTTATTATCTGATTTTATGAAATAGCAAAATACAATTTATCCCGCTAAAGATTCAAATGACTTTTTTGCAGCTTGATACCCAATTTCAAAAATTTGATCCATTTTGGCTTTGTTGGTTTCAAAAGTATTGAAACTAGAGAGTTCATCGGGTTCGATTAACCAATCACAATTGTTAAATTTTTGTAGATTCGAATTGGCGACCAGTAATTCGAATGCTCTTGTCGTTACTGCTTTAATTGAACGTAAATCTTTGGCCGTGATTTTTTGAACCGTGCTAACATACACACCAATGATGTATTCGCATCGTCCTTGTAAAATATCCGTAGGAAAATGATTCAAGATGCCACCGTCGCTATACAGTTTCTCGTTAATTTCATAAGGAGAAATTACTCCGGGAACGGACGAAGAAGCCAAAATAGCATCCACAATTTTAGTTGAATCGGCAAATATTTTGAGTTTCCCTTTGACTAAATCGGTCGCTGTGACGTATAACGGAATGGGTAAATCGTTCATAGTGGCATCGCCCAAAAATCTCAATAAAATACTTTTTAAACGAATCCGGATCGATGATACCGGGTTTTTTTAAGGTAAAATGTTTCCAATGAAAAAAATAAATGGATTTGAAAAAAGATAAAATTTCATCAGGAGTCTTTCCCCATGAATACAAAGCCCCAACAATGGCTCCAGCACTTGAACCAGCAATGTGCGTGGGTTTAATTCTTTGTTCTTCTAAAAATTTAATCGCACCTGCATGAGCAATTCCTTTTGTTCCTCCACCCGACAAAGCATATCCGATTGATTTTGATTGTACGTCCATTAATTTTTTGATAAAATTTGATTTCTGTTTGCTCACTGTTACACTTCATTTGTAAAATTAAAACTAATTTTGCACAATAAAACCAAGTTATGAATCCAATTATCAAAAAAAGTCTTTCTTCTAGTTTTTCGTATGCCGAATATAGAAATCACGTAACCTCTTTAGTTGCTCAAGGCAAAACAACGGGCAGTGATCAATCGGAAGCGATGATTCACTACACCGAATTGAATGAAGCGCGTTTGCACCGTTTGGATAAAACCATGGAAGTAACTGAGGAAGTAATTTCCCAACTTCAAAATTTGAAGAAAAAGTATCTTTGGTTGGTAATTTCCGAAGGTTGGTGTGGCGATGCCGCTCAGATTTTACCCATCATCAACAAAATGGCTTTGGTTACAGAAAAAATAGAATTGCGCATTATTTTACGTGATGACCATGTAGAAGTAATGAATTTATTCCTGACCAACGGTACACAATCAATTCCGAAGTTAATCATCATTAATCAAGAAACAGAAGAAGTAATCGGTGATTTTGGTCCGCGTCCTGACGATGCCAAACAATTGATACTTGATTATAAAGCCGAACATGGTGTAGTAGATGAAACCGCTAAAATTGAATTACAAAAGTGGTATTTACACGACAAAGGTGTGTCGACGCAGAATGAAATTATGGCGTTGATGATGGAATAAAACATACAAGGCATATAAGGACAAATAAGGTTACAACTTCAAAACCTTACATAACTTATATGACTTTTATGGTGAAAATTTATGGGATTGATGATGGAATAAACCACATAAGGCATAAGAAGGACAAATAAGGTTGGTTTTTTAAATCTTATATAACTTACATTCCTTATATGGTGAAAATTTATGGGGTTGATGATGGAATAAACGATATCAGGCATATAAGGACTAATAAGGTTCGTTTTTAGAATCTTATATGACTTAAATGCCTTATATGGTAAAAAATCAAAAGTTTGAGTCAGTAATCTGTTTTTCAAAAACAGCAGGCGTAACGGCATTTTTTACATCAAAATCACCAATTTTTGTTCTTCTCAAAGCGGATAAATGTCCGCCTGATTGCAAGGCGTTTCCAAAGTCGTATGCCAAGGATCGAATGTAGGTTCCTTTACTGCATCGCACTCTAAAATCAATTTCAGGTAAAGCGATTCGCGTGATTTCAAATTCGTAAATGGTAGTTTTGCGCGAAGTAATTTCTACTTCTTCGCCCGCGCGAGCATGTTCATACAAGCGAATGCCTTCTTTCTTTATCGCTGAAAATACGGGTGGTTTTTGATCGATTTCTCCTAAAAATTGCTGGGTTGTTTTTTGGATTAATTCATCCGAGATATGATTTATTGGAAAAGTCGCATTGATTTCGGTTTCCAAATCGTACGATGGCGTAGTCGCTCCGACCACAATTGTACCGGTATATTCTTTTAATTGTGCCTGAATTTCGGTGATTTTTTTGGTGAATTTCCCCGTGCAAATGATTAACAATCCGGTGGCAAGTGGATC
>CAIUWH010000120.1 GCA_903902795.1 uncultured Bacteroidota bacterium
TGTTGTTGTTGTCACATTAATCACTTTGAAATGAGGTTTTTGTTTTTCAGACGAAACGTCTTCCTCGTCAATATCGGCACGCTTTTTAATTATGAGACCTATAGACTCGATGTTTAAGTTTGAATCTTGATAGTCTGTAGTAAAAAAAAGTTACAGAAACATTGGTAAATTAAAAATAAAATGTAATTTTGCACCCTAATTAAAAAGTTTATAAACAAAAAGGTTATAAAATGTTTACACCTTTAGCAAACTAAAGCCGCGAAACATCGTATAATCGCTTAATAAAAAGATTTACAAAATGAGAAAAGGTATTCACCCAGAAAATTACAGATTAGTAGCTTTTAAAGACATGTCAAACGAGGATGTTTTTATTACTAAATCTACAGTAGAAACTAAAGAAACAATTACTCACGAAGGTGTTGAGTATCCAGTTTTCAAAATGGAGATTTCTAGAACTTCTCACCCTTTTTACACAGGTAAATCTAAATTAATTGATACAGCTGGACGTATCGATAAATTCAAAACTAAATACGCTAAGCACGCTAAATAATTATTTAGGTGTTCAAATTTTATTAAGACCTTCCAATTTTTTGGGAGGTTTTTTTATGATGTAAACTTTTGTAACTTTGAAAACCAATAGTTACGGACAAGTCGCGACTTGTTCCTTTAATAGACACCTATGAATTATATACTTTTTGATGGAACCGTTCGCAATGCTCTTTTGCCCTTTACCTTCACTCGCCCAGTTGCCGAGATTCGAATTGGGATTTTAACTATTCGCGAAAAATGGGAAAAACACCTTGGTAATACTACCACAACGCTTACTGAGGACTATTTGTCTGAAAAATTTCCAATGGTAGAAATGGAACACAATGTGATGATCAATGCTTCTTTTTTACCCAATGATGTTTTATCGGAAATGGTCAAAAATCTAGAAAAAAATCAAGCTATTTTCAAAGGCGAAGAGGTTATCGCTTTTTACACGAACGATACACAAGATGAAGTCGATTTTGATACCTATGAAATTTTTGAGTTTGCAGAAGATTGTATAACGGTGGAGCATACTTGGGATATTTTCGCAAAGAATGATGCAGCACTGCGTGAAGATTTTGAATTGTTGACCGAAGATCGAACTTCGCAGCCGATTCCGAAATCGGTTAATGTTATAGCACCAGAAAACATTTTTATTGAAGAAGGAGCAAAACTCGAGTTTGTCACGTTGAACGCCTCAACTGGGCCAATCTACATTGGAAAAAATGCCGAAATTATGGAAGGTTCTGTGATACGCGGACCTTTTGCATTGTGTGAAGAAGCCCAAGTAAAATTAGCCACAAAAGTCTACGGGGCGACCACTGTAGGTCCGCATTGTCGCATTGGTGGCGAGGTGAATAACTCAGTGCTGTTTGGTTACTCTAATAAAGGACACGACGGATTTTTAGGAAATTCTGTTTTAGGCGAATGGTGTAATTTAGGCGCGGACAGCAACAATTCAAATTTGAAAAACAATTACGAAGAAGTGAAATTGTGGAGTTATGAAACGGAAAATTTCGCTAAAACGGGTTTACAATTCTGCGGATTAATGATGGGTGATCACAGTAAATGCGGCATCAACACCATGTTTAATACCGGAACCGTAATTGGTGTCTCCACAAATATTTTTGGAAGTGGCTTTCCTCGTAATTTTGTACCCAGTTTTTCGTGGGGTGGAGCAGCTGGTTTTTCGACTTATTTAACTTCCAAAGCTTTTGAAACTGCGAAAATAGTTATGTCGCGTCGTCATGTAGATTTTACGCAAGAAGACGCCAAAATACTGGAACACGTTTTTGAAGAAACCAAAAAATATAGAAAAGAGTAGTCAATTATTGACTACTCTTCATTTCTCTTACTTCGGGTGACGGAATTATTTCGGGTTCAACCGTTTTCATATTTTTGCCTGCTTGACTTTCGAAATTCATTTCTTTTTCGACTATTTTCAGTTCTCTATTGAGTGGTTTGAATCGCATGTCTGAATATTTCGATATATGTCCACCACGCTCTTCGTCGGCTCTAAATGCTACAATTTGATACGAAAACGAAACATTCGAATTACCACTTTGTAGTTCTTTTACTTCAAAGCTAGACGCGGTTTTATTGAATACATAAACACCTTTACAATCGCCTTCCAATTGGATAAACACTTTCATAGGATGTGTTTCGTCTACTCGAATGTTTTTGGTTAATACGGGATCGATGTCGATTTTAGCATAACCATCAATTAACTTTCCGATACCGTAATCTTGGAATAATGCTTCTGGAGCTTCTGGTGCGGCCATGATGCGTTCTTTTCCTTCGTTATCTTGAACTAAGGTGTTTACCGTTCCAAAACCTAAAATTTTGTAAACCACATTATCAACCACTGAGCCCACTGTTGCTACTGCATTTACACCTGTTCCACTTACATAGAATAATCCACCCATTCGATCAATCGTTGACGAAAACCCATAATTGGATCTGCCTTCAACACCAACATATTCTCCAGCACTGGTAATTCTTTTCCTGGTTCTGGTACAGCACCAATAGCTCCAAGCGAAAAGAAGGAGATATTTGTTCCATGTCCACCACTTACTACATTTAAAGCAGTTGCAGTTGGATTGGTGTAAAAAAATGTTGAGCCTGTGTCTCTATGAACTGTAAGACGACTCACAAATGTTCCGCCCACCAAATTACCAGCGACTGTATTGGCTGTATTGTTTAAAGAGAATTCAAATTGTCCGCCTGGATTATAATTGAACATGGCAGGAAAACTACCATTTGACATTTGGCGGGTTCCACCATTAAAATAACTATTGAAATATATTCCTGGCCAATCCGAAACCATTGCCATTCCTAATGAGTTTGCGGCTAAATTAAAAGTGGCAACTGTGTTTCCAACCGCACCTTGCGTTTGTAATCTGGCTCGATCTGGAGCGGTTGTTCCGATTCCTGTATTCCCATTGGCAACTACAAGTCCATAATTATTGGTTCCGCCTAAAGCTTCAAAATATCCACCGTAATTAAAGGGAGCTCCGTTTGCATAACCATACACTCCGTACCGTGTTCCAGCAGTTCCGGTGGAAGTGAAATAACCGCCAAATGCACCGCCCGTATAGGCTCCGGCTGGGTTATTTGCTCGAACTCCCATATAGCCTCCGTCAAAAAATCCTCCATATCCAAAGCCTGGATTATTTAGTGCTCTTCCGTATAAACCACTACCATCGGAGTTTCCAAGAAAGGTATTTTCAGAATATGTGGCAACAGCTGCAGCAGTTGGCGTTGAAACATGAACTCTATACAAAGGATTAGCGGTGCCAAAACCAGCAAAACCACTTGTTTGCTTTAATCGCATCCGTTCAATGTTATTAGTTCCAAACACAATGTCATTGGCATCAGTCGTACCTAAAAAGTTTTCTGCTACGCCAATTGTTGAAGTTCCGTAAGTAACAGGAATAGCTGGGTCATTAGTAGCAGTGTTTCCATTCAAACTCCAGTCTCTTGAGTTATTTCCGGTAAAGGAAACCCAACGAGCGCCATCCCAATAATGATACCCTATACTAACACCATTTACACCCGCTACTGGATTGGTGTTGTATACCATGGTAGAAATGGGTAAAGCGCCACCTTGCGGATTCACAACAGGTGCAGCAACATTATTGGCCGTCAACGCAACTCTCGGCATTAAAAACCCATTTGTGGTCGAATTTATATCAAGCATCCCGCTTGGTACAGTGGTGTTTATTCCGATTTGAGCTACTGATATTGAGCTAACAAATAAAATTAGTACTAGAGTAAAATTTTTCATAATCAATTCGTTTGTAGATTGTTGTATAAATATAATTTTGTTTTTTAGAATAAATAAATTTTATCGATGAAGTGCAGTTTTGCTGTAAAACTATTAAAAATTTCATTGGAAAGTATTCATAGACAGTCATTTATAATACTGCTCTGCCAAGCGAAAATACTATGATTCAAACATTAAAAAAAACACGAATAGACAAACGACATTTTAAATAGACTAATGACCTATTTTAGTGCTTTTGTTTATCAGGTTATTCGCCTCATACTTTTAATTAAAAGATATTTTTTTCCTAAATTTGTACGCTCAATTTTTTGACAACGACCTGCCTGTCGGTAGGCGGGTTTCATTTATTGAGAAGTACTATGGAAACAAAAAAGAAAGTTGCCTTCTATACTTTGGGGTGCAAACTCAATTTCTCTGAAACATCTACTATTGCAAGAAACTTTACTAACGAAGGTTTTGATCGAGTAGACTTTGAAGAAGTAGCTGATATTTATGTGATTAATACTTGTTCGGTAACCGAAAACGCCGATAAACAATTCAAGCAAGTTGTTAAAAAAGCATTAAAGCTGAATGAAAAAGCTTTTGTTGCAGCTGTTGGTTGTTATGCACAATTAAAACCCGAAGAATTAGCAGCGGTTGATGGTGTGGATTTAGTTCTTGGTGCAACAGAAAAATTTAAAATTACAGATTATATCAATGATTTGTCCAAAAATGATAGAAGTGAAGTTCATTCGTGCGAAATTGAAGAAGCCGATTTTTATGTTGGAAGTTATTCAATTGGAGACAGAACGCGCGCTTTTTTAAAAGTACAAGACGGTTGCGATTATAAATGTACGTATTGTACCATTCCATTAGCGAGAGGAATCTCTAGAAGTGATGCATTGGAAAATGTATTGAAAAACGCTTATGAAATTTCGCAACAAGGCATCAAAGAAATCGTACTAACCGGTGTAAATATAGGCGACTACGGAAAAGGTGAGTTTGGCAACAAAAAACACGAGCATACTTTCTTAGATTTGGTAAAAGCGTTAGATGAAGTACAAGGAATTGAACGTCTGCGTATTTCATCAATAGAACCCAATTTATTAAAAAACGAAACCATCGAATTTGTTTCAAAAAGCCGAACATTTGTACCTCATTTCCATATTCCATTACAAAGCGGAAGCAATGAAATATTGGGAAAAATGAAGCGTCGTTATCAGTGTGAAGTGTATACAGAACGAGTTGCTAAGATTCGCGAAGTAATGCCTCATGCTTGTATAGGAGTGGACGTAATTGTAGGTTTTCCAGGCGAAACGGATGAACATTTCTTGGAAACGTATCATTTTTTAAATGATTTGGATATTTCTTATTTACACGTTTTTACGTATTCAGAACGAGATAATACAGAAGCGGCTACAATGGATGGAGTAGTGCCGATGAATGTGCGTTCGAAACGAAGTAAAATGCTGCGTGGATTGTCAGTCAAGAAACGTCGTGCTTTTTATGAAAGTCAAATCGGAACTCAAAGGACCGTACTTTTTGAAGGTGAAAATAAAGAAGGTTACATACACGGATTTACCGAAAATTATGTAAAAGTAAAAACGCCTTGGAATCCAAAATTGGTTAATACATTGCACGAAATTAATTTGACAAAAATTGATGAAGATGGTAGTGTGCGAATGGATTTTTTGAATAGTACAGTATAATTAAAACACAGATTTACGTTGTCTGTTCGACCTTCGCTCTCGGGTAACAGATGAACAAATTCATTCAGTGAAATCTACTACGTCAGTTCGCTGCGCTCGGGTGTGAAATCTGTGTTTAGTATTTACTGTGAAACCGAATTTTAGTAATCCGGTACACGCCCAAACCATATTGTTCGATAAATTCGTATTTATGTCGACCAGGTTGTTTCAAGTCGATGATTTTGTCTGCAGAGATTTCGTAATAGCGGTTGGCGCCTTCCATCATAAATTTCAATCCTTTTTTGCGGTACGCAGAACGTACCAAATCAAACTCCGATAAACTCCAAGTGGTGAGATGATTGTCCAAATTATCGATTTCCGAAAATAAACCTTCTGTAATTTCAGTTTTACAGCCATAGTATTTTTCAATGTTTTCGAAAAAGGCAAGGACAGTTGCAGGTAAGTCTTCAGCATTCATTGGATAAAGATAAAGAAATATAATCGTAAAAGAAAAATTCCAAATTCCAATTGAGTTAATATGGAATTTGGAATTTTGAAAAAAAACGCAATTCTATTTATATTTTAATACCTGGCGGTAATAAATCTCTATAGGTGGTATGCTTTCTCATGAACGCGGCTATTTTAGGTAAAATTGGAACTACTTTCAACTTGCGTTCGTATGCGATTTCCATAATGTTTTTCAATAAATCAGTAATGAACTCTTCATTGTCAAAACCATCGTAAATGTTCAGACGCGTTAAAAATATTTTTTTCTCTTGAAAAGAATACTCAACAGAAATCAGCTTCCCATCAATCAAAGTCTCAAATTGCCTAGCAAATGTATTGTCTTTAATTTCCATTTTTTCTAAAATTAACGCTGTGTTCATAGTCGTATTAAATAAATAAATTAATTTTAGGCAAATTTCGGAATAAATTATGGATAAAGCGACTGAAATTAGTTAAAATTATGAATAAGATTCACGTTTATTTTATGCCAGGTATGGCAGCTAATACGTCTATTTTTGAGCACATTAATTTGCCTAAGGAACAATTTGAGATGCATCTCATTTCATGGCAACTTCCCAAAAATAAAGAAACTATTCAACAATACGCTAAAAGAATGGCTGATAAAGTACGGCACGAAAATGCAGTTTTAATTGGAGTTTCCTTCGGTGGCGTAGTGGTTCAAGAAATGGCACCTTTTTTAAAACTCAAAAAACTAATTATCATTTCGAGTGTAAAATCTTCCTCAGAAATGCCACGTCGAATGAAAATTGCCAAAACAACCAAAGCCTATAAATTATTACCAACTAGTTGGTTAAAAGACGTTGAAAAGTTGGTAAAATATGCCTTTGGAGATAATTTAAAACGTAAATTGAAGTTGTATGAAAAGTATTTGCATGTGCGCGACAAAGGCTATCTTGACTGGGCAATTGAAAACATGATGTGCTGGGAACGAGCTGCTTGCGACCCTAACGTAGTTCACATTCAAGGCGATGCCGATGAGGTTTTTCCCGTCAAACATATTAAAGATTGCATTCTTGTACGAGGCGGAACGCATGCTATGATTCTTAGTAAGTACAAATGGTTCAACACGAATTTACCTAAAATTATCCTCGAAGAATAGGCTTTTCGGTCTGGTTTTTGTACCTTAGCTTTTATAAAGAAAAGAATATGAAAAGAGTCAAGTATTTTGGGCTTGTTGCCCTCGTAATCGCCTTAAGTAGCGTGTTGATTTACAGTGTAAACAGAAAAGAGGTTCATTTGGGTTCGTCGATGTATGTGCCGTCTGAAGTAAGTTTTGCTGACGAAAAAGCGCCACTTGAAGTATACGATGTTAAAGAACGTTTTGAACGTGAATTGCTAGTCAATGCCAATTTGCATTCCTCTACCATATTAATTATGAAAAGAGCCAACAGAGCTTTTCCGGTTATCGAACCTATTTTGAAAGAGTACAACGTTCCCGATGATTTCAAGTATTTAGCCGTTATCGAAAGCGCGTTAACAAATGCAGTTTCTTCGGCTGGAGCGCGCGGTTTTTGGCAATTTATGGAAGCAACAGCTAAAGAAAGCGGAATGGAAGTAACGTCGGTTGTCGACGAACGCTATCATTTAGTAAAATCAACTCATGCGGCTTGTGCCTACTTGCTAAAAGCCAAAGAAAAATTCGGAAGTTGGACGTTAGCCGCTGCTTCATACAATGCCGGAATGGCCGGTATTGCGAATCAAATGGAAGCGCAAAAAGTTGACAATTATTATGATTTATTACTCAACGAAGAAACTTCTCGTTATGTATTCCGAATTCATGCCTTAAAACAAATCATGGAAAATCCGCAAAATTTCGGATTTGCAGTTAATAAAGATGATTTATACCAATTGCTTCCAACCAAAAAAATTGAAGTCGATTCGACCATCAACAATTTAGCCGATTTTGCCAAAACACAAGGGGTTAACTACAAAATACTGAAACTGCACAATCCGTGGTTGCGCGATAAAAAATTGCCGAATCCAAGTAAAAAGGTGTATGTAATTGAGATTCCAACGGAAGGATATTAGTTTGGATTGTAAGACAGTAAGATTGTAAGACGGTAAGATTGTAAGACAGTAAGATTGTAAGACAGTAAGATTGTAAGACAGTAAGATTGTAAGACAGTAAGATTGTAAGACAGTAAGACAGTAGGATTTTAATTAAAAAAAAACACTTTCAATTTTATTCTCTGAAAGTGTTTTTCTATTTTTTGTCGATATACAAAATCCTAAAATCTTATAATCCTGCAATCCTAAAGTCTTACAATCTCACCATCTTTTTAAATCTTCTTCAATTGCTCCTTCATCATCACAATCTGATCTTTCAACATGCCTTGTTTATCTAGTTTCTTCACTTCAGCAATTAAGTTTGTCGCTTCTAACTTTCGTCTTCTTGACATCGCTACGCCCGCTAAATTCAACTTTGCAACGGCCAAATCCATGTCCATGTTCAAACCCAGTTCAATTGCTTTTTTGAAAAACTTTTCGGCTTGTAATAAGTTCGTTTGTGAAACCATCAATCCTTGTAAATAATTATAATAACCTTGCTGTTTTTGTACTAAAGCTGTTTCTGGATTTTTGATTTTTGACAGCCATTTTTTCGCGCCTTCAAAATTTTGCTTTCTCAACTGTAAAAAAGCCAATAAAATAAATTCGTTTTTGAAGTACAAGAATAACGGAATCAACGATAAAAAAATGAGGAAAATTCCATTTCCAATATTACTTTCGGAAAATTGCCAAACGGCAGCGACTAAAATAAGCGCGACTAAAATTAATTTGATAGTTCTATGGAACATAATAGTGTTTTTTTGAGTTGGCAAAGATAATAAAAGCAAATTAAAATATTTTTAAAAAACTACTTGCAAGTAATAAAAATCGTTGTATATTTGCACTCGGTTTAAAAAAGACCTCTAATCTGATTATTATACGTTTTAAAGATAAAAAGCAATGAGCAAAAGAACATTTCAACCATCGAAAAGAAAAAGAAGAAATAAACACGGATTTATGGACAGAATGGCTTCTGCAAATGGAAGAAAAGTCCTTGCGCGTCGTAGAGCTAAAGGAAGACATAAATTGACCGTATCTTGTGAACCAAGACACAAAAAATAATGATTAGCCACTAATCAATATCAAGCCGTTACTTTTATTAGTAGCGGCTTTTTTTTAGGTCATCGCGAGGCACAAATTAATCTCATGGATAATGTTCATAAATTTTAATAATTACTAGAAGCTATTTCCCGCTATCCGTTGCAATCTTTTTATTTTTACACTCCGCAAGCTCCGTATAAAAATAAAAAGGATTTCCACTACAAACACGAAGTGTTCACCGAACACAATTCAAAATAAAAGTAGTGTGAGGTAATCGGGGCTAGTGTATCAACTTCAACTTTGAACATTCGTTGTTCATTATTCGTTGTTCAAATTTTAGAAAATGAATTTTGAACAGATGAACAACGAACACTGAATTTTGAAGTAAAGAATATAACATAACCAGTTGGGTACAATTATTAAAAACGTCAATTCGAGTGTTTTTTGTGTAGTAAAACGGAACAAAACTTCTCGATATGCTTCGCACTCGAAGTGACGTCTATCGAGAATCGTTTTTAATGAAATTTTTCTTATTCTCGATACGATTTTCTGGGGAAAATCACTCGAATTGACGAAAAATTATCATCAAAAACTAATTGAACCCAACGGGTTAACATGACAATAAATACAAAATTTTAAAATCTAAGAACTCTAAGAAGTCTAACCATCTAAGAAGTCTAAAAATCTAACTAAAATGCCAAAAGACAATTCAATTAAATCGGTTTTAATTATTGGTTCAGGTCCAATCGTCATCGGACAAGCATGCGAATTCGATTACGCTGGTTCTCAATCAGCTCGTTCCATTAAAGAAGAAGGGATAGAAGTAATTCTCATCAATTCCAATCCCGCAACCATTATGACCGATCCTTCAATGGCCGATCATATTTATTTATTGCCGTTAACTACCAAATCCATCATTAAAATCTTAAAAGAACATCCACAAATAGATGCTGTTCTTCCAACCATGGGTGGACAAACTGCACTAAATTTATGTTTAGAAGCCAATGAAAAAGGAATTTGGAATGACTTTAATGTGAAAATGATTGGTGTTGATGTCAATGCCATTAATATTACTGAAGACCGAGAACAATTCAAACAATTGCTTAAGAAAATTGGTGTGCCAACCGCGCCAGCGGAAATTTGTACTTCTTTTCTTAGAGGAAAAGAAATTGAACAAGAGTTTGGTTTTCCATTAGTTATCAGACCTTCCTTCACTTTGGGAGGAACTGGAGCAGCTGTAGTCTATAAAAAAGAAGACTTTAATGATCTTTTAACTCGTGGTTTAGAAGCTTCACCAATTCATGAAGTCTTAATTGATAAAGCTTTAATGGGTTGGAAAGAATACGAACTAGAGTTACTTCGCGATAAAAATGATAATGTGGTTATCATCTGTTCCATTGAAAATATGGATCCAATGGGAATTCATACTGGCGATTCTATAACAGTTGCACCAGCGATGACTTTATCTGATACAACTTTTCAAAAAATGCGTGATTATGCTATTTTAATGATGCGTTCCATCGGAAATTTTGCTGGTGGTTGTAACGTGCAATTCGCTGTTTCTCCAGACGAAAAAGAAGATATAGTTGCTATCGAAATAAATCCTCGTGTGTCGCGTTCATCCGCTTTAGCATCAAAAGCAACAGGTTATCCAATTGCAAAAGTAGCTTCTAAACTAGCTTTAGGATATACTTTAGATGAATTACCAAATCAAATTACCAAATTAACTTCAGCTTTATTTGAACCAACTTTAGACTATGTAATCGTAAAAATCCCTCGTTGGAATTTTGATAAATTTGAAGGTGCAGATCGTACTTTAGGTATTCAAATGAAATCGGTGGGCGAAGTAATGGGAATAGGTCGCTCATTTCAAGAAGCACTCCATAAAGCCACTCAATCGCTAGAAATTAAACGTAACGGTCTTGGTGCTGACGGGAAAGGCTATAAAAATTACGAACAAATTATTGAAAAACTAACTTTTGCGAGTTGGGATCGAGTTTTTGTAATTTATGATGCAATTGCAATGGGTATTCCGCTTTCGAGAATCCATGAAATCACCAAAATTGATATGTGGTTCTTAAAACAATATGAAGAATTACATTTCTTACAAAACGAAATATCAAATTATAAAATAGATTCGCTACCAAAAGAATTATTATTAGAAGCAAAACAAAAAGGTTACGGTGATCGTCAAATTGCACATATGTTGGGTTGTTTGGAAAGTCAGGTTTATAAACTACGTGACGAAATGAACATCAACCGCGTATACAAATTGGTGGATACTTGTGCAGCCGAATTCAAAGCACAAACTCCGTATTACTATTCTACTTTTGAAGCCGAAATACAAACGCCAACTGGAGAGCGCTATGTACACAACGAAAGTATAGTAACCGATAAAAAGAAAGTGGTTGTGTTAGGTTCGGGTCCGAATAGAATCGGACAAGGAATCGAATTTGATTATTCATGCGTACACGGTGTGTTAGCAGCCAAAGAATGTGGATATGAAACCATCATGATTAACTGTAATCCTGAAACAGTTTCAACCGATTTTGATACCGCAGATAAATTATATTTTGAACCTGTTTTTTGGGAACACATTTACGACATCATTCAACACGAAAAACCAGAAGGTGTAATCGTACAACTAGGCGGGCAAACCGCTTTAAAATTGGCTGAAAAATTATCAAAATACGGAATCAAAATTATCGGAACTTCATTTGATGCTCTAGATTTAGCTGAAGATAGAGGGCGCTTTTCTGAATTGCTAACCGAATTAGGTATTCCGTTTCCTAAGTTCGGAATAGCAGAAAATGCTGATCAGGCTTCTGCCTTAGCAGATGTTTTAGATTTTCCATTACTCGTTCGTCCTTCGTATGTGTTAGGTGGACAAGGAATGAAAATTGTTATCAATAAACAAGAATTAGAAGAACATGTAATCGACTTATTAAAGTCCATTCCGGGAAATAAATTACTATTAGACCATTATTTAGATGGAGCAATCGAAGCAGAGGCCGACGCGATTTGCGATGGCGAAAACGTGTACATTATCGGAATTATGGAGCACATCGAGCCTTGCGGCGTGCACTCAGGAGATTCAAATGCAACCTTGCCACCATTTAATTTGGGTGAATTTGTGATGCAACAGATTAAAGATCACACCAAGAAAATTGCTTTGGCTTTGCGAACAGTTGGTTTAATCAACATTCAATTTGCAATCAAAGATGATGTTGTATATATTATTGAAGCCAATCCGAGAGCGTCGAGAACGGTGCCCTTTATTGCAAAAGCGTACGGAGAACCTTATGTAAATTATGCAACTAAGGTAATGTTAGGGGTTAATAAAGTAACTGATTTCAAGTTTAATCCACAATTAAAAGGTTATGCAATTAAACAACCTGTTTTCTCTTTTAGTAAGTTCCCGAATGTGAATAAAGCACTCGGACCCGAAATGAAATCAACCGGTGAAAGCATTTTGTTTATTGATGATTTGAAGGACGATCAGTTCTACGAATTGTATAGCCGACGCAAAATGTACTTGAGTAAATAAAACGTAGAAATCCCGTCTCATAAGGCGGGATTTCTGTTTGATTACAAATCATTTTAGGTTAATTTACAATCGTTTTCTTTTTGTCGTTCTGAATTAGTAGTATTCAAAAATACGATTCAAATTTGATGTATGTTATACGTTATTTTACGTATTTAAAATAGCGTATTAAAAAAAAAGCGACTTAGAGTGGAATTACTTTTTGAAAAGAACATTTATTTTAATTTTTGTTGAAAGAAATCGATAGTTCTTTGCCACGCCAAATCGGCTGCGGGTTTGTCGTATCGGGGAGTTGTAGTATTGTGAAAACCATGATTCACACCTGGATAAAAATGGGCTGTATATTCAACTTTGTTTCGTTTTAAAATAGCTTCATAAGCAGGCCAGCCTTCGTTTACTCGGGTGTCCATTTCGGCAAATTGAAGCAGAAGTGGAGTTTTTACTAGTTCAGCATCTTCGATTGATGGTTGTCCGCCATAAAAAGGAACAGCTGCCGGTAAATCCGGAATCCTGACGGCCATCATGTTCGCAATTAATCCACCAAAACAAAATCCGACTACGCCCACTTTTCCGTTGCAATTTTCATGTGAAATCAGGTATTCATAAGCAGCGATAAAATCTTCGAGCATTTCTTCTCGGTTGCGCTTTTTTTGTAATTCGCGTCCGTCGTCGTCATTCCCTGGATAGCCTCCTAAAGGCGATAAGGCATCGGGTGCTAGAGTGATAAATCCGGATAGTGCGGCATTTCTTCCCACATCTTCAATATACGGATTCAGTCCGCGGTTTTCATGAATAACGATAATTCCCGGGAGTTTCGATTTTCGTTCTTTGAGTTGAGAAAGCAATCCTTTAATCGTACCGCCACCTTTGGGAGAATTATAATTAATGTAAGCTGAATCAAGTTTTGGATCAGTAGGTTGGGTAAGTAACGTATCAGAATAGTTGGGTGTTAAAAATCCGAGTAAGGCCGGAACGGTTAAAGTTCCTACAGCAAAAATAGATAAGCGTTCTGTAAATTGGCGTCGGCTTAATCGATTGTGCGCGTAGTCGTCGTATAAATCAAATACTTCCTGACTGATATCTTCCTTTCGTAACTTTTCCATGAAACTTATTTTTAGCATACTAATGTAATAAATAAAACGAAGCGATTTATTTTCGAGCTTACAAATTAATTTCTTAATTTTCAATCACTCTTTAAAAAGATATCTCTAATTTTGAAATAAAAAGATGATGAAAATAAATCCTAAAAACGGCATGGATCGCCTTCTATTTGGAATGAAGGAAAACGATGTGATTGCTTTATATGGAACTCCCGACAAGCAATTTGAAGACGAAGATTCCAATCGTATTTTACTCTATTATAAAGAGCAATTGCGGTTGACTTTTTACCAAGATGAAGGATTTCGATTGGGGTATTTGATTACTTCCAATCCAGATTCTGTGGTGTTAGAAAAGAAAGTAATCGGAAGAAAAGTCGAAGAAGTAAAGCAAGAATTACCCTTTAAAGCATGGGAAGTCGAGGAGTTTGATTCGACCGAAAATCATTTTAATGAAAGTAACTGGCTCATTTTTCAATCGGAATATGGCGTTGTTATTCGAGTTGAAATAGGTGCCATCATCAATGACAACGACGAATTTGAATGGAAGTACAAGAAGTAAAAGTAAGCCATAAAAAAACCCTCACAGTGATGAGGGTTTTTAGTTATTATTATTGATTGATTTTTATCAGTTCGACCTCAAAAATCAAATCGCTTTTCGCTGGAATTACGCTGCCCATCGCTCTGTCTCCATACGCTAAGTTATATGGAATGTAGAATTTGTATTTCGAACCTTCAGGCATCAATTGCAAACCTTCTGTCCAACCCGGAATTACTTGATTCAGTCCAAAATCGATAGGCTGACCTCTTTGAACACTACTGTCAAATACTTTTCCGTCGGTTAAAAGACCTGTATAATGTACTTTAACGTTACTTGTAGCTGTAGGTTTAGCTCCGGTTCCTTCTTGCAACACAATGTATTTTAAGCCACTGGCTGTAGTTTTGCCGTTCTCAAATTCTTTTAAAGCAGCAGCATTTTTAATAGCACGTTCTTTAGCGTCAAGTTCTGCTTGTGCTTTTTCCTCAACATCTTTGTTTGCAAAATACGTAGCAAATATTTTCGATCCATCGAATTTCTTAGCATCAGCACCTTTTCTGACAATAACAACCGATTTGATTAGGTCGTCTTTTAGAATCGAATTCACTACTTCCATTCCCGAAGAAACAATTCCGAATACAGTGTGTTTTCCGTCTAACCACGGCGTGTCTTTTAGCGTAATAAAAAATTGTGAACCGTTTGTTTTCGGACCCGAATTGGCCATCGATAAGATACCTGCTTTATGGTGTTTTAAATCGGTGATTTCATCTTTAAATGCGTAGCCTGGACCGCCAGAACCATTTCCAAGTGGATCACCACCTTGAATCATAAAGTCTTGTGCATCGCCATTTAATTTAGAAATGACACGGTGGAATTTCAATCCGTCGTAGAATTTTTTTCCTTTGTAGTTTTCTCCCACTTGAGGGTTGGTTCCTTCAACGAGCGAAATGAAATTGGCTACGGTTACCGGAGTTTTTTTGTATTCTAATTGTACTACAATTTTACCTTTTGATGTTTCGAATTCAGCAAATATACCTTCGTTTGCATTTACTACTGGCAAAGTGACCGGTGCTTTAGCGGCTGCAGCTTGAGTAGTTTTTGTTGTAGCTGCAGGTTTCTTAGCAAGCGTTTTCTTTGCGCCCTGAGCAAAGATCATAGTCGTACTTAATAAAAGAAGTGCTATTACTTTAATTTTCATAATTTTAAGTTTTTTGTTTACTAGTTATTATATATTATTTTACAATTTCAAGTTCAAAAATAAGTGTTGCGTTGGGAGGAATTACTCCGCCATATCCATTTGGTCCGTATCCTAGATCGGGCGGAATTACAAAAACTCCTTTTTCACCTATGGATAAAATTTCAATTCCTTCAATAAAACCGGGAATCATCCCTTCTTTAGTTCCCATTTGAAACGGAATAGGCGCATAGCCATTCTGCTGGTCTTTTTGAGGATTGTATTTTCCGAATACTTCTTCGATCGATTTGATGTTGCTATCAAATAGTGTTCCATCTTCAAAATAACCCGCATAATTTATGTTTGCAGTTGTTCCGACTGCCGGTTTTTTTCCGCTCCCTTTTTGGGTGATTTTATAGATCAATCCGCTTGCCGTTTTGGTTCCAGTTGCCTTGGCGTTATTAATCATTTCTATGTAGGGCTTCTTGATTTCGGCCTGCAACGCTGCTTGTTTTTTCAGTTTTTCTGCTTCCAATTTAAATTGTTCGTCAAATACTTTTACGGCATCAAATTGTTCAGCATCTTTTCCTTTGCGGATGATGGTAACCGATTTGATATAGTCGTCCACCACAATTTTATTTACAACTTCCATTCCGTTGCCCGTAACTTGTCCAAAAACAGTGTGTTTTCCATCTAACCACGGAGTTGGAACTATCGTGATAAAAAACTGGCTGCTGTTAGTGCTTGGACCTGAATTTGCCATAGACAAAACACCTTCTTTATTGTGTATTAAATTGGTTATTTCATCACTAAATTTGTAACCTGCATCACCTGAGCCATTGCCCATTGGATCACCGGTTTGAATCATAAAATCCTCTGCATCACCATTGGCTTTAGATATTACACGGTGAAATTTTAGTCCGTCAAAGAATTTTTTTCCTTTAAAGTTCTCTGATACAGAATTGTTTTTTCCCTCAGCTAACGAGACAAAATTGGCAACAGTCATGGGCGTTTTTTTGTAGTATAGTTCGGCGACTATTGTTCCTTTACTGGTTATAATTTCAGCATATAAGCCATCTGGTAAATCGTTGTATTCTTTTTTGCACGAAGTAAAAAGAGTAGCAAGAAATAAGATAACTACGATGATTCTCGATTTCATAGTATTATTTTTTTTCAGGTTCAAAATTAGTTAAAGTTACGGTACAAATCAATGGCTCGTTAGTGCCAATACGATCATTGTCGCCGTGATATCCATACGCCATGTGCGATGGGAAAAGAAAGGTTACTTTCTCGGATTTTTTCATCAACTTGATCCCGTGCCGTAATCCCATCATGATGTTCTGGCGATCCACTAAATACGTCTGCGGTTTTAAATCGGCTTGTGTATAAATTACACTTCCGTTAAGGTCTTTGATTTCATAATCAAAAAAAGCAACATCTCCTTTTTTGGGGTGAATTGAATCGGTTTCATTTTTGATTTCGTAATGATACCAGTACCCTTTTTGTGAAGCTAAGTATTTGATTTTAGGATTACTTTTGATGATGGAATCAATTTTGCGCTCTTCATTTTTGATGAGTAATTTATTGCGCTCCACCGATTCATTCATAAAAGCAGTGCCCGAAGATTTTGATATCGGATTCCGAGCTTGAGGTTCTTTACAACTTGTGCAGCTTAATAATGCAAAGAAAATGACTAAAATGTAGATTGGGTATTTCATTTATAATGTTATTTTTTGAACGAGTTGTTCGAATTTTTTTATGGTTTTTTCTAGCGAATCGTATGATTTTCCGCCCGCTGCATTAATGTGTCCGCCACCATTGAAATGTTCTCTGGCGAATTTGTTGACATCAAAACTTCCTTGTGATCGGAACGATATTTTGATGATGTTTTCATCGCGATGTTCAATAAAGATAGCCGCGAAAACAATACCTTTTATTGTTAGTCCTTGGTTTACAATGCCTTCGGTGTCGCCTTTTACGTAATTAAATTCGTCTAATTCCTTTTGGGATAACGATGTATACGCTGTTTTATGTTCTGGAAAAACAGTCATGTTCTGCAACGCTCTTCCTAATAATTGCATGCGATCGAACGAATTATTATCGAAAAGTAACGTGGGAATTTCTGTATTTTCTACTCCTAAATCGATGAATTCAGCCACGATTCGGTGTGTTGTTCCCGTTGTTTTTGGATACCGAAATTGTCCTGAATCGGTCATTATTCCCGTATATAAACACGTGGCAATCGTTTTGTCTATGAGTGCTTTTTGATTTAAAAATCCTATGAAATTGTAAATCATTTCACAAGTCGATCCAAAAGAAGTATCGGAGTAGGTATATGCTGCATAAGTTCCGGGCAATTCGTGATGGTCTATCATAATCATCGGAGCGGTTAACTTATTTAACACATTTTCCATTTCACCCGTGCGGTGCAAGGCATTGAAATCCAGCGTAAAAACCAGTTCGGCTTCTAAGAGAATTGCTGTGCTTTTTTCGCGGTCGTTTTCGTATATCAGAACCGTTTCTGACGCAGGCAACCAAGCCAAAAAATCGGGAAAATCATTCGGTGCAATTACAGTAGGTTGATGATTCATTTTCAACAAAAAATGATACAAGCCCAAAGTAGAACCCATGGCGTCACCGTCGGGACTTCGGTGCGGTATAATAGCAATCTTCTTAGGCGTAGCCAGTAGTTGTTGAATCGATTGGATATCTTTTTCATTCATAGGGTGCGAAAATACTAAAAATCGAACACAGATGACACAAATTAACACAGATTTTTATGTGTTTGAGGCGCAACACAGATGGCACAGATTAACACAGATTGTTTCGCAACAAATTCGGTGGAATAAAAATTATTTTGAAAGAAACAATCCTAAACCAACAGCCATAATTCCGACAAAGACGCTCAAACCAATGTAAGTAAATGCTAGTATCGAATTATTGCCTTGTAACAACGAATAATTTTCATATCCAAAAGCTGAAAAAGTAGTATAACCGCCGCAAAAACCTGTGATTAAAAACCACTTTAAATGGGAGTTGGACAAGTTGTTTCTTTCGAGAATTCCGATTAGAAGACCAATCAAAAAGCAACCTAAGACATTAGCGATAAACGTCGCCAAGGGAAACTGACTCGACCAATATTTGGAAACCAAAACGGTAGTTAAATAGCGTAACACACTTCCAATTGCGCCACCGATGGCTATGTAGAGGATTGTTTTGAACATCAGAATTGAAAGTTACTACTATTCATAAGGTGTGCTTGAACCAATTCGTAAAAACTGTAGATCATGTATAGTACCGAACCAATTATAAAGATGATTTTCAATTTCCGATTTGGAATCGCCATCGACAAGAACAAAGGAAAAAACATCCAAAGTGCAGTGATGATTTCGTTCAACCATTTGAAACTTTCGCTTTGGTAATAATTGTCCCATAATCTGGTCACAACAGACCAAAAGACCTTATTCATTAGCAGCCAAAACAAACAAATACTAAGGATTATTGTGTTGGTTTTAGTATCGGTAATAAATTCAGCAATTTCACTGTTGATTGGTTTTTCGCCGTAATCGTTTTCGTCGTCATCACCTTTTAACAGAAATAAAATAAGCAGCCAAATTGCACCAAGAAAAGGTAATAAAACAATTAAAATAAACGATCCTTTTCTTCCTGTGTCGTGCAATCTGCGTACCGACAGAGCTAAACCCGGAACAAAAGCGGCCAGCGTATACAGTATATATAACGGCCCAAAACCTAACGATTCAAAAGTGAGATTAAAAATTAGATCTAATGTATATGCTGCAATTGCAAATGCCGTGTTGAGTACATAAAACATCCAATATTCGGTTCGACTTGCGCGTCCGCAGAAATTAGCGAAATTTTTAAAAGCGTGAAGGTACCATTTCATAGATTCTGATTTTGATTTTCGTTTTCAAATGTAGCAAAATTTGTTTAGTATATAGGGATAGTGTAGCCCAGATCGCAGTGAAAATCCTTTTGAAAAGGAAGTTTATTTTTTTCTGGTTATAAAGCCGCGACCAACGGAAGCGCTCTTTATGACCTAGAAAAAAGAACTGACGCACAAAAGATTGAAACGAAGAGCTGGAATAGCTTCTGATTGCTTCGTTTCCAAAAAAAAAACGGGATTAACTCTCGCAATGACTCAACGGTTAAAATTTTAAATTATTTCCAAATTCTAGTTTTTATTTTCAATCGATAATAGTACTTTTGCGCATGCAACACAATGTACTTATTTTAGATTTTGGCTCGCAATACACTCAACTTATTGCTCGACGCGTTCGCGAATTGAATATTTTCTGCGAAATTTTCCCTTACAACCATGTTCCCGACGATTTGTCGTCATACAAAGCCGTTATTTTAGGAGGAAGTCCTTATTCGGTGCGCTCTGAAGATGCTTTACAAATCGATTTATCGGCCATCCGAGGAAAGCTTCCTTTGCTGGCTGTTTGTTACGGCGCACAATATCTGGCTCATTTTTCGGGTGGAGAAGTCGCGGCATCCAACATCAGAGAATACGGAAGAGCCAACTTGTCGTACATCAAAGAAAACGAAGTATTTTTTGAAAATGTCAGCGTTAATTCGCAGGTGTGGATGAGTCACAGTGATACCATCAAGCATTTACCAACGAATGGAGTAAAACTCGCATCGACGCATGATGTAGAAAATGCAGCGTACAAAATTGAAGGCGAAACGACTTATGCGATTCAGTTCCATCCCGAGGTATATCACTCGACCGATGGGAAACAAATGCTCGAAAATTTTCTAGTGAAAATCGCCGAAGTGCCTCAAAATTTTACGCCAAATGCTTTTGTGGATGATTGCGTTAGCGATTTGAAAGAAAAAGTAAAAGATGATAAGGTAGTATTAGGACTTTCGGGTGGTGTAGATTCGACCGTTGCGGCGGTTTTACTGCATAAAGCCATTGGGAAAAACTTATACTGCATTTTTGTCAATAACGGACTGTTGCGCAAAAACGAATTCGAAAACGTATTGCACCAATATAAAGATATGGGCTTGAATGTAAAAGGAGTTGATGCTTCTGAACGATTTTTATCAGAGCTGGCAGGAGTAGATGACCCAGAAACTAAGCGAAAAATTATTGGACGTGTGTTTATTGAAGTTTTTGACGACGAAGCACATCAACTAACCGATGTGAAATGGCTGGCGCAAGGAACGATTTATCCGGATGTAATCGAATCGATTTCAGTGAAAGGTCCGAGTGCAACCATTAAATCACATCATAATGTTGGCGGTTTACCCGATTTTATGAAATTGAAAATTGTAGAACCACTTCGTATGTTATTTAAAGATGAAGTGCGCCGAGTTGGGGCTACTTTAGGAATTGACCCTGAACTATTGGGGCGTCATCCTTTTCCTGGACCAGGATTATCAATTCGGATTTTAGGTGATATTACTCCAGAAAAAGTTCGTATCTTGCAAGAAGTAGATGCCATTTTCATCAACGGATTAAAAACCCACGGATTATACGATAAAGTCTGGCAAGCAGGTGCAATTTTACTTCCTGTAAATAGTGTGGGAGTGATGGGCGATGAGCGTACCTACGAAAAAGTAGTGGCGTTACGTGCGGTAGAATCAACCGACGGAATGACCGCTGATTGGGTACATTTACCCTATGAATTTTTGATGAAAATCTCCAATGAAATCATCAATAAGGTAAAAGGTGTAAATAGAGTAGTGTACGATATCAGTTCGAAACCGCCCGCAACGATTGAGTGGGAGTAAAACTAGTTCTACACTGCATTTTGGTTTTTGGCATTGATATTGACACGCATACTAAAAAAATAAAATCATGGTTAAAAAAGGATTTTACATTGTTGTCATGCTGTTGTGTTCGTTTCTGAATGCGCAAGAATTGATCAAACACACCGTAGTTGAAGGCGAAACCGTTTCTAAAATAGCTCAGAAGTATAAGGTTACTCCTTTTGATATTTACAAGTTAAATCCAGATGCTCAGATAGGTGCAAAACCTGGAATGGTGTTGATGATTCCAAAGTCGGTTATTGCATCTTCTACAGTTGAACCTAAAGCCGAAACATCAAAACCTTTAGAAAAAAAGCCAACAGACACTAAGTCTGTTGTTGTTCAACCCAAAGAAACCAAACCTCTTGTAAAAACGACTTCCCAACAAACACATACGGTGAAAGCTAAAGAAAGTTTGTACGGAATCACAAAACAATACAATATCAGCATTGAAGAATTAGAAAAGAACAATCCCTTTTTAAAGGAAGTAGGATTGCAACCCGGACAAGTTTTAGTCATCAAAAAAAGTGCAAATGCTACTAAACCAGCACCGGTTATAAAACCATCTACGCAAATTGTATCCAATTCCGGAATCATTACGCATGAAGTTTTGCCCAAAGAAACCAAATATGGCATTGCGACGAAATACGGAATCACAGTTGAAGAATTAGAACGTCAAAATCCAGATGTAGTAGAAAATTTACCGATTGGATTTGTGCTTAAAATCAGTAAGAATACTATCAAACAAGCACCACAGGCTGCTGCTGTAGAACCCACAAAACCCAAAGAAGTAGCCGTTTCCAAAACTCTGTTTGATTATGTGGTGAAGGATGGCGATACGTTTTACAGTATGACCAAATTGCTCGATGTTACGCAAGAACAACTGGTGCAGATGAATCCCGAATTAAGTGACGGATTGCGCGAAGGAATGACTATTAAAATTCCGGTTGACTTATCGCAGGCGCGTTCAGCTACCAAAATCACGTCGGATTTAACGGCAACTCTTTCCAAAAAAAATAAAAAGCATCTAGTGTTGCTGATTCCGTTCAATGTGGCTAAAATTGAAATGGATTCGTTAAAATCACTGAATTCAAAATTCAAAGATGATAAATTCTTAAACATGACACTCGATTTTTACTCGGGTGCGTTGATGGCGATTGACTCAGCTAAAACACTTGGATTGAATGTTGACGTGAGTATTTTCGATTCTGAAGAAACCAAAAACACTACTTCTGCAATTGCCACATTGGAAGAAAAAGCGTCCGATGCTTCGGCAGTTATCGGTCCGTTTTTTCAAGCCAACGTAGAAAAAGTAGCTGCCGCTTTAGAAGGGAAAAATATACCCGTCATTTCTCCGCTATCAAAGGATGAATTAAAATCAAATCGCAATTTGTTTAATGCAATGCCTTCGGAAGATTTTCGAAAGAGAGCCATTTTTGATTATATGAATGCCAAAAATGGTAACATTATTGCTTTGGTAGAACCCGAAAAAGCTGATGTAACGCAATTTATAAAAAGTAATTATTCCAATGTGAAATGGGTGGGCTTGTCGTCTAAAAACACCTTTGTGTCGGATAGCATAAAAAAACATTTGGTCAAAGACAAAACCAATTTTGTGGTAATGGAATCGGAGAAATACTATACGATTCAGACTACAATTTCCGCCTTGTTGTCGGCGATGAAAGATTTTACCGTACAATTGGTAGTCATCGAACCCAACAAAATGTTAGACTTTGAAGAGATTTCACTGAATAATCTTATCAAATTAAAATTGACCTATCCTTCCTTGAGCAAAGAAATTGATTCTCCAAAAGGGATTCAATTTGAAAAGGAATACCGTGCACTCAATAAAGTATCACCCAATCAGTTTGCGATACGTGGTTTTGATGTGACCTTTGATGCTTTATTGCGCTTGTCACAAGACGCATCGTTTGAAGAAACTACTCAAACATCTGTTTCTGAACACTTAGAGAGTAAATTCGATTACACCAAAAATGCAAAAGGCGGTTACCAAAATAAAGGCGTTTATATTTTGACCTATCAACCCGATTTAACGATAAAAAAAGCACAATAATGGCTACTTCAAGCATAACTTATGTAGGTGAATTACGAACGATATGTATTCATTTGCAATCGGGAACTCAAATTCTAACCGATGCACCCACTGACAATCACGGCAAAGGGGAAGCCTTTTCTCCAACCGATTTAGTGGCAACTGCTTTAGGAAGTTGCATGGTTTCGATTATGGCCATAAAATCGAAAGACTTAGATGTTGATTTAAAAGACTCTACTCTTTCAGTGACCAAAATCATGCAAGCCGAACCTCGTAAAATTGCCAAAATTATAGTCGAATTGAATATGTCAATCGATACATCCGATAAAAACAAAACGATTTTAGAACGAAGTGCGATGACCTGTCCCGTTTTGCTGAGTTTGCATCCGGATATTGAGAAAGAAGTAACGTTTAATTGGAAGTAGATTCAAGACCGCTTCGCTTCAAGAAGCAAGATCGCTTCGCTGAAAGAAACAAGACCGCTTCGCTGAAAGAAGCAAGACCGTTTCGCTGAAAGATAGATAATGTCTTTCTTCTTTCTTCTTTTCTCTAAACAAATGAACGACCAACAACAACTTCTCATCAAATTAGCTCATACCAAAATGCCTTTCGGAAAATACGAAGGACGTTTTCTAATCGACCTACCCGAATATTACTTGGTATGGCTAAAAAACAATCACCTTCCCAAAGGTCAGTTGGGCGAACAACTGCAACTTGTGTACGAACTCAAATTAAACGGTTTGGAAGAATTGGTGCGGAATGTTAAAAAGCACTATCCTAAACCGCTATAGGGATTGTAAGACTGTAAGACTTTAAGATTGTAAGATTTTTAGACTGCTTAGATACGTTAGACTGTTGGATTCTTTTTTTTCTAAAAATCTAACGTTCTAACGTTCTAACAATCCATTTTAAATTCCTATTTTTGCATCGTTTTTTACAACAACGACAACACAACAACAACAACAACCAATACAATGAATCAGACGAAATACATTTTTGTTACGGGCGGTGTGACTTCTTCTCTTGGAAAAGGAATCATAGCGGCTTCACTAGCAAAATTATTACAAGCACGAGGTTACCGAACGACCATTCAAAAATTTGATCCCTACATCAATGTCGATCCCGGAACTTTAAATCCTTACGAACACGGCGAATGTTATGTAACCGACGACGGAGCTGAAACTGATCTCGATTTAGGGCATTACGAACGATTTTTGAATGTTCCTACATCGCAAGCCAACAACGTTACCACCGGAAGAGTATATCTTTCTGTTATTGAAAAAGAACGGCGTGGCGAATTTTTAGGAAAAACCGTTCAAGTGGTTCCGCACATCACCAACGAAATCAAAGAACGCATGCAATTGCTTGGTAATACGGGCAATTTTGATATCGTAATCACCGAAATCGGCGGAACTGTTGGTGACATTGAGTCGTTACCCTACATCGAATCGGTGCGTCAACTCGTTTGGGAATTGGGTGAAAGCAACGGCATCGTCATTCATTTAACGCTTGTTCCGTATCTTTCAGCAGCAGGCGAATTAAAAACAAAACCTACCCAACACTCGGTGAAAACCTTGATGGAAAGTGGAATCAAAGCCGACATTTTAGTGTGCAGAACCGAACACGAATTGTCGGACGAATTGCGTCAGAAACTTGCTTTGTTTTGCAACGTAAAGCGCGAAGCAGTAATCCAATCCATAGATGCTAAAACCATTTATGAAGTACCTAATTTAATGCTCGAAGAAGGTTTGGATGTGGTTGCCTTGAAAAAATTAAATTTACCTGAGAAATCAACACCCGATTTAACGCAGTGGAACGATTTCTTACACCGACTTAAAAATCCGAAACATACCATTAGTATTGGTTTGGTTGGAAAATACGTCGAGTTGCAAGATTCATACAAATCGATTTTAGAATCGTTCATCCACGCAGGTGCGGCCAACGAAACGAAAGTAAATGTGGTGAGTATTCACTCCGAACACATCGATGCAAATTCGGCAGCACGTATGTTCGAAGGAATTGACGGCATATTAGTAGCACCTGGATTTGGTGAACGCGGAATCGAAGGTAAAATCGCAACGGTACGCTATGCACGTGAAAATAACATTCCGTTTTTCGGAATCTGCCTCGGCATGCAAATGACAGTTATCGAATATGCTCGAACTGTTCTTGGTTTGGCCGATGCTAATTCAACCGAAATGAATCCCGATACCAAAAATCCTGTGATCGATTTGATGGAAAGTCAGAAAACCATTACCGATAAAGGAGGAACCATGCGTTTAGGCTCGTGGAAATGCAACATCAAAGAAGGCACTCTAGCTCATCAGATTTATGGAAAAACTCAAATCGAAGAGCGTCATCGACACCGCTATGAATATAATAATACGTACGCCACTCAGTTGGAAAGCGCAGGTTTAATCAGTTCCGGAATCAATCCAGATACCGGTTTGGTCGAGATTATAGAACTCAAAAACCATCCCTTTTTCATCGGTGTGCAGTACCATCCCGAATATAAAAGTACCGTGGCCAATCCACAGCCAATTTTTGTTAGCTTTGTAGCCGCAATTGTAAAAGAGAAGTTGGCACGTGATTTAAAAACAGCGTAGGGACAACTCTGGAGTTGTCCGTTCAGGAGCGAATCAGTAGTAATTTTTGTAAACCTTGTTCCTGCTCTCGTCAGTCGCTTTGCCCCGTTTTGAGAACGAGACAAGAGCTCCAACAGTGACGAGATCAGGGCTAGTCAGCAAAGGCTCGGGTTACTAAATCAGTAGTTTTTTACAACTATTGCGGTAAAATAGAAACAAAACAGTCGGAAAGACGACACATATATAAATTGATAAAATTCCTGCAAAGGAAGTACACTATGGAACAAAAGAAATTTGACTTAAATTCTATCATCGGATTTGCCTTGATTTTTGGTATCGTCATGTGGATGATGTACAACAATCAAAAAAGTACAGAAAAAGAACAAATCGAAAAGGCGAAACAAGAAAAAGTACAGAAACAACAAAAAGCAAAAGAAATTGCTACTAAAGAAATAGCTGCAGTTACTGCCGATACAACCGTTTCTGATACAACCAAAATAAAACAACTTCAAACTACATTAGGCAGTTTTGCCTATTCGGCTACTTTGCCAACAGCGAAAGAAGGTTTTACAACTTTAGAAAACGACGTGCTCAAAGTCATTGTGGCCAACAAAGGCGGAACCATTTCTGAAGTTACGCTTAAGAAATTCGAAAAATTAAAAAAGAATTCGGGCGAATTGGTTTCATTGATCAAAAACCAAAACTCCAATTTCAACATCGAATTGCAAACCGCTGATAACCGCGTTTTAAATACCAAAGATGTGTATTTCGAGCCTACATTGAGTAAAATTGGCGACAATCAAGTGCTTTCGATGAAATTAAGATCGGGTGCCAACGAGTTCCTTGAATACAAATACGTTTTGAAAGCCAAAGAAGAGTACATGCTCGACTTTGAAGTGCGTTCCCAAGGATTGAGCAAAGCGATTAATTCATCCAAACCTGCCAATTTATCGTGGGATTTAAAGACCTACCGCAACGAAAAAAGTATTTCGTATGAAAATCGCTATACGGAATCGGTTTTTGAATACGAAGATGGAAAAGACGACTATACCGGTCAAGGCGCGGAAAAGGAAGAGAATCCAGAAAAGGTAACGTACATCGCATACAAGCAACATCTCTTTACTACGGTTTTATTGACCAAAACACCACTAGAAAAAGCTTCAATTAAATCACTGGATTTAATCAAAGACGAAAAAATTGACACCGTTTTTACCAAACAATTCAAAACTGTTGCGCCTTTAGCGTATACCAACGGCGAATTAGATTATGAAATGAATTGGTATTTCGGTCCGGCAGATTATAAAATGTTAAGCGATTACGACCGGAACTTAGATGAAATTGTGTCATTAGGTTGGGGAGTGTTCGGATGGATCAACAAATTCATTTTCGTTCCTTTATTCGGATTTTTAAGTTCGTTCATGGGATTAGGAATCGCCATCATCATCTTTACCATATTGATAAAATTAGCGATGTCTCCAATTACTTTCAAGTCGTTTTTATCACAAGCGAAAATGAAAGTCTTGCGACCAGAAATAATGGAATTGGGTGAAAAATTCGGAAAAGATCCGATGAAAAAACAACAAGAAACCATGAAGTTATACAACAAAGCTGGCGTAAATCCAATGGCAGGTTGTATTCCAGCCTTGATTCAACTTCCGTTTATGTATGCCTCGTTTTTGTTCTTTCCAACGTCAGTCGATCTAAGACAAAAAGGGTTTTTATGGGCAGACGATCTATCTTCTTTTGATTCAATACTGAAATTGCCGTTCAATATTCCACTTTACGGCGACCACATTAGTTTATTCGCTTTGTTGGCTTCTATTGCCATTTTCTTCTATATGAAAATGACTTCGGGAGATCAAGCCATGGCGCAACCCCAGCAAGAAGGCATGCCTGATATGGCCAAAATCATGAAAATTATGATTTATTTGTCACCGATTATGATGTTGATTTTCTTTAATAATTACGGATCCGGATTGAGTTTGTACAACTTAATATCCAACTTGATCACCATCGGAATAATGATTGTAATCAAAAAATACTTCATTGACAGTGAGAAAATCCATGCGCAGATACAAGAAAATAAAGCCAAACCAAAAACAGAAAGTAAGTTCCAAAAGAAAATGCGTGAAATGATGGAACAGGCCGAAGCGCAAAAAGCACAAAAGAAGTAAGATCAAGTACATTACTACAAGAGTTCTGATAAAAGTTAGTTTTTTCAGAACTCTTTTTAAATACTACAACTATGAAAGTGATGATTATGGGTTTTGGTAATATGGGTAAAACCTATGCCAATGGATTTATCAGTTCTCGATTTATAAAACAGGATGACATTTACGTCTTGAGTCGAAACGAAGTTACAAACGATGGCGAATTTGGTATTCCTAGATCCAATTTCTTTACCAATCCAACATTAATTATCAGCGAATTAGACATCATCATTCTGTCGGTTAAACCGCAAGATTTTGCTGCTTTGGCTCAAACGGTTCAACCATTCTTGAATCAGAACCAACTCGTACTTTCAGTTATGGCAGGTGTTACCATCAACCGCATAAAAGAGGAATTGAAAGTGTACAAAATCATTCGATCTATGCCAAATATTCCTACGCAAATCGGTATGGGAATGACCGTATTTTCGGCTTCTTCAGAGGTTGATCGAAAGGAATTATTCATCGTGCAAAACTTAATCAATACCACCGGAAAATCAGTATATGTTGAAAAAGAAGAACTTCTTAATGCAGCTACAGCCATTTCGGGAAGCGGCCCGGCGTATGTATTTTACTTTATGGATGCGATGATTCAGGCTGCGGTTGAATTAGGTTTCAACGAATCGGAAGCCGAATTACTCGTGAATCAGACCTTTATGGGTTCGGTGGCCATTCAGAATAGTTATTCCCTTTCTAATGAGGAGTGGATTAAAAAAGTGGCGTCCAAAGGTGGCACTACCGAAAGTGCTTTGCTAATATTTCAGGATACTCAAGTGAATGAAGCCATCGTTAAAGCGATGCATGCGGCGAATGCTCGAGCAATTGAATTGGGTTCGTATACCCATCAAAAATAAAAAACCCCCAACCGAAATTGAGGGTTCCAAACAAACCAATAATAATCAATAGATTAGGATGATGAGGAAATCATCCTAATGTACTCAAAATTAAAGAGTCGGTTGTAGTACTTTATCTACCGCGTGAATTACACCATTAGCACATTGTACATCAGTTACAATGATGTTACTCGCAGTTGGAGTTGTATCAATTAATTTTGCACCACCCGTTAAATTAACAGTTAAATTTTGCACTGGCGACGTAACTGTAGGAATTACTTGTCCGTTTGTCAATGAAGCAGCCAAAACATTTCCTGCTCCTGTAACGTGGTATTGTAAAACAGTAGTTACTTGCGCTGGTGTGGCAGTAGCTGCGAATCCTCCAGGAGCAGTAGCTGCAGCAAAAGCAGCATTAGTAGGAGCAAAAACTGTTAAAGGAGTTGCATTGGTAGTCAAAGCAGTCGCAACGGCAGTTTGATCTCCAAATCCGTTTCCGTTAGTAGCAGTACTTGTTACAATAGTTGCTAAAGTCGAAAAATTCGGATTAGCAGCAGCGTGCGTAACAATTGTTGGCAATCCAATTACTCCGTTAACAATATGAATAACACCATTAGAAGCAAGTACGTTTGCAGTCGTTACAGTTGAAACTCCATTCAAACGGACACCACTTGTAGTGTTTACATACATACTTAAAGTATTGGTTGCTGATGCAGAACCTTTTCCTAATGTTTTAATATAGGTGTTGTTTACTAATGCAGTTGATTGAACCGAACCACTTACCACATGGTTTAATAGAATTTCTCTAAGAACTGGAACTGGTACAGCTTCTAAATTAGCAAATCCATTAGCACTTAAGAATGAAGTAAAAGCAGCATTTGTTGGGGCAAAAACGGTGAATGGTCCATTACCTTGTAAGGTAGTTGCCAAATTAGCTCTAGTTAGTGCTTGCACTAGAATTGATAAGTCACTTGTACGGGAAGCAAGTCCAGTAATTGTGTTATCAGGTTGAACTGGTGTGCTGTCGTCATCACTGCATGATGAGAATGTTACTGCAAATAATGCAATTAACGCCATGATTTTTAATTTGTTTGTTTTCATTGCTTTTTTGATTTTAAATTATTTCTGTAAAAGTATTTTATTTTGTTTAACGAAAATATAAAAAGATTAAACATTATTTTCAATTACATATAAATTAACTATTTTGTTTAAGATGAAAAGTATCGATAGGCCGCTATATTTAGGATAGTTGAAAAAAATGGTCTAATATAGTTAAACAATTCAGAAATTATTTTTGTAGTAATTTTAGCAGATGTGGGATTTTGGCAAAATTGAATTATTTTTGAGCAATAAAATGGCACTATTTTAGTTATTCAACAATACTTAAATAATAATTAGATGAAATTTTTATTTGTTCTCTTACTAATGGTTTGTTCGGGTAGCGCTCAAGAAATCAACAAGCTTGATGATAAAGGTCAAAAACATGGTTTGTGGAAAGGCTACCACGAATCGTCCAAACGGCTGCGATATGAAGGCGAGTTTGTGCATGGCAAAGAAACAGGTATATTTAAATTTTTTGACGATACGAAGGCAAATACAGTTATTGCAACTCGAGAATTCAATTCGGCTGATAATTCCTGTTATACTATATTTTATAATCAAAAAGGATTTAAAGTTAGTGAAGGAAAATTAATTAATAAGCTATATGAAGGTGAATGGAAATACTACCATTTTGAATCGAAAGAACTCATGACCATCGAATTTTATAGTAAAGGAAAACTTAACGGAATTCGAAAAGTGTACTATAAAACCGGTGTATTGGCAGAAGAAACAACCTATATAGTAGGAAAAAAAGAAGGAGTATATAAAAAGTATGCTGAGAACGGAATTATTCTGGAAGAGTCGATGTTTAAAAATGATGTGTATAATGGACTAGCTGTTTTCAAAGATGCTGACGACACTATTACCGCTAAAGGAATTTTTACCAATGGCAAGAAAACTGGAATGTGGGATTTTAAAGAAAACGGAAAGTTGGTCAAAAAGAACATGAACCTGCAAGGAAAGAAATTTCAAAAGAAAAAAATCACCAAAGATCCACTAGAGTAACTTCTATAAATTAGCGGTTGGTTGCAATTCATTTTGTTCTTAACACATATTAGTATAGTTTTTATTATTGCATCAAGACGTTTCACTTAAACATAGTAAATCATAGCTATGCTAAACCAAGAATTGGTCTATCTAACTCTTTTTTTTCTATGATTCTATGTGTTTAATTTTTTAAAATTCTGAATTATTACTAAGTGCCTTAAATAGATATAAATACTATTTACACAGGTATATGTTTTTATAATCAAAAGCATATACCTTTTTTTATTTAATACTGTAATTTTGCAAAAAATAAAGTAATTGTCGTATGAAACGAGTTGTAGTGGGACTTTCTGGTGGTGTGGATTCGAGCGTCGCAGCCTATCTTTTAAAAGAAGCAGGCTACGAAGTTATTGGTTTATTTATGAAAAATTGGCACGATGATTCGGTTACCATTTCCAATGAATGTCCGTGGCTCGAAGACAGCAACGACGCATTATTGGTAGCAGAGAAACTCGGAATTCCATTTCAAACCGTCGATTTATCCGAACAATACAAAGACAAGATTGTCGATTATATGTTTAAGGAATACGAAAACGGACGTACACCCAATCCCGATGTATTATGTAACCGCGAAATTAAGTTTGATGTGTTCATGAAAATTGCACTGAGTTTGGGAGCCGATTTTGTAGCAACTGGTCATTATTGCAGAAAAGGTGAACTCGAAGTGAATGGGAAAGCCGTTTATCAATTACTTGCAGGAAAAGACGGCAACAAAGACCAATCCTATTTTCTTTGTCAGTTATCGCAAGATCAATTGGCCAAGTCATTGTTTCCTATTGGTGAATTGACTAAGCCACAAGTACGCGAAATTGCCACACAATTAGATTTGGTTACCGCCGAAAAAAGAGATTCACAAGGTTTGTGCTTCATCGGAAAAGTGCGCTTACCCGAATTTTTACAACAACAACTTCAACCCAAAGAAGGACTGATTTATGAAATTGCTCCGGATAATGAAATCTATAACCGAATTGCACCCACATTCCAATCATTCGAAGAACAACTTCAATACGAATCTACTTCTATTGAATACAATTCGCAATCCGGAAAAGTAGTTGGAAAACACCAAGGTGCGCATTATTTCACCATTGGACAACGTAAAGGTTTAAATGTAGGCGGAACCAAAGAAGCACTTTTCATCATCGCTAACGACGTAAAAACGAATGCTATTTATACAGGCCAAGGCGCAACGCATCCCGGTTTATTCAAAAAGACTTTACGTGTGCAGCCTTCTGAAATTCATTGGGTTCGTGAAGATTTAGCACTTAAAGAAGGTGAGTCTATGGGAGTTTTGGCCCGAATTCGATACCGACAAGAATTGCAAAAGGCGACCCTGTTTCAATTCAGCAGTGGTTTGTATGTTCAATTCGAATCTCCGCAATCGGCCATAACTGAAGGTCAGTTTGTTGCTTGGAATATAGGAGATGAATTAATCGGTTCGGGTGTAATTTCTTAATGTTGATTTTGACTTTATTTTTTGTATTTTTGAAGAATCCAAATTTAGAATACTATGAAAAAGTTAACCTATTTATTACTTTTAGTACTTCCGCTTGTCTCTTTTTCACAAGAGGAAGATGCGTGGATTTATTTCATCGATAAACCCAACGCACAGTTTTATCTAGACAATCCAACGCAAATGCTTACCCAACGAGCATTAGATCGGAGAGCGGCGCAAGGTATCTCGTTGCAATCAAACGATGCACCAATCGAACCCTTATATGTTAATCAAGTTGCCGCTAGTCAAGGGATCACACTCAAAGCAAAGTCGAAATGGCTGAATTGTGTTCACGTTCGGGGAAGTGTTACCGATATCAATGCGTTAACTAATCTGTCGTTTGTAGAAAGCATCGTGTTTGCCGATGAATCGCTAAATGTTTCTGGCAGACAAAGCATGCCTCAGCCGATTATACCGATTAACAAGTCGATGGATGTGACTGAAAATTTCAATTATGGAAATTCGCAAAATCAAATCGAGATGCTCAACGGTCATTTATTGCATCAAGCAAATTATACTGGAGCAGGAAAAATTATAGCTGTCTTAGATTCCGGATTCATAAATGTAAATTCAACCGCGCCTTTCCAACGTTTATTTGACAATAATTTAATTTTAGGTGGATACAACTATGTGAGTCAAAGCACGGACTTATATTCGCTTCATAATCACGGAACACTGGTATTATCCTGTATGGGAGGTTTTGTAGAAGGTCAACTCGTTGGAACCGCACCCAATGCTCAATATTACTTGTTTGTAACCGAAGATGTAACCGAAGAAAATCCAGTAGAAGAGAGCTATTGGGTGGAAGCAGCTGAGGAAGCAGATCGACTTGGAGCAGACGTTATTACTTCTTCATTAGGATATTTTGGTTATGATAATCCGAATTATAGCCATACTTATAGCGACATGATTGGGAATAAAGCTTTTGCTTCAAGAGGAGCAAATTTTGCTTTCTCAAAAGGAATGGTCGTAGTGGCAAGTGCGGGCAATAGCGGTAATTCGTCACAACCTCATGTCGGCGTTCCTGCCGAAGCCACAAATGTATTAGCAATTGGAGCCGTGCAATTTAACGAACAATACGCTTCTTTTAGCTCAATCGGGCCCAGTTTTGACAATCGGGTAAAACCTGATTTGATGGCACAAGGACAAGCGTCGGTTGTGGCCAATACAGCAGGAAACATTCAGACGGCCAGCGGAACTTCTTTTTCAGGTCCGATTATGGCCGGAATGATAGCTAGTTTTTGGCAAGCTGTTCCAAGTTTGACCAATCAACAAGTGGTCGATTTCATAAAAGGATCTGCCGATCGATTTGCCAATCCAAATGAACAATACGGATATGGAATTCCCGACTTCCAATTGGCGTTACAAAATGCTCTATTGTCTACCAATCAAAGTCAGATTGAACGTTTTCAATTTTTTCCTAATCCAACAAATGGGGCCGTGACTTTTGTGATTCCGTCTCAATCTTCGCCCAACGAAATTAAATTATACAATGGTTTAGGTCAATTGGTTTTTACTTCAAAAGTGGAAAATTCCATTCAAAACATAGCGTTAGATCAATTAAATTCAGGAATATACTACTTCACGTTAGATACTTCCGATCAAACGTATCAGGGGAAAATCATTAAAAATTAATGAATACAATCACACAACTTTTCAATATAGAGTATCCCATCATTCAAGGCGGGATGATTTGGAATAGTGGATACAAATTAGCCAGCGCTGTGAGTAATGCTGGCGGATTGGGACTAATTGGCGCGGGTTCGATGTATCCCGATGTACTTCGCGAACACATTCAGAAATGCAAAAAAGCAACCAATAAACCTTTTGGCGTGAACGTGCCGATGTTGTATCCCAATATTGAAGAAATCATCAACATCATCATTGAAGAAGGGGTGAAAATTGTTTTTACATCAGCAGGAAATCCCAAAACATGGACGTCGCACTTAAAGGAAAACGGAATTACAGTAGTGCATGTAGTCAGTAGTTCTAAATTTGCTTTAAAAGCGCAAGAAGCCGGAGTAGATGCGGTCGTAGCCGAGGGTTTTGAGGCCGGCGGACACAACGGAAGAGAAGAAACCACTACACTTACGTTGATTCCGATGGTGCGCGAAAACATTACTATTCCCTTGATTGCTGCAGGCGGAATTGCAACGGGTCGCGGAATGCTGGCCGCGATGGTTCTCGGCGCAGATGGAGTTCAAATGGGTAGCCGATTTGCAGCTTCTACTGAAAGCTCAGCACACGACAATTTCAAAAAAACAATTATTGAAACGGGCGAAGGCGATACGCAACTTACTTTAAAAGAATTAGCGCCTGTACGTTTAATCAAAAATAAATTTTACAATGATCTTCAAGAGCTTTACGCTAAGTGTCCGACCAAAGAAGATCTAGAAGAATTATTAGGAAAACGAAGAGCTAAACGCGGCATGTTTGAAGGAGATTTAGTGGAAGGTGAATTGGAAATCGGACAAATTGCCGGATTAATTCACGACATTAAACCCGTTGAAGATATCATTAATGAAGTGATAGCCGAGTTTGAAATGATGAAAATCGAAGTACAGAATTTTAATTTTTAATTGCGCTATTCAAAGAAATATTGATGTTTTTTTAAGCCACTGATTTTAAAGATTAGCACAGATTAAATTTAATTATGTTACAGGAAAATCTTTTTAATCCTATTAATCTGTGGCAAAATAATTAATAGGAAATATATTATCTACACCATTCAATTAATAGATGATTTATTAATTAGTGCTCGTAAATAGTTGTTGTCTATAAAAGTCTATGTAAAAATGAAATGTTCTTTCTTCTATTTTTAAGATTCTATGCTTCTATGTGTTTAAAAAACAAAAAAACGACAGAGTTTATTTCTGATCGTAATTCTTACCAATTTCTTCACACGCATTCCCAATCAAAATACTACTTTTGTATAAATACTCTATCCTAATGAAAAAGTTAATCTGGATTGCATTCTTCCTTTTTTCTATCCATAACCAAGCTCAAGAACGTCCAAAATTAGTTGTGGGAATAGTCGTTGATCAAATGAAAATGGAGTTTTTATATCGATTTCAAAGCGATTTTTCAGAAAATGGTTTCAAGCGATTGATGAATAACGGCTACACGTTTCACAACGCACATTACAACTTTATGCCAACATATACAGCGCCTGGGCACGCATCGGTATATACCGGCACGACGCCTTCGATGCACGGAATTGTAAGTAACGAGTGGTTCCACCGTACCTTAAAAAAGCAAGTCTATTGTACCGATGACGCTTCGGTTTCTACCTTAGTTTCCGGAACTGAAACTGAAGGAAAAATGTCTCCGAAAAATCTGCAAAGCACAACCATTACCGATGAATTGAAATTAGCAACTAATTTTAAAAGTAAGGTAATCGGTATTAGTATTAAAGACCGTGGAGCGATTCTTCCTGCGGGACATTTTGCCGATTGGGCTTTTTGGTATTGCAAAACGGGTGAGTTTATTTCGAGTTCGTTTTATGGTACAAAATTACCGACTTGGATGGATGATTTTAACAAAGAAAAAAAGTATATTGCTTATGCAGATAAGGGATGGAGTTTGTTCAAGCCAAAGGAAACGTACAACGAAAGCCTTCCTGATGACAACCCTTACGAAGGGAAGTTATACCAAAAGATGCCATTTTTTCCATACAATATGAAGGAAATGTTGGAAAATAATGATGCTGGGGTGATTCGGGTGAGTCCATATGGAAATGATCTACTAGTCGACTTAGCAGAACGAGCCATCGAAAAAGAAGACATGGGGAAAGATGACATCACTGATTTTTTAGCAATTAGTTTCTCTTCTACCGACTATATTGGGCATACATTCGGACCGCGATCAATCGAAATTCAAGATACCTATTTGAGACTGGACCAAACGATAGCTAACTTCTTAGCCCATTTGGATAAAACGGTTGGAAAAAATAATTACCTCGTTTTTTTAACTGCCGATCACGCGGGTGCAGAAAATGTCACACACCTAAAAGACAATAATTATCAAGTAAATAATATTTATTATAAGACTGTTGAATCGGATCTAAAGGATTTTTCTAAAGCTACTTTTGGTGAAGATTTGATTTTGAAATACGATAGTTTTAATGTGTTTTTCGATAAAGAGATGATTCGTTCAAAGGGACTAAATTTGACCGACGTAAAACAGTCCTTCAAAGATTATTTGTACACTAAAGAATATGTGAAAAGAGTCTATACTGAAGAAGAAATTTTGACTAGTTCCTCTAATGACGAATTGCTTGTAGCTATTTCGAAAGGATACGATCCGACGCAAAACGGGGAGTTGTATTTCGTTTACAAACCTGGTTATGTGGAATATTCGGCAACAGGAACTACACATGGTTCGCCATACACCTACGACACACACGTGCCCATTATTTTTTACGGCTGGAACATTCCCAAAGGCGAGTCGCACGACAAAAAAGTGATTACTCAGATTGCCCCAACCATTTCACAATTGTTGAAAATAACCTTGCCGAATTCAACCAGTAGCGAAGTATTGAGTGAAGTTTTCAAGAAGTGATTCAAAACTAATTGTTACAAAAAAAATCCACTTTTGTAGCGGATTTTTTTGTTTTTACAATTATCTGAATTAAACCTCAATCATAATCTGGTTTTTAACCAAATCATCAAAAGTTTCTCGTTTGCTAACTAAGATTCCTTTTCCGTCTTTCGACAACACTTCTGCTGGTTTGTATCTAGAGTTATAATTGGACGACATCGAATAGCAATAGGCACCAGCATTTTTAAAACACAGCATATCACCTTCATGAATTTCGGCAATGCGTCTGTTGTTAGCGAAAGTATCGGTTTCGCAGATATAGCCCACAACTGTATAGTACCGTTCTTTTCCTTTTGGATTGGAAATGTTTTCTATACTATGTTGAGATCCATAAAGCATTGGACGAATTAAATGGTTAAATCCACTATCAATTCCAGCAAAAACAGTCGAAGTAGTTTGTTTTACTACATTTACTTTAGCTAAGAAAAATCCAGCTTCACTGACCAAAAACTTTCCCGGCTCAAAAGCTAAAGTTAGCGTTCGACCGTATTCTTTCTCGAAGGCCAAAAAGCGTTTGCTGAGTTTTTTTCCGAGTTCTTCGATATTGGTTTCGATATCCCCTTTTTTGTAAGGCACTTTGAAACCCGAGCCAAAATCAAGGAAGTCAAGTTCCTTAAATTGTTTCGCTGTGTCAAATAGGATTTCGGCTGCATATAAAAATACTTCGATGTCCAAAATATCCGAACCGGTATGCATGTGAATGCCATTGATATGCATTCCCGTATTTTCAACAATTCGTAAAATATGTGGTACTTGATAAATTGAAATTCCGAATTTACTGTCGATATGACCAACCGAAATATTTTCATTACCGCCTGCCATGACATGCGGATTAATGCGAATGCAAACGGGAATTTTAGGATGTTTTGTTCCAAAATGTTCTAAAATTGACAGATTGTCAATATTGATTTGTACGCCCAATTCGGCTACGGCTTCGATCTCTTCAAATGAAACACCGTTGGGTGTGAATATGATTGAATCAGGAGAAAAACCAGCATGTAAGCCCAATTGAACTTCCTGTATAGAAACAGTATCTAAACCTGAACCATACTTTTTCATTAACTTCAAAATCGATAAATTGGACAATGCCTTCATCGCATAGTTGATACGAAGATTTTCTACTTTTGAAAAAGCATTTTTTAGACGATTGTATTGGTGTTCAATCGTCGCAGCATCATAAACGTATAACGGACTACCAAATTCTTCCGCAAGTGTAAGTAACTCTTTGGGTTGCATGATTATTAGTTTAAGGGTTTTATTCCGCTACGCTCCATACAATTCGGCTGCGCCTCGGGTCAAGTTTCAAGTTTCAGGTTTCAAGTTTCAAGTTTTTACATCTGCCTTCTGTTGCTGCCTTCTGCCTTCTTTTTTTTGCAAAGATACTTTTTGAACCAGCGAATTCAAAGTGAGTTTACATTTCTGCGAAATTGTTATTTTTTGCATTGATTTTTTTGCAATACGATAACAAACTAGCCCTGATCTCGTCATTGTTGAAGCTCTTGACTTGTTTTCAAACAAGGCAAAGCGACTGACGAGAGCAGGAAAATGGAAACCAAGAACGCCCAAACCATCCGCTTCAATCCTTCGACAAGCTCAGGATGACAATTCAAGAAAGAAAGTTAGTAAATTGGTATACATTTCTTTTAGTATTCATTCTAATTAATTACTTTTGTGAAACTTTATAAACGACAAACTTTTATTATGAATATACACGAATATCAAGGGAAAGAAATTTTAGCAAAATATGGTGTACGCGTTCAACGTGGAATTGTAGCTAATAATCCAGTTGAGGCAGTTGCAGCAGCCAAACAATTAACTACTGAAACGGGTACCAGTTGGTATGTTATCAAAGCCCAAATTCACGCGGGCGGAAGAGGTAAAGGTGGTGGTGTTAAACTAGCAAAAAACCTAGAGCAAGTTACTGAAATTTCTGAACAGATTATTGGAATGCAGTTGATTACGCCGCAAACTCCGCCAGAAGGGAAAACGGTTCACAAGGTGTTGATTGCAGAAGATGTGTATTATCCAGGTGAAAGTGAAACGAGTGAGTTTTATGTTTCTGTACTTTTAAACAGAGCTACAGGAAGAAACATGATCATGTATTCTACCGAAGGAGGAATGGATATTGAAGAAGTTGCAGAACATACTCCGCATTTAATTTTTACTGAAGAGATTGATCCGCAGGTTGGATTGCAAGGTTTTCAAGCTAGAAGAGTAGCATTCAATTTAGGACTTAGTGGAAATGCTTTTAAAGAAATGGTGAAGTTTATTGAATCATTGTATGCAGCCTATATCGGTTCTGATGCGTCAATGTTTGAAATCAACCCAGTTTTAAAAACATCGGATAACAAAATAATGGCAGTTGATGCCAAGGTAAATATTGATGATAACGCATTATATCGTCAGGTAAAATACGCTGAAATGCGCGATGTTAGAGAAGAGAATCCGATTGAAGTTGAAGCTAAAGAAGCTGGATTGAACTATGTAGACCTAGATGGAACAGTGGGTTGTATGGTGAATGGAGCGGGATTAGCAATGGCAACAATGGATTTGATTAAATATGCAGGTTTTGAGCCAGCAAACTTCCTTGACGTAGGTGGAACCGCTGATGCAAAACGTGTGGAATTAGCTTTTAGAATTATATTAAAAGATCCAAATGTAAAGGCAATTTTGATTAACATCTTTGGAGGAATCGTTCGTTGCGATCGTGTGGCTCAAGGAGTTGTTGATGCATACAAAAACATGGGTGACGCTATTAAAGTGCCAATCATCGTTCGTTTACAAGGAACCAATGCTGAAATTGCAAAAGAATTGATTGACAATTCGGGTATGCCTATTTTATCAGCTACACAATTTCAAGAAGCAGCAGATCAAGTGCAGAAAGCGCTTTCTTAATGAATAAAAATGGACTTTAAAGTCAATTGAAACGGACTTTAGTCCTTTTAACAAAATAAATCAAAAATCCCGAGTTTAAGCTCGGGATTTTTTTGTACGTTGATGTGGTTATTTCTTAACAGAGCACGTATTAATTCCCAATAAAGGATATAACGGACAGAAGCTCACTAAACTAGTCAAGGCGAATACCGCTGCAATTACTACCGCTACGATTCCCACAGTTCCTGTTATTGTACCGTTGTAGAATAAAAAAGCCAACACTGCAGCAATAATCAATCGGATTATTTTATCTGCTGAACCCATATTTTTTTTCATAATGTAAAAGATTAATATGAGACAAATCTAAGTAGTATAAAAAGGGTTTACAGTGACTTTAGTCACTACTCTAAGATTTCTATGGTAGTGGCACTTTGTTTGACCTTTCCTTCCATTTCTAATTTCTTCATAATTCGCGTAACCACTTCTCGTGCTGTCCCAAGTTCGCTGGCAATTTGACGGTGTGAAATCTTCAAAGGATTGTGTTGGGTTACCGCTACTTTTTCTTTCAAATAATCGTGGACACGCTTGTCTAATTTATCAAAAAGTAGTGAATTGATCGTGTTCAACAAATCAGAGTAACGCAAATTGTATTGGAGAAAAAAAAGTGAATTAAAATCGGGAAATTGTTTGGTCCACTTCGATAATTTTTCGGCTGGAATTAAAAGTAAATGCGAGTCTTCTTCAGTTACAGCATATATTTTACTTGGTTGCTGATTAATGCCTGCCGAAAACGACATGATGCAACTTTCGTTGGGTTTGATATAGTAGAGTAGTAGTTCTTTGTCTTCATGACGGGTAAATACTTTTATTACCCCGCTAAAAACAAGCGGAATCACTTTGATAAATTGGCCTTCACGTATAAGCTCGGTATCTTTTGGGACTTCTTTTTCGATGGCAAATTGAAGCAGTTCCGAAATCAAATCCGAATTAAAATGTGGAAATTGGCGCTTGATTTGTACCGCTAAATCCATCTAAAGTTATTTTTTATTCTTCCCGTTTTTAAACTGAACTTTTTCTACGATAGGTTCTTTTTTAATAGGTCTTTTAGCAGGAAATTTCTTTTTTGGAGCTTCAGTCTTTTCTCTATACTCTATTTTCTTTTCTCTGAATTCTTTCGGTTGCGCCTCTTTTTTGTGAACAGCAATCACGTCCATCGGGTTTTTAGGACTTTCTTTTGTGCCCCGCAAGTGAATCACCAATCCGTTTAAAAAATTACGCAACACTTGGTCACCGCATTCTACAAATTTAGGATGATCGGCATTGCGGAAAAAATTTCCGATTTCGCCTTTCGACATGCGAAAATCAACCAACATTAGAATTTCTTCGATTTGGTCGTCGCGAAGCATTAAAGCTACCCGCAGTTTTTTGAAAATATCGTTGTTATTCATAGTATTATTATTTGTTTCATGTGGTTTAAAATTAAACCTTTAATCTTATAATCTTATAATCTTATAATCTTATAATCTTATAATCTTATAATCTCTTAAAAAAGCCAAAGATACGCGTTTTTAAATCCTTCACGCCATAATTTTTCATTGTGTTGTCCACCTTTGACAATCACTTTTTTATTTAATTTTTTGCACGTGCATCGTTTCGAGTTGACTTGAAGTTCGATTTCATTGAGGTCGCGCACCATGTCGTCATCGCCTTCATTATCGCCACACAAGAAAAACACTTTTGTCTTCAACGTGGAAGTGCTTTCCATTAATTCAAAAATCTCTTTTCGATTGAACCAAAACGCTGGTGAAAAACATCCTACTTTTCCGAAGACTTTGGGATATTTCAATGCGCCGTAAAACGAAACCAATCCACCGAGCGAACTCCCAAAAAGGGCAGTGTTTGAGGCTGAAGTTTTGGTTCTATAGTTTTGATCGACATAAGGCTTTAAGGTATTGACAATAAAATCTAGATAATAATCTGCTTTTCCACCGCCGTGTTTGGGGTGTTTGAATGGCGTAAATTCTTCCATTCGTTTGTCACCACCGTGTTCAATTCCGACAACAATGACTTGAGCCGAAATACTATCTAAGGTTTCGTCGACGTTCCATTCGCCTACATAAGAAGTGCTGGCATCAAATAGATTTTGGGCATCGTGCATATAAATAACTGGGAATTTTTTGGAGTTCTCATCATAATTTTTAGGAAGATAGACCCAAATTTTTTTACTTGTTTGCAGTTGCGGCGCATCGATAAGGAACGTCAAAACTTGTGGACTAGCCGTGCTGTTTTGAGCAGGTAGGCTACCAAAAACGAAGAACAGTAAAAGGGAGACAATCAATTTAAAATGCATTAATTTTTAAATTTTGACAAAAAAGTATATTTTAGCTAAAAATAATAATTTCATGAATAGCAAAGCGGAAAAAGTTAGTTTATTGTCGGATATGATTGCGTTTGCAATTGTAGACGGCGAATTGCACGAGAGAGAATATCTTTTTTTATCTCTTATTGCAGTCGAATTAGGTATTTCGAAAGAAGAACTGAATCAGCTTTTTCATGAAGAACATCGCAGTGAAATCATCAAAAGCGAGTTTGAACGCATTCAGCAGTTTTATCGTATGGCCTTATTGATGCATTGCGACGGAATTTTACACGAGCGCGAGCACATCAAAATTCATGAAATTGGAGTGAATATGGGATTGAATCCGTTTGCCATCAAAAGAGTTTTGAAAGCGATGCAAGAATCGCCTACGCGAATGGTCCATCCCGATTTTTTATTGGAAGTTTTTCAGGAGCAACATAATTAATTCCTTGTTTTGAAAAACATTGATTTTGAAAGATAATTTATAGAACACCCTGTTAATTAGTCAGTTAACATTTTGTTAAAACCGACTTTTTTTCAGTTTTACGGGTGGTATTCTACTTTTAAAATGTCAAAATGACCTAGTTTTCCTCTTGGTACATAATTTTTTTTTGTTAGTCGAAGTTAAAAAATCGTTTAACATAAAACATAAAAATTATGAACTTAATTAAAAGAAACACAGTGCCCTTTCCATCAATTATTGATGAATTATTAAAACCAGACTGGTTAGGCGGAATGCAGAATTTCAATGCCAATGTTCCTGCAGTAAATATCAAAGAAACCGATTCAAGTTTCGGAATCGAACTCGCCGCACCGGGAAAAACTAAAGAAGATTTTAATATCGAAATCGATCACAATGTGTTAACTATCTCTTCTGAAGAAAAATCAGAAAAATCAGAAAAAGAAGAAACAGAAGGAAAATACACTCGTAAAGAGTTTAGCTATTCTTCGTTCCGCAGAGCATTCACTTTGCCTGAAACAGTCAACACCGAAAGCATCAACGCAACCTACGAAAATGGAGTGTTGAACGTGACGCTTCCTAAAAAAGAAGAAGCCTTACCCAAACCAAAACGCTTAATTGAAATTGGTTAATTCGCATCATAGTTAGGTTGGTTGAAAACGCATCTAGTTTAGGTGCGTTTTTTTTATGCTACCAATGTTAAAACATCCAACTCTTACATGTTCTTATATGCCTTATATGGTTAGTTTTTACCATATAAGGCATATAAGGAATATGAGAATGCATCAATGAACTTATATATCTTATGTGGCAAAGGAAAAATTAATCGTATTTTATGTTTCTAGGAATTATATTTTAAAAATAAAGAGGACTTTAATGAACTTATATGCCTTATATGGTAAAA